>NZ_JBIBHG010000006.1:245558-460975 GCF_042956885.1 Streptomyces sp. NPDC008163 | reverse complement strand
CTTTTGGGCGGCCGTTGGGGTGGGGTGTGTCGGGGGGGGGCCGCGGGCGGCCCCCCCCCCCCCCCCCCGCGCCCCGCGCCCCCCCCCCCCCCGCGCCCCCCCCCGCCCGCCGGTCCTGGTCGACGCACGCCCCACGCTGCGGCTCCCCCCGGGGCAGGTGCCGCGCGCCTCCGTGAAGCAGACCGCCTCCGCCGTCTCCGACTACCGTTCGTACGCCGCCGACGCGGCCTGCCTGACCCGTGCGGGGGCCGGGACCGTCACCGGCACCGGTGCCTTCGGTGTGCCGACGGTGCGCGCGGAGCACAGGCCCGCTCAGTGTCCGGAGCCCACGGAGGCGTACGACGCGCTGACGCCGCGGGATCTCGACGCGCTGCGGGCGTGCGAGTCCGGGAAACGGTTCTCCGACTGCTTGCAGCGGGTCTTCGACGAGCGCGTCGCCTCCGTGGCCCCGCCCCGCCTGGAGGTCGCGCTCGGCTTCCGGGACGAGTCGCCGCCGACCCTGGCCGTCGCGCCCACCGCGGCCGTCGCCGGGGGCGTGGCCCTCGTGGTCATCCTGGGCGGGCTGCTGCTGAGCAGGGCCGTCCTGCGTCCCGTTCGCGCCCTGACGCTCGCCGCGAAGGGGCTTGGCGAGGGCGACCTGGGGCGGCGGGTGCCCGCGTCGGGACGGGACGAGATCGCGCAGCTCGGCGGGGCCTTCAACCGCATGGCCGACTCGCTCCAGGCGAGCGAGGAGCACCAGCGCCGCCTCACCAGCGACATCGCGCACGAGCTGCGCACCCCGCTGGCCAATCTGCGGGGCTATCTGGAGGCCCTGCGCGACGGGGTCCTCGAACCGACCCCCGAACTCCTCGAATCCCTCCACGAGGAGGCGCTGTTGCAGCAGCGGATCGTGGACGACCTGCGGGACCTCGCGCTGGCCGAGGCGGGCGCGCTGGCCTACCACCACCGGGACGTCGATCTCCGCGAGCTCCTGGAGACGAGCCACCGCGCCCACATCCCGCAGGCCGGGGCCGCCGGCCTCGTACTGAACCTGGAGGCGCCGCGGCCGGTGTACGCGCGGGCCGACCCGGACCGGCTGCGCCAGGTCGTCGGCAACCTCGTCGGCAACGCGCTGCGGGCCACCGCCCCGGGGGGAACCGTGACCCTGGCCCTGCTCGGGGACGGCGACCGCGCCGTACTGGAGGTACGCGACACGGGCACCGGGATAGCGGCCGATGACCTGCCACGGCTCTTCGACCGCTTCTGGCGGGCGGACGCCTCGCGGGACCGGGCCACCGGAGGCAGCGGACTGGGTCTGTCGATCGCCCGTCAGATCGTCGCCGACCACGGGGGCGCCATCGAGGTGCGCAGCACGGTCGGGGAGGGGACGACGTTCGCGGTCGCCCTTCCCCGGGCACGGGACGGTCAACCCCCGGCGGGGGGTGACGCGGAGACGGGACCGTCCGTGAGCCGGTAGCCCCTCCCGTACACCGTCTCCACATGGCTGCCGTCCGGGCCCGTCCCCAGCTTCCGCCGCATGTTCATCACATGGGCGTCGACGGTCCTCTCCAGCACGTCCCGGTCGAAACCGAAGACGCGCTCGATGATCTGGGCACGCGTGAAGACCCGGCCCGGCTCCCGCGCGAGCGTCTCCAGGATGGCGAACTCCTTCGCGGTCAGCTCCACCGCCCGGCCCGCCACCCGGACCTCGAACCGCGCGGTGTCGAGCTCCACCTCGCCGACCCGCAGCACCGCGGGCCCGCCGCCCCCGCCGGACCTTCCCGAGCGGCGCAGCAGCGCCCGCACCCGAGCGGTCAACTCACGCGGGCTGTACGGCTTGGTGAGGTAGTCGTCGGCGCCGAGGTCGAGGCCGAGGAGCATGTCCTCCTCGGCCACCCGGGCGGTGAGCAGCAGGATCGGCACGTCGGACTCGGTGCGCAGGATGCGGCACACGTCGAGGCCGTCGACCAGGGGGAGCATCACGTCGAGGACGATGAGGTCGGGCCGCGCCGAGCGCGCCCGTTCCAGCGCCGCCCGTCCGTCCGCGACCACATGGACCGCGTGTCCTTCTCTTTCGAGATAGATCCGGATCAGACGGGACTGCTTCGCGTCGTCCTCGGCGACCAGAATGCGAGCGCTCACGTTCCCCCTCCACGGCCTCCTGCCGGTGCCCGAACGGTAGTACAGAACGACCGCGCGCATTCGGTACGGAGGGAGGGTCCCGGGTACTCCGGTACGGAGGGAGGGTCCCGGGTACGCGGACGGGCGCCGGGAGACCTCGCGGTCCTCCGGCGCCCGTTCTGCGCGTGCTGTCGTGCGGGGTGCCCGGGTCAGGCGCGGTCGTCCGGGGCCGTGCCGCCCGTGGCGTCCGGGCCGTCCTCGCCGGCCGCCTCGGCGTCGGCCTGCTTGGCCTCGACCTCGGGGTCCAGCAGCGTCGAGGCGTGCGGGCTGCCGTCGACGGAGGACAGCGGGGCGCGGTCGTCGACCTCGGTGGGGGCGGGCGGCTCCACCAGCCACTCGGGGTTGGCCTGCTTGTCCCACCAGCGCCACACCGCGTAGCCGGCGCCCGCCAGGATCCCGGTGATGGCCAGGCCCTTGAACGCCTTGCCCGCCCTGGCCCGCCGCTCGTGCTTCCTGGCCAGCTTGCGGATCTGCTTCGCCGTGACCTGGCCGCGCAGGGCGGCCACCGCGGCGGCGCTGCGGGTGGCGGCTTCCTCGGCCACCGGCTGGGCGGCGGCCCGGGCGCTCTCGATGCGCGGGACGGTGTAGTCCGCGGCGCTGCGGGCGGCCTGACGGGTGCGGAGCGCGGCGCGCTGGGCGACCTCGTCGACCTTGGGGGGTACGTGTGTGCGGGCGAGCTCGATACGCGGGGCGACGTGCGCGCCGTACTGCACACGGGCCTGCTTGGCTGCCTTCGACACCTTCGGTGCGAGCAGCGTGCGGGCCTCGTGTGCATAGTGAACGGCCTGGTCCTTGGCCGAGTCGGCGTAGGGCGCCACCACTTCCGCGGCGTGCTGCACGCTGTCCCTCGCCGAGTCGGTTGCGGCACGCACGCTGTCGATGCGGGTCACGGGATCCTCCTCCTTGGTGGCGGGTAGGTACTCCGCCTTTCCACCCAATTCGAGATCATGCCTGCGCGGGCCCTCTGCGGCATGTGGGGCGGGCATCCGGGTCATTCGGTACCTTCCGACGACCATGCCATGGTTCATCCCGTATCGCGCCGGTTCGTCACGCACTTGGCCGCACCGGCCGTGCCGCGCGGGTGTGGGCCCGGCGCGTGCAAGGATCGGGGCGTCGGCACGGTCCGCGAACCGCGCCGGGCCGGCGCGCGGCGCAGTCGCGCAGAGCACACGTGCAGACTCACGGAAGGCAGATCGTGGCCGAGCAGCTTTACGCCACCTTGAAGACCAACAAGGGCGACATCGAGATCCGGCTCCTGCCGAACCACGCTCCCAAGACGGTCAAGAACTTCGTCGAGCTCGCCGAGGGCGAGCGTGAGTGGACGGACCCGACCACCGGGCAGAAGTCCAAGGGCCGGCTGTATGACGGCACCGTCTTCCACCGCGTGATCAGCGGTTTCATGATTCAGGGCGGTGACCCGCTGGGGAACGGCACCGGCGGCCCGGGGTACGAGTTCAGGGACGAGTTCCACCCCGACCTCGCTTTCAACCAGCCCTATCTGCTGGCCATGGCCAACGCCGGACCGGGCACCAACGGTTCGCAGTTCTTCATCACGCTCGCGCCGACGGCCTGGCTGACCGGCAAGCACACGATCTTCGGTGAGGTGGAGGGAGCGAAGAGCCGGGAGGTGGTGGACACCATCGGGGCGACCGCGACCAACGCGCGTACCGACCGTCCGGTGCAGGACGTCGTCATCGAGTCGGTCGCCATCGAGAGGCGCTGATCGCCCTCCGCGTCCGCTCGCTCACTCTCCGATTCCACGTTCGGGAACCAACCGCCCCGCCCGTCCGTATCTCATGACAGAACGGACGCGCGGGGCGGTGTCGTGCGCACCCGCGCGACGACGAGGACCGAGGGGACCGGGAAGCCATGGGACCGATGGACCAGCAGCCGCCGGGCGCGTCCGGACCGCCCCCGCCCGTCGAGGGGCCGGCCCCCTGCTATCGCCACCCGGACCGGGAGACGGCGGTCCGGTGCGTCCGCTGCGACCGGCCCATCTGCCCGGACTGCATGGTCGACGCGTCGGTCGGCTTCCAGTGCCCGGACTGCGTCCGCCAGGGGTCCGGTACGGGGCACGGCGCGTCCGCCGCCCGGCCGCGCACGCTGGCGGGGGGCGTCGTCGCGGCGGACCCCCGGCTGATCACCAAGATCCTGCTGGGGATCAATGTCGCCGTGTTCGTCGCAGCTGCGGTGAACGGCGCGCTGATCGACCATCTCGAGCTCCTGGGCCGTGACGTCTTCACGGACGACGGGCCGCTCGAAGGCGTCGCGGAGGGTCAGCCGTACCGGCTGGTGACGGCGATGTTCCTGCACGAGGCACCGTGGCACCTGGCCTTCAACATGCTGGGGCTGTGGTGGCTGGGCGGCCCGCTGGAGGCGGTGCTGGGCCGCGTCCGCTTCCTCTCGCTGTATCTGCTCTCCGGGCTGGCGGGCAGTGCCCTGACGTACTGGCTCGCGGAGCCGAACCAGCCGTCTCTGGGGGCCTCGGGTGCCATCTACGGTCTGCTGGGTGCCACCGCCGTACTGATGCGCCGGCTGAACTACGACATGCGCCCGGTCATCGCGATCTTCGTGCTCAACCTGATCATCACCTTCAACCCCTGGGGCGGGATCGCCTGGCAGGCGCACGTCGGTGGGCTGATCGCCGGAGTGCTGATCGGGATCGGCATGGTGCACGCCCCGCGTGAGCGGCGTGATCTGGTGCAGTTCGGGACCTGTGCCCTGGTGCTCGTGGCCGTCGTCCTGATCGTGGTGACGAGAACGGCCGCCCTCACTTAGAGGTCACCGCCGGGGCGAGTGTGGACCATTTGTGACCGAAGTTGTCCACAGGGTTCCACAGCCTGATCCTGATCTTGTGCATAGTGCGGGTACAACTGTGCCCCTTGTCCCTGAGCTGGGTTTTTCCAGTCGGGACAAGGGGCGTTCCGCCCTCGGGCGGGGGCGGCTGCAGTCACACCGGCGTCAACGGCCTGAGAGTTATCCACAGATCGTCTGACCTTTTCCCCCACCTGTGGATAACGCTGTGGGTAACTCAGGGCAGGGGTTGCGGAGCGGGACCGGTGTGTGGTTCTACGCGGTCGCGCGGGCTACTTCCACTGTGTGGAGACGCCGAAGCCGCCGGCGATGAAGCCGAAGCCGACGACGATGTTCCAGTTCCCCAGCGACTTGATCGGCAGGTCGCCGTCGGTCACATAGAAAACGACGATCCAGGCCAGTCCGATCAGGAAGAGCGCCAGCATCACGGGCGCCACCCAGCTGCGGCTGGTGAGCTTTATGTTGGTCGCCTGCTTCGCCGGGGGCGGCGTGAAGTCGGCCTTCTTGCGGATCCGTGACTTCGGCACGAGGAACTCTCCTGTCGATGCGCTGCGTGACCGCGCAGGGAACTGTGGCTGGCGCCGGGGCGGGGCGCGAGGGGGAATGTGGCCTCCCCCGGGCGTCCGTTAGCGTAGTCCTTCCGTGGCACCGAAGGAGATAAGGGTACGTTGAGCAATTCTGCCGACTCTCCCCCCGGGCCGGTCCGCCGCACCTTCCGGCACCCGGTCAGACTGCTCACGGCTGCCGTTTTCGCCCTTGCCGGACTCATCTTCGTGACCAGCGCGAATACGGCGAAGGGGACCAATATCCGGACCGACGCCTCACTGCTCAAGCTCTCCGACCTCATCCAGCAGCGAAGCGAGAAGAACGCCGCCCTGGAGGAGTCCGCCGCCTCCGTGCGCGGGGACATCGACAGGCTCGCCCAGCGCGACAACGGCAGCACCAAGGCGGAGGCCGCCAAGCTCAAGGCGCTGGAGCGGACCGCGGGCACCACCGAGCTGTCCGGCCCCGCCGTATCCGTCACCCTCAACGACGCCCCGCCCAATGCCACCGCCAGCCCCGGCTACCCCGATCCGCAGCCCAACGACCTGGTCATCCACCAGCAGGACCTCCAGGCGGTCGTCAACGCCCTCTGGCAGGGCGGCGCCCAGGGCGTCAAGGTCATGGACCAGCGGCTGATCTCCACCAGCGCCGTGCGCTGCGTCGGCAACACCCTGATCCTCCAGGGCCGGGTCTACTCACCCCCGTACAAGATCACCGCGGTCGGCGACCCCGATGCGCTGCGCCGGGCGCTGGATGCCTCGCCCGCGATCCAGAACTACCTCCTGTACGTGCAGGCGTACGGGCTCGGCTGGAAGGTCGACGAGCAGGGGGCGGCGACCCTCCCCGGCTACTCGGGCACGGTGGACCTGCACTACGCGGAGCCGGTGAAGTAGCAGACGGCGACAGGCGCCGCACAGCTTTCCACAGGCATCCCACGCCGGGCCCCGGGCCCTTTAGTCTGGACCCGGTACCGAATGGAGGGTCTGGATGTACAGCTGGATCTGGCGGCATCTGCCGGGCAACGTGTGGGTGCGTGCGTTCATTTCGCTCGTGCTCGCCCTGGCGGTCGTCTATGTGCTGTTCCAGTACGTCTTCCCGTGGGCGGAGCCGCTGCTTCCGTTCGGCGATGTGACGGTCGACGGAGCGAGCGCGCCGACGGGGGCCGCCCGATGAGCGCCCGCATCCTCGTCGTGGACAACTACGACAGCTTCGTCTTCAACCTCGTCCAGTACCTCTACCAGCTCGGTGCCGAGTGCGAGGTGCTGCGCAACGACGAGGTGACCACGGCCCACGCGCAGGACGGCTTCGACGGCGTCCTGCTCTCGCCCGGCCCCGGCACCCCGGAGTACGCGGGCGTCTGCGTCGACATGGTGCGGCACTGCGCGGCGACCGGCGTCCCGGTCTTCGGGGTCTGCCTGGGCATGCAGTCCATGGCCGTGGCGTACGGCGGCGTCGTCGGCCGCGCCCCCGAACTGCTGCACGGCAAGACCTCGCCGGTCCTCCACGAGGGCGCGGGCGTGTTCGCCGGCCTGCCCTCGCCGTTCACCGCGACCCGCTACCACTCGCTCGCCGCCGAGCCGGACACCGTGCCCGACGAGCTGGAGGTCACCGCGCGGACCGCCGACGGCATCATCATGGGCCTCCGCCACCGCGAGCTGGCCGTCGAGGGCGTGCAGTTCCACCCGGAGTCGGTGCTCACCGAGCACGGCCACCTGATGCTGGCCAACTGGCTGGTGCGCTGCGGGGACACCGGAGCCGTCGAGAGGTCGGCGGGGCTCGCTCCGGTGGTGGGCAAGGCCGTCGCGTGACCCCACCCCGCCACGGAGCCGGGGCAGGGCAGGACGACCCGCACGATCCGAGGGCGTACGAGGACCCGGGCGCGTTCGAGGCGGCGGTCCACCGGCTGGCGGACCCGTTGAACGACCCGCTGCCGGGCCCGGAGCCCGTGGTCCCGGAGCCCGTGGTCCCGCAGCCCGTGGTTCCGCAGCCCGTGGTTCCGCAGCAGCAGGCGCACTACGAGCCACAGGACCCCCCGCAGGCCCCGCAGGAGTGGTACGACCCCGCCGGGTACCAGCGCGACTGGTACGGCCACCAGGAGCCCGTACAGCCGCCTTCGGAGGCGTCGCAGCCCGCGCCCGATCCGTACGCCCCGCTCGACCCGGGCCCCGCGGCCGTCCCGCAGCCCCCGGGCGGCGAGGCCGTGGAGCCCGCCACCGAGATCCTCGGGCGAATAGACGCGGACGCCCCGGTCGTGCCCGCGCCTCACCCGGAGCCGGAGGCGCCCGCCGAGGCCGAGGAGCCCGGAGGCGTATCCGACGCGGCCACGCCCGCGCCCCCGCCCACCGGCGGCCGTGCCGAGCGCAGGCGCGCCGCGAAGGGCCGTGGCAGACGGCGTTCCGCGCCGCCGCGTCCGGCGGGCGCCGCGCCGGACGGGGCCCCGGCGAAGCCCATGACCCGCATGGAGGCGCGCCGCGCGGCCAAGGCCGCCAAGGACAGCCCCGCGATCGTCATCAGCCGGGGCATCGGTGAAATCTTCATCACCCTGGGCGTCCTGATGCTGCTGTTCGTCACCTACCAGCTCTGGTGGACGAATGTGCGCGCCGACCAGATCGCCGGCCGGGAGACCCACAAGATCCAGGACGACTGGGCCAAGAACGAGAACACCCCCGAGAAACAGGAGGCGTTCGAGCCGGGGCAGGGCTTCGCCATCATCCACATCCCCAAGCTGGACGTCGTCACGCCGATCGCCGAGGGCACCAGCAAGGAGAAGGTCCTCGACCGGGGCATGGTCGGCCACTACAGCGAGAAGCCGCTGAAGACGGCGATGCCTTCCGCCAAGGAGGGCAACTTCGCGCTGGCCGGCCACCGCAACACCCATGGCGAACCGTTCCGTTACATCAACCGCCTGAAGCCCGGTGACCCGATCGTGGTCGAGACCCGGGAGGCGTACTACACGTACGAGATGACGAGCGTGCTGGCGCAGACCTCGCCCTCCAACGTCTCCGTGATCGCGCCGGTGCCGAAGCAGTCCGGCTTCACCAAGCCCGGCCGGTACATCACCTTGACGACGTGTACGCCGGAATTCACGAGTACGTACCGTTTGATCGTCTGGGGCAAGATGGTCGACGAACGGCCGCGCAGCGAGGGGAAGCCCGACGTGCTCGCGGACTGAACGGGCCCCACGCCATGACGACAGGGCGGTGCTATGACAGCGACGACCGAGGACCAGGAGCGGACCGACGAGTCCGCGCCACCCGCGCGGAAGGGCGGCCGCCATCCCATCGCGACGGCGGTCAGTGTCTTCGGTGAACTGCTCATCACCGCAGGTCTGGTGCTCGGCCTCTTCGTCGTCTACTCGCTGTGGTGGACGAACGTGCTGGCCGACCGCGAGGCCACCAAGCAGGGCCACACCGTCCGCGACAAGTGGGCCGACGGCCCCGGCGCGCTGGACACCAAGGACGGCATCGGCTTCCTCCACGTCCCGTCGATGAAGAACGGCGAGGTGCTCGTCAAGAAGGGCACCGACACCGAAACCCTCAACGACGGGGTCGCCGGCTACTACACCGATCCGGTGAAATCCGCGCTTCCCTCCGCCAAGGAGGGCAACTTCGCGCTGGCCGCCCACCGGGACGGGCACGGGGCGAAGTTCCACAACATCGACAAGGTGAAGACCGGGGACGCGATCGTCTTCGAGACGAAGGACACCTGGTACGTCTACAAGGTCTTCAGCGAGCTGCCGGAGACGTCGAAGTACAACGTCGACGTGCTGGGGGCCGTCCCGAAGGGCTCGGGCGTGAAGAAGGCCGGCCGCTACATCACGCTCACGACCTGCACCCCGGTCTATACGTCCAAGTACCGCTACATCGTGTGGGGCGAGCTGGTCCGTACGGAGAAGGTCGACCGCGACCGCACGAAGCCGCCGGAGCTGCGCTGACGACTGCGGCGTCACGGCAGAGGGCCCCGGTCACCGCGAAGGTGACCGGGGCCCTCTGTTCGTACCGGGTGCGGAGAGCGGGTCAGTGGCCCCTGCCGCCGCCGTTCGGCCCGGCGACGACGTTGCCTCCGCCCACCGTGGTGAGAGTGACCGTGGTGGTGGCCGGGTCGGACTGTGTGCCGGGTTGCGGGTCGGCGTTGGCGACAATGGCGTTGTCGTCGTCCGAGCTGCCTTCGGCGAACTGGATGTTCGTGAAGCCGGCCTGGGTCAGCATCTGCTTGGCCTCGGAGACCTTGTGCATGCGGACCTCGGGGATGGCCGCCGTCGGGGGCTGCGTCGGGCCCTTGGAGACCTTGAGGATGATCGAGGTGTCCTTGCCGGCCTTGGTGTCCGGCGCGGGGTTCTGGCCGATCACCTCGTTCGCCGGCTTGTCGGAGTCCTCGTCGGACCTGCCGATGTTGGTGAAGCCGATCCCCTTCAGCTGGGCCACCGCTTCGTCGTACGAGCGGGTGGACACGTTCGGCACCGTGAGCAGCTTCTCCGTGGCGACCTTGAGCGTGACCTCGGAGTTCTCCTCGGCCTTGGTGTCGCCCTTCGGGGACTGCTCCAGGACGGTGCCGGGATCGGCCTGGTCGGACTCGACCGAGGTGACGTTGACGGTGAAGCCCCGCTTCTCAAGGATCTCGCGGGCGTTGTCCTCGGACTTCTCGGTGACGTCCGGCACATCGACCTTCGGCGGGCCGCTGGAGACGAAGACCGTGAGGGTCTCCTGCTCCTTCATCTTCCCGTCCTCCGGTGTCTGGCGGCAGATCTTGCCCTTGGGCTGGTCCTTGCACTCTTCCTTCGGACCGACCTTGAGGACGATGTTGGTGTTGTCGGCCAGCTTCTGGGCGTCCTTCACCGTGGTGCCGACCACGGTGGGCACGTCGAACGCGCCGTCGTCTCCGCCGCCGCCCCCGAAGACCGCCTTGCCGATGAGGATCGCGCCGATCAGCACCAGGATGCCCGCGACGACCAGGAGGATCGTCGAGGTGTGGTTCTTCTTCTGCCTGCGGCGGTCGGGGCGGTCGTCGTAGCCGTAGCCGCCGTCGTCCGGGTTGACCGGCGGCAGCATCGACGTGCGCTCGCCGCTCTGGTCGGCGGCGCGCAGCGCGGTGGTCGGCTGGTCGTTGTCGTACCCGCCGGGGTAGCCGCCGCCGTAGCCCGCCGCACCCATCGCCGCCGTCGCGGCGACCGGCTGGCCGTCGAGGCACGCCTCGATGTCGGCGCGCATCTCGTCCGCGGACTGGTAGCGGTAGTCGGGGTCCTTGGTGAGCGCCTTCAGCACGATCGCGTCCATCGCGGGCGTGATCTCGGGGTCGAAGTTGCTCGGCGGCTGCGGCTCTTCCCGTACGTGCTGGTACGCGACCGCCACCGGGGAGTCCCCGACGAACGGCGGCCGGACGGTCAGCAGCTCGTAGAGCAGGCAGCCGGTCGAGTAGAGGTCGGACCGCGCGTCGACCTGCTCGCCCTTGGCCTGCTCCGGGGAGAGGTACTGGGCGGTGCCGATGACGGCCGCGGTCTGGGTCATCGTCATACCGGAGTCGCCCATGGCGCGGGCGATGCCGAAGTCCATGACCTTGACCTGTCCGGTCCGGGTCAGCATGACGTTGGCCGGCTTGATGTCGCGGTGGACGATGCCCGCGCGGTGCGAGTACTCCAGCGCCTGAAGGATGCCCACCGTCATTTCGAGCGTCCGCTCGGGCAGCAGTCTGCGCCCGGAGTGCAGCAGCTCGCGGAGCGTCGAGCCGTCGACGTACTCCATGACGATGTACGGGATGGAGACCCCGTCGACGTAGTCCTCGCCGGTGTCGTACACCGCGACGATCGCCGGATGGTTGAGCGAGGCGGCGGACTGGGCCTCACGGCGGAACCGGGCTTGGAAGGACGGGTCGCGGGCGAGGTCCGCCCGGAGCGTCTTCACGGCGACAGTGCGGCCGAGCCGGGTGTCGTGGGCGAGGTAGACCTCGGCCATGCCACCACGGCCGAGCACCGAGCCCAGCTCGTACCGGCCGCCGAGGCGACGCGGCTCTTCCATAACTGTTCCAGCCCTCTCCGTCAGTCCTGACCGCACCGGTGCGCGGTCCGGCGGTGTGCTGTTCGCGCATACGCTACCGGCCGCGCATCAGCTGATCGGCCCGGAGGCGGTACCTGATATCCGACCGGTATCCACAGAGTCGCTTTCACGGCCGGGTGTGAGCGGTCTCACTTCTCGCTGTCGATGACCGCCTTCATGACCGACTTCGCGATCGGGGCGGCCAGGCCACCACCGGAGATCTCGGCGCGGCCGGCGTCGCTGTCCTCCACGACGACGGCCACGGCCACCGGGGAACCCTTGTCGGTCTTCGCGTACGAGATGAACCACGCGTACGGGTTCCCCTTGTTGTTCAGACCGTTCTGGGCCGTACCGGTCTTGCCGCCGACCGTGACGTTCGGGATCTGGGCGTTCGTGCCGGTGCCCTCCTTGACGACGGTCTCCATCATGCCCTGGAGCTTCTGGGCGTTCTCCGCCGAGAGGGGCCGGCTGAACTCTTCCTTCTCGTGCGTGTAGATCACGTCCAGGTTGGGCGCCTTGCGCTCGGCGACCATGTACGGCTGCATCAGCTTGCCGTCGTTGGCGACGGCGGAGGCGACCATCGCCATCTGGAGCGGGGTGGCGCGGTTGGACGCCTGGCCGATGCCCGCCATGGCGTTCTGCGGCCGGTTGTCCTCGGGGTACACGCTGGCGTCCGCGCGGACCGGGGTGAAGATCTCCTTGTTGAAGCCGAACTTGTTGGCCTCGTCGATCATCTTCTGGTTGCCCAGGTCATCGCTGATCTTGCCGAAGACGGTGTTGCAGGAGTAGCGCAGCGCCTTGCGGAGCGAGGCGTTCTCGCACGGGATGTTGCCCTCGTTGGGCAGGTCCTGGCTCGTCTGCGGCAGGCGCCAGGGCAGCGGCGACTTGGTGTCCTCGTCGATGTCCTCGTAGAGCCCGTTCTCCAGGGCGGCGGCGGCGGTGACGACCTTGAACGTCGACCCGGGCGGGTAGGTCTCACGCAGCGCCCGGTTGAGCATGGGCTTGTTCTTGTCGTCCTTCAGGGACTGCCAGGCCTTGCTGTCGGACAGGCCGTTGCCCGCGAAGGACGAGGGGTCGTACGAGGGGGTGCTGGCGAGCGCCAGGATCGCTCCGGTCCCCGGGTCGAGGGCGACGACGGCGCCCTTCTTCTTGCCGAGGCCCTCGAAGGCGGCCTTCTGGGCCGCGCCGTTGAGCGTGGTGACGACGTTGCCGCCGGTCCTCTCCTCACCGGTGAACATCGACATCGTCCGGTTGAAGAAGAGCTGGTCGTCGTTGCCGGTGAGGATGCCGTCCTCGAGGTTCTCCAGCTGGGTAGCGCCGAACGCCTGCGAGGAGTAGCCGGTCACGGGGGCCCACATGGGCCCGTCCTTCCAGACCCGCTTGTACTTGAAGTCGCTGCCCTTGGTCTCGGCGGACCCGGTGATCGACTTGCCGTCCACGATGATGTTGCCGCGCTCGTGGGCGTACCGCTCGATGCGGACGCGGCGGTTCTCGTCGCGGGTGTTGAGGGCGTCGGCCTTCACGTACTGCAGGTAGTTGGTCCGCGCGAGCAGGGCGAAGATCAGGACGCCGCAGAAGATCGCGATCCGGCGCAGGGGCTTGTTCACGGGCGGACCACCTGGGTCATCTCGGCGTCGGTCGAGGGTGCGGGGGCGGGCGCGGGGCGACGGGCGGTGTCGCTGATGCGGATGAGGATGCCGATCAGGGCCCAGTTGGCGATCACGGACGAACCGCCGGCTGCGAGGAACGGCATCGTCATGCCGGTGAGCGGGATCAGGCCCATGACGCCGCCGGCGACGACGAAGACCTGGATCGCGAAGGCGCCGGAGAGCCCGATCGCGAGGAGCTTGCCGAACGGGTCGCGGGCGGCGAGTGCCGTGCGGACACCGCGCTCGACGATCAGGCCGTAGACCAGCAGGACGGCCATCATCCCGGCGAGGCCGAGTTCCTCACCGACGGTGGAGAGGATGAAGTCGGCGTTGGCGGCGAAGCCGATCAGGTCGGAGTGGCCCTGGCCCCATCCGGTACCGAGCGTGCCGCCCGAACCGAACGACATGATGGCGTTCCCGATCTGCTCACAGGAGTTGTTCGTGTGGAAGCACTTGAACGGGTCCTTCCAGGCGTTTACGCGGGCCTCGACGTGCGGCTCGAAGCTCGCGACTCCCACAGCTCCCGCAGCCGACATCAGGAGACCGAAGACGATCCAGCTGGTCCGCTCGGTGGCGACGTACAGCATGATCACGAAAAGCCCGAAGAACAACAGCGACGTTCCGAGGTCGGTCTCGAAGACCAGGATCAGGATCGACAGGGCCCAGATGACGAGGATGGGGCCCAGGTCGCGCCCGCGCGGCAGGTACAGCCCCATGAAGCGGCGGCTGGCGAGTGCCAGCGCGTCGCGTTTGACCATGAGATAGCCGGCGAAGAAGATCGCGATGATGATCTTCGCGAACTCCCCGGGCTGGATGGAGAATCCGGCGATGTTGATCCAGATCTTCGCGCCGAACTTGGCCGGAAAGAACATGGGAAGGATCAGCAGGAACAGCGCGGCCACCATCGAGATGTACGTGTAGCGCTGCAGGATGCGGTGGTCCTTCAGCAGCAGCAGCACGCCGACGAAGAGCGCCACACCGACCGCCGAGTACATCAGCTGCCGGGGAGCGGACGGGGTGAACGCCCCGTAGTAGTTCTCCGCATCCCTGATCAGCTTCGGCGACTGGTCGAGCCGCCAGATCAGCACCAATCCCAGCCCGTTGAGCAGCGTGGCCAGCGGCAGCAGCAGCGGGTCGGCGTACCGGGCGAACTTCCGCACCACGAGATGGGCGACACCGCCGAGCAGGATGAGCCCCGCTCCGTAGCCGAACATGCCGGACGGCAGCTTGCCGTCCATGGCCAGGCCCACGTTGGCGTAGGCGAACACCGAGATGGCGATGGCGAAAACCATCAACATCAGTTCGGTGTTGCGCCGGCTCGGCGCGTCGATCGCGCCGATCGTGGTCGTGTTGGTGACAACGCTCATGGTGCTGAAGGCCCCCTACGGCTCTACTTCTTACCGCACTGCGGGACCAGCTTCTTCTCTTCCTCCGAGAGGCTGGGCCCAGGAGTGGGAGTCGTGGAAGTCTGCTCGGACTTGGTGTCGCCACCGGATGTCTTGGCGGACTTGGACGCCTTCGTGGCGTCGGTGTCCGTGCCCTGTGCCTGACCCTCGTCGCCGTGCGCCTTCTCGGCGGCGCGGCGCTGCTCGTCCTTCTTGCAGGCGGACGCCTGGACGGAGAGCTCGCTGATCTTCTCGCGGGCATCGGCGAGGCTGCCCTCGGCGATCGTCGCCTCGACCTTCTTGCGCTGGTAGGCCGGGAGGTACTTGAGTTCGATCTCGGGATGGTCCGTCTCGACCTTCGAGAGCGAGAGCCAGCCCAGGTCCTGGCTGATGCCCCGGTACAGCGCGACGTTGTCGCTCTTCGCGCCGACGTAGAACTGGGTCTGGGTCCAGCGGTAGCCGCCGTAGAGGCCGCCGCCGACCACGGCCAGCGCCAGCGCCACGTAAAGGGACCGCTTGAGCCACTTGCGGCCACCGCCCTTGACGAAGTCGTCGTCGGAGTAGGACCCGAAGGACCCCTCGGGCATCCCGTCGTAGCCGGAGTCGTCGCCGCTGCCGGGCGGGCCGAAGCTGCCGGAGGGCGGCGGTACGGGACGGCCGAGGCCGGCCGCACGGCCGGCGGGCGTCTGCATCGCGCCGCCGTCGTGCAGCTGGGCCGCCTGGTTCTCGGCGACCGCGCCGACGACGACCGGGGTGTCATTGAGCTGCCCGGCCAGGGTGTCGTTGCTGTCGACGTCGAAGACATCGGCGACGATGCAGGTGATGTTGTCCGGTCCGCCGCCGCGCAGGGCGAGCTGGATCAGGTCCTGGATGGTCTCCTGCGGGCCCTGGTAGCTGGCGAGCGTCTCCTCCATCGTCTGGTGGGAGACGACGCCGGAGAGCCCGTCGGAGCAGATCAGATAGCGGTCGCCGGCCCGGACCTCACGGATGGAGAGGTCGGGTTCGACGTGGTCGCCACTGCCCAGCGCGCGCATCAGCAGGGAGCGCTGCGGGTGGGTGGTGGCCTCCTCCTCGGTGATCCGGCCCTCGTCCACCAGCCGCTGGACCCAGGTGTGGTCCTGCGTGATCTGGGTGAGCACGCCGTCGCGCAGCAGGTACGCGCGCGAGTCGCCGACGTGCACCAGGCCGAGGCGCTGGCCGGTCCAGAGCAGGGCGGTGAGCGTGGTGCCCATGCCCTCCAGCTGCGGGTCCTCCTCGACCATCATCCGCAGCTGGTCGTTGGCCCGCTGGACCGCCGTACCGAGCGAGGTGAGGATGTCGGAGCCCGGGACGTCGTCATCGAGCTGGACGAGGGTGGAGATCACCTCGGAACTGGCGACCTCACCGGCCGCCTGGCCGCCCATGCCGTCGGCGATCGCGAGAAGGCGGGGTCCGGCGTAACCGGAGTCCTCGTTCCCCTCCCGGATCATGCCCTTGTGCGACCCGGCGGCGAAGCGCAGGGACAGACTCATGCGCACCTCACCCGTCGGTTCGGGGTACAGCCGGTCTCGAGCCACACTGCCCACCCTCCGGTCGGGAGCCAGGCCGGGTCCGATGCCCGGACCCCCGCGGCTCGCTCGCTCCGCTCGCTCATTGTCGTACTACTTCCGCAGCTCGATGACGGTCTTGCCGATCCGGATCGGCGCGCCCAGCGGAACGGGCGTCGGGGTGGTGAGGCGGGTCCGGTCCAGGTACGTGCCGTTGGTGGACCCGAGATCCTCGACGATCCACTGGCCGTCACGGTCGGGGTAGATCCTGGCATGCCTGCTGGACGCGTAGTCGTCGTCCAGCACGATCGTTGAATCATGGGCACGGCCGAGCGTGATGGTCTGCCCCTGGAGCGCCACCGTGGTGCCGGTGAGCGTGCCCTCGGAGACGACCAGCTTGGTCGGCGCACCCCGGCGCTGGCGGCCGGGCTGCTGGCGCTGCTGCGGCGGTGCCGCGTTCTGGCGTCCCTGGGGCGGACGCGCGTCGTTGGCGGTGCGGCGTGAGCCGCGCTGCGTGACGCGCGTTCCGAACAGGTCGCTGCGAATGACCTGGACGGCCACGATCACGAACAGCCACAGAACAGCCAGGAAACCTAGCCGCATGACCGTCAGGGTCAGCTCTGACATTGCCCCCGCTTCACCCTTCGGCTTGCCGGTAAACGATGGTGGTGCTGCCCACGACGATCCGCGAGCCGTCGCGGAGCGTAGCGCGGGTGGTGTGCTGCCCGTCTACCACGATGCCGTTGGTAGACCCGAGATCCTGGATCGTCGAGGGCGTTCCGGTCCTGATCTCACAGTGCCGGCGGGAGACGCCGGGGTCGTCGATCCGCACATCGGCGTCGGTGCTGCGGCCCATGACCAGCGTCGGGCGGGAGATCTGGTGGCGGGTGCCGTTGATCTCGATCCAGCGCCGCACCTGCACGTTCGGCAGGGAGGTGGGAGTGGCCGGCGGGCGCCGGTCCGGACCGCCGTGCCGCCCGGCACCCGGCGGCGGGCCGGCGGGCATGGGCGGGGCGGAGGTGGGCGGGTAGCCGTAACCGCCCGGAGCCTGCGGGGCGGGACGGCCGGAGTACCCCTGCTGGGGGGACTGGCCGCCGTAGCTCTGGCCCTGTGCCGGGCCCTGACCCTGCCCCTGGCCCTGTGACGAACTCGACGCCAGAGTGCGGCTGCGGACCCGGTAGAGGCCGGTGTCGAGATCCTCGGCCTTCTCCAGGTGGACCTTGATGGGGCCCATGAACGTGTACCGCTGCTGCTTGGCGTAGTCCCGGACGAGACCGGAGAGCTCGTCGCCGAGCTGGCCGGAGTACGGGCTCAGGCGCTCGTAGTCGGGGGCGCTGAGCTCGACGATGAAGTCGTTGGGGACGACGGTCCGCTCGCGGTTCCAGATGGTGGCGTTGTTGTCGCACTCCCGCTGGAGGGCACCCGCGATCTCTACCGGCTGGACCTCGGACTTGAAGACCTTGGCGAAAGTGCCGTTGACCAGACCTTCGAGACGCTGCTCGAAGCGCTTCATCACTCCCATGGGGCACCTCCTCCGGTGTCGTCGTCCCTGTACTGCTTACTGATCGTATCCACGCGTCGGGAAATCGGCTGGTTCCCCTTGTCTGCCCTGTGGATGAGTGTCCCCCCTCACACGGATCGTAGAGGCGGCCTCCTCACAGTGTCCCGCACCTTGGACGCACTCAGGAGGAGTGGGGGGCGACCCATGGGGGTTCCCTGTTCCTTTCGGACGTTCTGCGTACGTCGGCCGAGCGTGCGGCGAGTGCCCGGTGATCGGGCGGCGAAACAACGGATGTGAATCCACCCTGTCCAGCGTGCTAATCTTCCGGATGTCGCCAGGCGATCGCACCGAAAAGTGGGAGAGCCCGGAAACACCACTCTTGCGCGAGTGGCGGAACGGCAGACGCGCTGGCTTCAGGTGCCAGTGTCCTTAGGGACGTGGGGGTTCAAATCCCCCCTCGCGCACAAGAAGGAAGCCCCCCAGGCATCGCCCGGGGGGCTTCTTCAGTTCGGCCGGAAGTTCAGGGCCGACCCCTTCCCTGTGTGTTTGGTTTCACGTGAAACGCCCGTTTTACGGGTGTGGAGCGTCGCCCGCCGCGTTGTAGCGCAGCAGGTACGCGGCGAACCGGGCGAGGTCGTCCTCCGTCCAGTCCGCGAGGCGTTCCTGATAGGCCGCGCGCCGGCTGGCCTGGGTGGCGGCGAGGGCCTGCGTTCCGGCCTCGGTGGGGTGCAGGACCTGGATGCGGTGGTCGTCCGGGTCGGGATGGCGCTCCACCAGGCCGAGCTTCTCCAGGGCGCCGATCTGCCGGCTGACCGTGGACTTGTCGAGCATGTAGTGCGCCGCCAGATCGGTCGCGCGGCAGCCCTGCTGGTCATCGATATGCGCCAGCAGCGTGTACGAGACGAGCGGCAGCTCGGGGTGGAGCCGGGCCGCGGCGGCCCGCGCGCGGCGGGCGAAGGCGGTCAGTTCGCGCTGGATGACGTCCAGCGACTCCTCGCGTTCTCCGGGGGTGCCTGGCACGGGTTCGCCTTCCTCGAAAGTTCAGTTGTAGAGTACAACGGAATCGAAGTTGTAAAAGCCAACCAGTTGAGTTGTAAAAACCAACTACCTGGCCGATCGTCTGGAGCCCCCATGTCCGCAGGCCCGAGTGCCGCCGCCGGCTCTCCGGCGGGCGCGCTGCGTCACGTACTGAGCCACCTCGTCACCCCGCTGCTGATGTGCATCGGCATGGGCCTCGCCTACCTCGGCGCATTCCACGCCCCGGAACCGCACGACCTGCGGGTCGACGTGGTCGGCTCGGGACCGTCCGCACAGGTGCTGGCGCAGACCCTCCAGGACAAGGGGGACGGCGCGCTGAGCGTGCGTACCGTCACCGACCGCGCCACCGCCGCCGAGCACCTGCGCACGCAGGACAGCTACGGCGCCTACATCCCCGGCAGGGCCCCCGAACTGCTCGTCGCCTCCGCCTCCTCCGACACCAGCGCGACGGCGGTCGAGAAGGTCTTCACCCAGGTCGCGGCGGGGCAGGGCGCCCCGCTGAAGGTGACCGACACCGCGCCCACGGCCGCGGGCGACCCCACCGGCCAGGGCATCTTCTTCCTGCTGGTCGCCGTGAGCATCGGCTCGTACGCCTCCGTCGCCGTGATCGGCGGCGCCGGAGCGGTCCTGCGGCTACGGGTCCGGGCGGCGCTGGCGCTGGGCGCCTCGCTGGTGGTGAGCGTCATCGGGGCGGTGTTCGCGGGGCCGCTGTTCGGTCTCGTGGACCACGGACTCGCGGGGCTGTGGGCCATGGCGTGGCTCTACTCGGCGGGCATCCTGCTGATCGGTGTGGGCTTGCACACCTTCCTCAAGCGGTGGACCACGCTCGGCGTGATGGTGCTGTTCGTCATGCTCAACTTCACCAGCTCCGGCGGGATCTTCCGGCCCGAACTCCAGCCCGGCTTCTTCGGGGCACTGCACTCCTTCTGGAACGGGGCGGGCTTCGTGGAGGGCGTACGCGGCCATGTGTACTTCGGCGACCACGCGCTGGGCGGAAACCTGCTGGTGCTGGCCCTCTGGTTCGTCGCGGGCCTGGTGCTGACGGGGCTCGCGGGCCTGGCCGAGGCGAGGCGGCACTCGGCGGGCGCCCCTGCGGCCGCCGCTCCCGCCGCCGCTCCTGCCGGGCCGGCGCGGTCGTCGGTCGAGGAGGAGGAAGAGGAGATGGAGGAGGCGGTGGGGGTCTGAGCGGCTGACCGGTGAGCGAGCGCCCGGCCTTCGGAGTTGTCCACAGGGGCAGACGGCGTTCGGCGCACGGCGGTACCGTCGGCGGCAGTTGATGTTGGGGCAGGTACCCGGTGGCTCTGCCGGGCGGGGCGGGGGAGGCTGCGCGCCATGGAAACGACCGGGACGGGACTGCCGCCGGTGCGACTCGTCGAACGCGGCGGTGGGGGCGCGATGCCTCCCACGCGGGCGCCTGCGCAGCGCATACCGGCCGTGCCGGGGTTCGCACGCCGTAGGGACCGGGCTGACGCGGAGGCCGAGCGGCGGCCGAAGGAGCGGGGCAAGGCGCTGCGGGCGCGGGTGCCCCGGTCCGCGCACGCGACGCTCGACCTGCCCGCCGGGCGGCCGGACGCGGTGCGCGCGGTGGAGGAGTCCAACCGGGGCCGGGTGGCGGAGCTGACGCCGATACGGGTGGGCCGGATGGCCGCCACCCCCTTCGCCTTTCTGCGCGGCTCGGCCGGGCTGATGGCCCATGACCTGGTGGGCACCCCGGTCACCGGGGTCGCCGCCCAGCTCTGCGGCGACGCGCACTCGGCCAACTTCGGGCTGTACGGCGATGCGCGGGGCGGCCTCGTCATCGACCTGAACGACTTCGACGAGACCGTGGCCGGGCCCTGGGAGTGGGACCTCAAGCGCCTGGCGACCTCGCTGGTGCTCGCGGGCCGGGAGGCCGGTGCCGACGAGGACACCTGCCGCAAGGGCGCGTACGACACCGTGGGCGCCTACCGGCGGACGATGCGGCTGCTGGCCCGGATGCCCGCGCTCGACGCGTGGAACGCCATCGCGGACGAGGAACTCGTCTCCCACACCGACGCGCGGGACCTGCTCGGCACGCTGGAGCGGGTCTCCGAGAAGGCCCGCAACAACACCAGCGCCCGGTTCGCGGCGAAGTCCACGGAGGACTGCGAGGACGGCGGCCGCCGCTTCGTGGACGCGCCGCCGGTGCTGCGCCGGGTCCCGGACGCGGAGGCCGCCGCCGTGGCGGCGGGGCTCGGGGACTATCTGGGGACCGTCTCCGAGGACCGGCTGCCGCTGCTGGCCCGGTACGCGATCCATGACGTGGCCTTCCGGGTGGTCGGCACCGGCAGCGTGGGCACCCGCTCGTACGTGGTGCTGCTGCTGGACCACCGGGGGGAGGCGCTGGTGCTCCAGGTGAAGGAGGCCAGACCCTCGGTCCTCGGACCGCATCTGGCCGCCGTGGGGTTCGCGCTGCCTGAGGTCGCGCACGAGGGGCGGCGCGTGGTGCTCGGGCAGAAGCGGATGCAGGTCGTCAGCGACCATCTGCTGGGCTGGACGACGGTGGACGGACGGCCCTTCCAGGTACGGCAGTTCAGGAACCGCAAGGGCAGCGTCGACCCTGCTGCCCTGGCCGCCGACCAGGTCGACGACTACGGCCGGATGACGGGGGCGCTGCTGGCGCGGGCCCACGCGCACAGCGCGGACCCGAGGCTGCTGGCGGGCTACTGCGGCAAGAACGACGAGCTGGACGAGGCGGTGGCGGCGTTCGCGGTGACCTACGCGGACCGCACGGAGGCGGACCACGGTGAGCTGGTCCGGGCGATCGGGGCGGGACGGATCGCCGCGGAGCGGGGGGTGTAGCGGGCTGCTGGGGTGGCTGTCCGGGCGCGGGCCGGGGCGCCTGCCGCGGTGACCGCGTGTCCCCGGCGGGGTCCGGGGCCATACGCTGGGCGGGTGACCCACGAAGCCGCCGGGGAGCCGATCTCCCGGAACGACGATGACCCGCAGGACGAGGCACGGCCGGACGATGGCCGGCCGGACGACGCGGTGCGGGATGCCGACCGCGTGGCCGAGGCGGAGGCCGGTGCCGGTGGGCCCGGGGGCGAGAGCGGTGCGCGGGAGCGGCCCGAGGCGCGGCTCGCGCAGGCGGTGCGGGCGGCCGAGCAGGCGCTGATCGAGTTCGAGATCGCGGTGGAGACGTTCCGGGTCGAGGTGGAGAACTTCTCCCGGCTGCACCATCAGCGGCTGGGCCCGATGTACGCGCGGCTGGACGAGCTCGACGCGCAGATCGCCGAGGCGCGGGCGGCGAAGACCGGTGATCCCGAGGACCTGCGCAAGGCCCAGGAGGCGCGGTCGGTCGTGATGCCCATGCCTGGCGTGGACGAGCTGTTCCACGACTGGATGGACACCGAGGGCCTGTCCCCCGAGGCGTCGGCCATGCTGACCGATCAGACCGTGCGCCCGCCCAAGCGGGTCCGGCCCACCGACGAGGCGCGCAAGCTCTACCGCGACCTGGTCCGCAAGGCGCACCCGGACCTGGCCCAGGACGAGCAGGAGCGGGCCAGGCGCGACGAGTTCATCGCGCGCGTCAACGCCGCCTACGGGCGCGGGGACGAGGCCCTGCTCGGCGAACTGGCCGAGGAGTGGGCGGCGGGCCCTGCCGCGCCGCGGCAGGAGCTGAGCGAGGCCGACGAGCTCTACGCCCGGCTGGACTGGCTGACCCAGCGCAAGGAACTGCTGACCGAGTGGGCCCAGGAGTTGGAGGAGAGCGCGATCGGCGCCATGCTGCGGATGGCCCCGGACGACCCGGACCAGCTGCTGGAGGAGATCGCCGAACAGCTGCTGGGCGAGGTCTCGCAGCGGGAGGCGGAGCTCGCGGCTCTGGTGCAGTAGCGTTTTCGGTGGCTCCGAGCGCACTGCTTCGGTGCCCCCGAGCGCACTGACGAGAGAAGGCATGACCCATGAATTTCGGCCCGCTTCCCACGGTCGATGTCGCGTCCGTTCCGGCGGACGGCCTCGTGCTGGACGTCCGGGAGAACGACGAGTGGGCGGCCGGACACGTCGAGGGCGCCCTGCACATCCCCATGAGCGACTTCGTGGGCCGCTTCGGTGAGCTGACCGAAGCGGTGGGGGACGGCCGCCGCGTGCACGTGATGTGCCGGGTGGGCGGCCGGTCCGCCCAGGTCACCCAGTACCTGGTGCAGCAGGGGATCGACGCCGTCAACATCGACGGCGGCATGCTCGCCTGGGACGGCGCGGGCCGCCCGATGGTCACCGACAGCGGCACCCCCGCCTTCGTCGCCTGATACGAACCGCCCCGGCCTCCCGGCCCCGCCTTCCGCCCCAGGCCCCCGTGCCGGGGCGTCAGCGATCGAAGTCGAGCTCCACCTCCTCGGTGGCCGGATGGGACTGGCAGGCCAGCACGTAACCCGCGTCCGTCTCCTCCGGCTCCAAGGCGTAGTTCCGGTCCATCCGCACCTCACCGGAGACCAGGAAGGCCCGGCAGGTACCGCAGACGCCGCCCTTGCACGCGTACGGAGCGTCCGAGCGGCTGCGCAGCACGGTCTCCAGCAGCGATTCGCCCCCTTCCACCGGCCAGCTGCCGGACCGGCCGTCGAGCGTGGCCGTCAGGACGGAGCCGACCGGCGTCTCGACCCGGGGCCCCGCGGGCGCGGCGGGGGTCTCCTCGACATGGAAGATCTCCTGGTGGATGCGGGAGCGGTCCACGCCCAGCCCGTGCAGCGCGGCCTCGGCGGCCCGGACCAGGCCCAGCGGCCCGCACAGGAACCAGCCGTCGATCTCCCCCACCGGCAGCAGCGCCGGAAGCAGTCCGGAGAGGCGTTCGCCGTCCAGCCGGCCCGAGGGCAGACCGGCCTGCTGCTCCTCCCGGGACAGGGCGGTGACCAGCTGGAACCGGTCCGGATAGAGGTCCTTCAGATCGGCGACCTCGTCCAGGAACATCGTCGAGGCGGCCGTCCGGTCGCTGCGGACCAGGCAGAACGTGGCGTTCGGCTCCCGGCCGAGCAGGGTGGCCGCCATGGACAGCACGGGGGTGATGCCGCTCCCGCCGACGATCGCCGCGAACTGCCCGACGCGGGGCGTCAGCACGAAGCGTCCCATCGGCGGCATCGCCTCGATCGTGTCGCCGACCAGCAGCTCCTTGATCGCGTACGTGGAGAAGGCGCCGCCGTCCACGAGCCGGATGCCCACCCGGAGCGCCGGATCGGCCGAGGGCTCGGGGGCCGGTGCGCAGATCGAGTACGAGCGCCGGACCTCCTCGCCGTCCACGGTGTAGCGGACATTGAGGTGCTGGCCGGGCTTGTGCCGGAAGATCTCGTGCAGGCCGGGCGGGACGGCGAGGGTGACGGCCACCGAATCGTCCGTGAGCCGCTCGATCCCGCTGACCCGGAGCGGATGGAACATCTACAACTCCTTGAAGTGGTCGAACGGCTCCTGGCAGGCCACGCAGCGCCGGAGCGCCTTGCACGCCGTGGAGGAGAACCGGCTCAGCAGCTCCGTCTCGGTGGAGCCGCAGTGCGGGCAGCGCACGGACAGGGCGAGCGGCACCGGACCGCCGGACGCGGTGTCGTGCGGGCGGGGCGGGGCTATGCCGAACTCCGCCAGCTTCCGGCGCCCTTCGGCGCTGATGTCGTCCGTCGACCAGGCGGGCGACAGGACCGTTTCCACGGACACCTCGGCCACGCCGTGGTCGTGCAGCACGCGTTCGATGTCCGCCGACATCGCCTCGATCGCCGGGCAGCCGGTGTACGTCGGCGTGAGCCTGACCGTGACGTGGTCCGAGTCGTGCACCTCCACGCCCCGGACCACCCCGAGGTCCTCCAGCGTCAGCACGGGCAGCTCCGGGTCCGGGACGGAGCCCGCGAGGCTCAGCAGCTCCTCCTCGACGGAGGTCCAGGTCACCATGACGCCCCCGGGTGGCTGCGGTGCAGGTGCTGCATCTCGGCGAGCATCCGGCCGAAGGACTCCGTGTGGATGCCCTGCCGTCCCGCGCCCGCCGTCCAGGCGCCGGTCTGCGGGCCCGTCGGCACGGTCAGGGTGGCCCGGCCGAGGACGTCCGTGACGGCCTCCAGCCAGCGGCTGTGCAGCGCCTGCCAGTCGACGTCGACGCCTTCGACCGGCTGGAACAGCTCGCCGGTGAAGCGCCACAGGGCGTCCACCGCCCGCTGCATCCGCTCGTGGCTCTCGTCCGTCCCGTCGCCGAGGCGCAGCGTCCACTGCTCGGCGTGGTCCCGGTGGTAGGCGACCTCCTTGACCGCCTTGGCCGCCATTCCCGCGAACGGGCCGTCCCCGGCCGCGAGCTGCTCGTACAGGCCCTGCTGGTGGACGGAGAAGTAGAGCTGCCGGGCGATGGTGTGGGCGAAGTCGCCGTTCGGCTGCTCGACCAGCTGGACGTTGCGGAAGGCGCGTTCCTCACGGAGGTAGGCCAGTTCGTCCTCGTCGCCCACGAGGGAGAGCAGCAGCCGGGCCTGGCCCAGCAGGTCGAGGGCGATGTTGGCGAGGGCGACCTCCTCCTCCAGCACCGGGGCGTGGCCGGCCCACTCCCCCAGCCGGTGCGACAGCACCAGCGCGTCGTCGCCCAGGGCGAGGGCCGCGCTCACAGGTGCTTCACCCCGTCCGGGATCTCGTAGAACGTGGGGTGCCGGTAGGGCTTGTCACCGGCCGGCTCGAAGAACGAGTCCTTCTCGTCCGGCGAGGACGCCGTGATCTGGGACGAGGGCACGACCCACAGGGAGACCCCCTCGGACCGGCGGGTGTAGAGGTCGCGCGCGTTGCGCAGGGCCATTTCGGCGTCCGGCGCGTGGAGGCTGCCGGCATGGGTGTGGGAGAGCCCGCGCCGCGAGCGGACGAACACCTCCCACAGCGGCCAGTCCGTCGAGCTGCTCATGCTGTCGCCTTTCCGTTCCGTACCGCCGGGTCCGCGCCGGGCGTGTGCTTGCGGGCGTATGCGGCGGCGGCTTCGCGGACCCAGGAGCCTTCCTCGTGCGCGCGGCGGCGCTGGGTGAGGCGCTGCTCGTTGCACGGGCCGTTGCCCTTCAGGACCTCCTGGAACTCGGTCCAGTCGATCGCACCGAAGTCGTGCCTGCCGCGCTCCTCGTTCCACCGGATGTCCGAGTCGGGGAGGGTCAGGCCGAGCGCCTCGGCCTGGGGGACGCAGATGTCCACGAACCGCTGCCGCAGCTCGTCGTTGGAATGCCGCTTGATCTTCCAGGCCATCGACTGCGCCGAGTGGGCCGATGCGTCGTCCGGCGGGCCGAACATCATCAGCGAAGGCCACCACCAGCGGTTCACCGCGTCCTGGGCCATCTCGTGCTGTGCGGGGGTGCCGTTGCTCAGCGCGAGGAGCAGTTCGTAACCCTGGCGCTGGTGGAAGGACTCCTCCTTGCAGATGCGGACCATCGCGCGGGCGTACGGGCCGTAGGAGCAGCGACAGAGGGGGACCTGGTTGGTGATCGCGGCGCCGTCCACGAGCCAGCCGATGGCGCCCACGTCCGCCCAGGTCAGCGTGGGGTAGTTGAAGATCGAGGAATAGCGCTGGCGTCCCGCGTGGAGCTTGTCGAGCAGCTCCTCGCGGCCGGTGCCCAGGGTCTCGGCGGCGCTGTACAGATACAGGCCGTGGCCCGCCTCGTCCTGCACCTTGGCCATGAGGATGGCCTTGCGGCGCAGCGAGGGGGCGCGGGTGATCCAGTTGGCCTCCGGCTGCATGCCGATGATCTCGGAGTGGGCGTGCTGGGCCATCTGCCTGACCAGGGAGGCGCGGTACGCGTCCGGCATCCAGTCGCGCGGCTCGATGCGCTCGTCGGCCGCGACCGCCGCGTCGAAGGCGGCCTGGAGCGCCGCTTCGGGCTCTGCTTCGCCGCCTGGTGCCGTCTGCGCTGTCTGGCTCGCAGCCACTGCCGCCATCCCGGACTCCCTACCGACCGATCGTTCGGTTCAATGTCTTCAATGGTGAGTCCGGGGCCCGTAGGGTGTCAACCCTGTGGATAACCGACGCGATCGGGGCGGGATGGATTCGGACGACGACAGGGACGCCTCCGGCGAGGGCGGACCCGTTCCCGCCGTCGAGGCGGCGCCCGCGGAGACCGGCGGAATGGCCGGGCTCTCGTTTCCGTACCAGATCGTCGCCGCCGTGGCGCTCGCCGCCTTCGGCGTGCTCGCCTGCATGCAGCTGGCCATGGTCTTCCTGCATGTCGCGCCCTCCAACACGCTGACCAAGCAGCACGGCGCGGCGGTGGACGACTGGGTGTATCCCGAGTTCGAACAGAACTGGAAGCTCTTCGCGCCCAACCCGCTGCAGCAGAACGTGTCCGTCCAGGTGCGCGCCGAGATATCCGGCGCAGACGGCCCCCGGACGACGGCCTGGCGGGATCTCTCCTCCGAGGACGGCCGGGCGATACGCGGAAACCCGCTGCCCAGCCACGTCCAGCAGAACGAGCTCCGCCGGGCCTGGGACTTCTACGTCGGATCGCACGACGACAAGAACCGGGCCAACGGCCTGCGCGGCACCCTGTCGGAGAAGTACGTCCGCCGCCTGGTGATGCTGCGCCTCGACGGCCGGTACGGCGGCGGGACCGTCCTGAGGATTCAGGTCCGGTCCGAGATACGGGCCGTCGCGGCCCCCGAGTGGAGCGACGAGAAGATCAGCACCGGCCCGTCCTACCGCGTCCTGCCCTGGTGGAAGGTCACCGCCGACGACCTGCCCGAGGAGGCGGGAGAGTGAGCACCCCCCACCGGACCCGCGGCCTCGCCGGCGCCGTCCAGCGCGTCACGGCCTCGGCCCTCGGCCCGTACCAGAGCGCCGTCATCCGCATCGGCTTCTCGGCCACCTTCCTGCTGTTCCTGCTCCGTGAGCTGCCCCATCGGCACGAGATGTACGGCCCTGACGCGCCCTGGCGCTGGGACCTGGCGCGGCAGCTGATAGCCGGGAACCAGGCGTTCACGACCCTGATGTGGTCGGACAGCGCGGTCTGGTTCGAGATCGTCTACGCGCTGGCGCTGCTCTCCTCCCTCCTGCTGATGCTCGGCTGGCACACCCGCGCCGTCTCCGTGGTCTTCATGGCCGGAGTCCTCTCGCTGCAGAACCGCAGCATCTTCATGGGGGACGGCGGCGACAACGTCATCCACCTGATGGCCATCTACCTGGTGCTGACCCGCTGCGGGCAGGTCTGGTCGCTGGACGCCCGGCGGGCGCGCGAGCGCGGACCGGCGGAGGACGCCGGCCAGGGGTCCGGTGGGCGGCCGGCGCCCGGGGAGCCTGCCGGGATCGTGCTGTGGGTGGTGCTCGGGGCCGTCCTGGTGGGGGCCTCGGTGGCGGGCGGCCTGGGCGGGACGGTGTGGCTGCCGCTCCTCCTGTGGTGCCTGTGGATCGGCCAGGGCGCCTGGTGGGCCGTGAACCGGTACGCGCCGCGCGGCGAGCTCCGTACCCTCCTCGACGTCGTCGCCAATCTCGCGCACAACGCCACCCTCCTCGTGATCATGGCCGAGGTCTGCCTGATCTATGCGACGGCCGGCTGGTACAAGATCCAGGGCTCGCGCTGGCAGGACGGGACCGCGCTGTACTACCCGCTCAAGCTGGAGTACTTCACCCCGTGGCCCGCACTGTCGGACCTCCTGGCCTCCAGCGGCGTCATGGTCATGGTGCTGTCGTACGCCACGGTCATCGTGCAGGTGGCCTTCCCGTTCACCCTCTTCAACCGGCGTGTGAAGAACTTCCTGCTCGGCGCGATGATCTGCGAGCACGCGGGGATCGCGCTGCTGCTGGGGCTGCCGTTCTTCTCGATGGCCATGATCGCCGCGGACGCCGTCTTCCTGCCGACCGTCTTCCTGGTGTGGCTCGGCGGGCGGGTGGCCTCGGGGCGGGAGCGGGTGTTCCGGGGGCGGGTGCCTGCGCCGCGTGCCGCCGATGGTGGCCCGGAGGCACCGGAGCCCGAGGGCGACGGGAGCCATACCCTCGTCGGGTGAGCAGTGAGACCGGCAGCACCGGTGAGACCAGCGGCGGCGGCGCGCCCGCGGGCGATGAGCCCGTCCAGTACGACGAGGGGTTCGGTACGGGGATCGGTGTCGGGCCGCATCCGCTGCCCTGGCCCGAGGACGAGCGTTACGACCCCGAGCTGCTGGCCGGTGGCGACCGGCGCAACGTGGGCGACCAGTACCGGTACTGGACCCGTGAGGCGATCGTCGCCGACCTCGATCTGCGCCGCCACGATTTCCATGTGGCCGTGGAGAACTGGGGCCACGACTTCAACATCGGGTCCGTGGTGCGGACCGCGAACGCGTTCCTGGCCAAGGAGGTGCACATCGTCGGGCGGCGGCGCTGGAACCGGCGCGGGGCGATGGTCACCGACCGCTACCAGCATGTCCGTCACCATCCCGACACCGCGAGCCTGACCGCCTGGGCGGCGGCCGAGGGGCTGCCGATCGTCGGGATCGACAATCTGCCGGGGGCGGTGCCGTTGGAGCGGACAGTGCTGCCTCGGCGGTGCGTCCTCCTGTTCGGGCAGGAGGGGCCGGGGCTGACGGAGGAGGCTCGGCGGTGTGCGGAGATGGTGTGTTCCATTGCGCAGTTCGGGTCTACGCGGTCGATCAATGCGGGGGCGGCCGCCGCCATCGCCATGCATGCTTGGGTGGCTCGGTATGCGGTGATTCCGGGGTGAGGTGGGAGCGGGGCGGGTACGTTGCGCCTGCGGCGGGCCTTTCCCCCTCCCCGCCCCTTCCCGAAACCGGGGCTCCGCCCCGGACCCCGCTGCTCAAGCGCCGCAGGGGCTGGTTTTGGGGCTTCGCCCCGGGCCCCGCGCCTCAAACGCCGCCGGCGAGGCTGGGATCTACGCCCGGGGACGGGCCTCAGTTCTGGCGGCGGACCTCGATCGTGCGGAAGCGGTTGGAGACGAAGGCTCCGTCGCAGAGGGCAGCGTTGGCCGCGGGGTTGCCGCCTGAGCCGTGGTAGTCGGAGAACGCCGCCGTCTGGTTGACGTACACGCCGCCGGTGAGGTTGAGGGAGAGCTGGGCGGACTCGTCCAGGCAGACGTCCTCCACCGCGCGCTCCACCTCCGGGGACGTCGTGTACGCGCCGACCGTCATCGCGCCCTTCTCGCGGATCGTGCGGCGCAGCAGCTCCAGGGCGTCCGCCGTGGAGTCGACCGCGACCGCGAAGGAGACCGGGCCGAAGCACTCCGTGAGGTAGGGGGCCTCGCCGTCCGTCTTGGCGGCGTCGAGCTTGACGATCACGGGGGTGCGGACGGTGGCGTCGGGGAAGTCCGGGTTGGCCACCTCGCGGGACGGGAGCGCGACCTCGCCCAGCTGGGCCGCCGACTCCAGGCGGGCCTTCACCTCCGGGTTGACCAGGGCGCCCAGCAGGCCGTTCGCCCTGGCGTCGTCGCCCAGGAGGCCGGTGACGGAGGCGGCGATGTCGCCGACCACGTCGTCGTACGACTTGTCACCGGCGTCCGTGGTGATGCCGGAGCGGGGGATGAGCACGTTCTGCGGGGTGGTGCACATCTGGCCGCTGTACAGGGAGAACGAGAACGCCAGGTTGGCGAGCATGCCGCGGTAGTCGTCCGTGGAGTCCACGACGACCGTGTTGACGCCGGCCTTCTCCGTGTAGACCTGGGCCTGGCGGGCGTTGGCCTCCAGCCAGTCGCCGAACTCCGTGGAGCCCGTGTAGTCGATGATTTTGATCTCGGGGCGGACCGCCAGCGTCTTGGCGATGCCCTCGCCGGGGCGCTCGGCGGCCAGGGCGACGAGATTGGGGTCGAAACCGGCCTCCGCGAGCACCTCGCGCGCCACCTGGACCGTCAGGGCCAGCGGGAGCACCGCGCGGGGGTGGGGCTTGACCAGGACCGGATTGCCCGTGGCGAGGGAGGCGAAGAGGCCCGGGTAGCCGTTCCACGTGGGGAAGGTGTTGCAGCCGATCAGCAGCGAGATGCCGCGGCCCGCCGGGATGAACGTCTTGTGCAGCGCGAGAGGGTCGCGCTTGCCCTGCGGCTTCGACCAGTCGGCTGTCCGGGGCGCGCGGAGCTGCTCCTCGTAGGCGTAGGCGACGGCTTCGAGGCCGCGGTCCTGGGCGTGCGGGCCGCCGGCCTGGAAAGCCATCATGAAGGCCTGGCCGCTGGTGTGCATCACGGCGTGCGCGAACTCATGGGTGCGGGCGCTGATCCGCGCCAGGATCTCCACACAGACCAGGGCCCTGGTCTCGGGGCCCGCCTCACGCCAGGCCGGCATGGACGCGCGCATCGCCGGAAGCAGCACGTCCAGGTCCGCGTGCGGGTACTCGACGCCGAGCTCGGGGCCGTACGGAGAGATCTCGCCGCCCGTCCAGCCGTCGGTGCCGGGCTGCCCGAGGTCGAGGCGGCCGTGCAGCACGGCGTCGAAGGCGGCCTTGCCCTCGGCGGCGCCGAGGCTTCCCGGGGCGCCGCCCTCTCCGTACGCCTTCGGATGCTCGGGGTGCGGGGACCAGTAGTCACGGGTGCGGATCGCTTCGAGGGCCCGGTCCAGCGTGGGGCGGTGCTTCTCGGACAGCAGGTGCGGGGAGAGCTCGGCGGCCATGGCGGACCAACTCCTCATCGAGCTGGGCAGGTACGGGCGGACAGAGTTAGAGTAACCGAACGATCGGTCGGGACAAGGGGGCCCACGAAACCTGTGGACAACTCGTAGGGGAGGATCGCGGACATGACCACGGCCAAGCGGGACACGTACACACCGGAGACTCTGCTGACCGTCGCCGTCCGTGTGTTCAACGAGCGCGGCTACGACGGCACGTCCATGGAGCACCTGTCCAAGGCGGCCGGAATCTCCAAGTCGTCCATCTACCACCACGTCGCGGGCAAGGAGGAGCTGCTGCGCCGAGCGGTCAGCCGGGCCCTCGACGGGCTGTTCGGGATCCTCGACGAGCCGGGGGCGACGCGGGGCCGCGCGATCGAGCGGGTCGAGTACGTCACGCGTCGTACCGTCGAGGTGCTGATAGCCGAACTCCCCTACGTCACGCTGCTGCTTCGGGTGCGGGGCAACACGAAGACCGAGCGCTGGGCCCTGGAGCGGCGGCGCGAGTTCGACCAGCGGGTCGCGGAACTGCTGAAGGCGGCCGTCGCGGACGGCGATCTCCGCTCCGACGTGGACATACGGCTCGCGACGCGGCTGCTGTTCGGGATGGTCAACTCGCTCGTTGAGTGGTACCGGCCGCTGCCCGACGGCGGCGCGGACGGGGAGCGTCTCGCCGACACGGTGGTGCGGCTGGCCTTCGACGGCATGAAGGCCGGTACGGGCCCCCGCTGACCTGCCCGTATCCGCTCAGGCGAGCTCCGTGGGGCGATCCGTTCCCGGGTCGAGGTCCGTTTCCTCGAACACCAGCAGCGTGCGCGTGGAGAGCACTTCCGGAATGGCCTGAATGCGGGTCAGCACCAGCTCGCGCAGGGTCCGGTTGTCGGGTGTGTGCACCAGGAGCAGGACGTCGAAATCGCCGCTGACCAGCGCGATATGGGTGGCTCCCGGCAGCGCCTGGAGCTGTTCGCGGACGGTCCGCCAGGAATTCTGGACGATCTTGAGCGTGATGTACGCGGAGGCGCCCTGCCCCGCCCGCTCGTGGTTCACCCGCGCGCCGAAGCCCCGGATCACGCCGTCCTCGATGAGCCGGTTGATCCGGGCGTACGCGTTCGCGCGCGAGACATGGACGCGGTCGGCCACCGACCGTATCGAGGCGCGTCCGTCCGTCTGGAGCAGTCGCAGGATGGCGTGGTCGATGGAATCGAGCGGGCGTGCCGGTGGAACGTGGCCCGGCCCCTCGGCCCCGTCGGCCATTTGTTCAGCTGGCATGTTCCCGCGCCTCCCCGTCCTGGACGACCTGCCCCTATCCCAGGCTGTGGAAAACCGTTTGTCCACAGGCTGGCGGTGCCTGTAGCCAAAATGCGCTCGCGACCGAACAATCGGTAGGTGAGGCACGCCACACCTGTGCTTCACGCCGTTTTCGATATATCACCATATGTCGACACCCCTCGATGCTCGGAGGTGCCTGTCATGACGGTCCAAGAGCTGCCCGGTGCGGCCGCCTACCGGCCCACGCCGCCCCCGGCCTGGAAGCCGCTGACCGATCCCGCGCCGCTGCTCCCGGACCCGGAACCGTACCGGGTCCTCGGTACGGACGCGGTGGCCGACGCCGATCCCGAGCTGCTGCTGCGGCTCTACGCGGAGCTGGTGCGCGGGCGGCGGTACAACGCCCAGGCGACGGCCCTGACGAAGCAGGGCAGGCTGGCGGTCTACCCGTCGAGCACGGGCCAGGAGGCGTGCGAGATCGCGGCCGCCCTGGTCCTGGAGGAGCGGGACTGGCTCTTCCCCAGCTACCGCGACACGCTCGCGGCGGTGGCCCGGGGCCTCGATCCGGTCGAGGCGCTGACGCTGCTGCGGGGCGACCGGCACACCGGCTACGACCCGCGCGCGCACCGCATCGCCCCGCTCTGCACCCCGCTCGCCACCCAGTTGCCGCATGCCGTGGGTCTGGCCCACGCCGCGCGGCTGAAGGGTGACGACGTGGTCGCGCTGGCGATGGTCGGCGACGGCGGCACCAGTGAGGGCGATTTCCACGAGGCGCTGAACTTCGCGGCGGTTTGGAAGGCCCCGGTGGTCTTCCTCGTGCAGAACAACGGCTTCGCCATCTCCGTACCGCTGGCCAAGCAGACGGCGGCGCCGTCCCTGGCCCACAAGGCCGTGGGCTACGGCATGCCCGGCCGGCTGGTCGACGGGAACGACGCGGCGGCGGTGCACCAGGTGCTCTCCGAGGCGGTCGCCCGGGCCAGGAGCGGCGGCGGTCCGACGCTGGTCGAGGCGGTCACGTACCGCATGGACGCCCATACGAACGCCGATGACGCGACCCGCTATCGCGGCGACAGCGAGGTCGAGGCGTGGCGGGACCACGACCCCGTCCAGCTCCTGGAGCGCGAGCTGACCGGGCGCGGCCTGCTCGACGGCGAGGGGGTGGAAGAGGCACGGGCGGCCGCCGAACGGATGGCGGCGGCGCTGCGGGAGCGGATGAACGCGGACCCGGTGCTCGACCCGATGGACCTCTTCGGCCATGTGTACGCGGAGCAGACGGCGCAGCTGCGGGAGCAGGCGGCCCGGCTGCGACAGGAACTGGCCGCGGAGAGCGACCAGCACGGCACGGAGGACGGGGGAGCGGCGCGATGACCACGGCAGCGGTGACGGCCGGCGAACGGACGGCGAAGGCCAAGCCCGCCACCATGGCGCAGGCGCTGGGGCGTGCGCTGCGCGACTCGATGGCCGAGGACCCCACGGTGCACGTCCTGGGGGAGGACGTCGGGACGCTCGGTGGGGTCTTCCGGATCACCGACGGCCTGGCGAAGGAGTTCGGCGACGAGCGCTGTACGGACACCCCGCTCGCCGAGGCGGGCATCCTCGGGGCGGCGGTCGGCATGGCGATGTACGGGCTGCGGCCCGTGGTCGAGATGCAGTTCGACGCGTTCGCGTATCCGGCGTTCGAGCAGCTCATCAGCCATGTCGCCAAGATGCGGAACCGGACCGGGGGCGCGATGCCGCTCCCGATCACCGTCCGGGTGCCGTACGGCGGCGGCATCGGGGGCGTCGAGCACCACAGCGACTCCTCGGAGGCGTACTACATGGCGACCCCCGGTCTCCATGTCGTCACCCCGGCCACGGTCGAGGACGCGTACGGGCTGCTGCGGGTCTCCATCGCCTCGGACGATCCCGTGGTCTTCCTGGAGCCGAAGCGGCTGTACTGGGCGAAGGCGGACTGGTCGCCGGAGCACCCCACCGCCGTGGAGCCCATCGGCCGGGCCGTCGTGCGCCGCCCAGGCCGCAGCGCCACGCTGATCACCTACGGGCCGTCCCTGCCGGTCTGCATGGAGGCCGCGCAGGCGGCGGTCGACGAGGGCTGGGACCTCGAAGTGGTCGATCTGCGCTCGCTGGTGCCGTTCGACGACGAGACCGTCGCCGCCTCGGTCCGCCGCACCGGGCGCGCGGTCGTCGTCCACGAGTCCACCGGCTTCGGCGGGCCCGGCGGCGAGATCGCGGCCCGGATCACCGAGCAGTGCTTCCACCACCTGGAGGCACCGGTACTGCGGGTCGCCGGCTTCGACATCCCGTATCCGCCGCCGATGCAGGAGCGGCACCACCTTCCCGGTGTGGACCGGGTCCTCGACGCCGTGGCGCGGCTCCAGTGGGAGGCGGACAACTGATGCCTCAGGTTCTTGAGTTCAAGCTTCCGGATCTCGGCGAGGGGCTGACCGAGGCCGAGATCGTGCGCTGGCTGGTGGAGGTCGGGGACGTCGTCGCCATCGACCAGCCGGTGGTCGAGGTCGAGACGGCCAAGGCGATGGTGGAAGTGCCCTGCCCGTACGGGGGCGTGGTGACCGCCCGCTTCGGCGACGAGGGCACCGAACTTCCGGTGGGTGCGCCGCTGCTGACCGTGGCCGTCGGATCTCCCGTGGAATCCGCTGGGGACGGTGCGGACGCCGATTCCGGTACGGAGGATTCCGGGTCCGGGAACGTGCTGGTGGGGTACGGGACCGGGGCGCCGCCCGTGCGGCGCCGGCGGGTCCGGCCGGAGGGGCTGAAGGCGGCGGTAGCCGTGCCTGTGGCGTCCGTCGAGACTGCGGCACCGGCACCGGCACAGGCACCTGCACCGGCACCTGCTCCGGCGCCCGTGCCCGACCCCGTGTCGGGGCCGGTCGCGGTGGTGTCCCCGCTGGTCCGCAAGCTCGCGCGGCAGCACGATCTGGATCTGCGCAGGCTCGCCGGGTCGGGGCCCGACGGGCTGATCCTGCGCGCCGACGTCGAGTCCGCGATCCGGTCGGCCGCCGAGGCGCCCGCCCCGGAGCCCGCCGCTTCTTCCGCGCCCGTCGGGGAGCGGGTCGCGCTGCGCGGTGTACGGGGAGCGGTCGCCGACAAGCTGGCCCGCAGCCGACGGGAGATCCCCGACGCCACCTGCTGGGTCGACGCCGATGCGACCGGGCTGATGGCCGCGCGCGCCGCGATGAACGGCGCCGCCGGGGCCGGTACGCCCAAGGTGTCGGTGCTCGCCCTCCTCGCCCGCATCTGCACGGCTGCCCTGGCCCGCTACCCGGAGCTCAACTCCACGGTGGACCAGGAGGCGCGCGAGATCGTCCGGCTGCCGCAGGTCCACCTCGGGTTCGCGGCGCAGACCGACCGGGGTCTCGTCGTCCCCGTCGTACGGGACGCCCACGCCCGCACCACGGAGTCGATCGGCGCCGAGATCGCCCGGCTGACCGAGGCGGCCAGAACGGGCACGCTGACACCGGCCGAGCTGACCGGCGGCACGTTCACGCTCAACAACTACGGGGTCTTCGGGGTGGACGGCTCGACGCCGATCATCAACCACCCCGAGGCCGCGATGCTGGGCGTCGGCCGGATCGTCCCCAAGCCGTGGGTGTACGAGGGCCAGCTCGCCGTGCGTCAGGTCGTCCAGCTCTCCCTGACCTTCGATCACCGGGTCTGCGACGGCGGCACCGCCGGGGGCTTCCTGAGGTACGTGGCGGACTGCGTGGAGCAGCCGGCGATGCTGCTGCGGAGCGTGTAGGGGCGACGCGGGGTCCGGTCGCCGGGCCCCGCATACTCGGGGCATGACCGCGTACGACGCCATCGTTCTCGCCGGAGGGGCCGCCAAGCGGCTGGGCGGTGCCGACAAGCCCGCCGTGCGGGTGGGCGGGCGTCCGCTCCTCGACCGGGTCCTCGCGTCCTGCCCCGACGCCGGGATCACCGTGGTGGTGGGGGACCGGCGGCCCACCGCGCGTGCGGTGACCTGGGCACGCGAAGTCCCGCCCGGCGGGGGGCCGTTGGCCGCGCTGGGGGCCGGGGTCCGGCACACCTCGGCGGAGCGGGTGCTCGTGCTCTCCGCCGATCTGCCCTTCCTGGGCGCCGATACGGTCGCGGCCCTGCTGTCCGCCTCGGGGCGGGAGGGCGTCGAAGGCGCTCTCTGTTCCGACGAGGGCGGGCGCGACCAGCCTCTCGTCGCCGTCTACCGGGGCGAGCCGCTCCGTCGCGAACTGGCCTGTCTCGCCGCCGAGCACGGGGGCCTCGGGGGACTGCCGCTGCGGCTGCTCACACAGGAACTGACGCTGTGCCGGGTGGCGGCGGGCCCTCTCGCCTCGTTCGACTGCGACACCTGGGAGGACATCGCTTCGGCCCGGGCCCGGATCAGAGAACATGGGACGGTGCTGGACGAATGGATCACCGCAGTCAAGGAAGAACTCGGCATCGACCTCGACGTCGACACCGGCCTCCTGCTCGACCTCGCCCGTGACGCCGCCCATGGCGTCGCCCGGCCCGCCGCGCCCCTGACGACCTTCCTGGTCGGATACGCGGCGGCGAAGGCGAGCGGCGACGGCGGAGGGCCCGAGGCCGTGGCGGAGGCCGCCCGCAGGGCGACCGCGCTCGCGCTCCGGTGGGCGGACGAGAACGGGACACCGTGACGGGGTCCGGGGGGCCCGGTGCATCTGAAGGCCCCCGCGGTCTCGGGTGCTCCGAGGAGGTTGGGGGGGCCGGGAAGCCGGAAGGCTCCGGCGAACTCGGCGGCGAGGCGGCGTCCGTGGACGAGCGTCGCGCCGGGCGCGGCGCATCGGGGAGTCGAGCCGCCGCCGAGGCGGCTGCGCGGGCCGACGAGGAGCGGGCTGTCGCCCAGGCCCTGGCCCTCGTGCGCCGCCAGCCGCTTCGCGACGCGGAGGACGGGTCGGACGGCGCGCGGTCCGACCGGCCCGCCGGGCCGCCGAGCGATCAACACCCCTTGCCGGGCGACTGGCTCACCAGCCTCCACGACGACTGGTCGGACGCCCCGGCCCCCGGCGAGCGGGCTCACCCCGCCGCGCCGACGGGCCCCGGCGCCGACCGTGCAGGCCGACCCGGCCGCTCCCACCGGCCTGCAGGCCAGGACCCAGACCCGCCCGCTGCCCGGGCGGGCGACGCCCGCCGGGGCCCCGGTGAGCCGGGCGACCGCCCCGCCGCCTCGTCGGTCCCCCGGCCGGACGCCCCGCTGAGCGGAACCGGCCTCACGGATCAGCCGGTAGGTTCCGGCTCCGACGTTTCCGCTGCTGAGGTGGTCGGCGACCCCTGGCGTTCTGGCGTGTCGTTGGACTCCAGCGCGGATGTCCCGGCGGGCGGTGCCGGGGGTGCTGATCGGCCGGTAGGTTCCGGCTCCGACGTTTCCGCTGCTGAGGTGGTCGGCGACCCCTGGCGTTCTGGCGTGTCGTTGGACTCCAGCGCGGATGTCCCGGCGGGCGGTGCCGGGGGTGCTGATCGGCCGGTAGATTTCGGCTCCGACGCGTCCGCCGCCCACGTGGCCCACGCGCTCCGCGACGGAGGCCGGCCGAGTCATCGTTCCGGCGGTGCCTCCGGTCCCGACGCCGGGCCCGCCGGGGGACAGGCCGGCACCCGGCACGCGGCGATTTCCTGGCAGGCGGCCCGGGCCGTTGCCGCGCGGGCCGGGCAGCGGGGGGCTGTGCGTACCGAGTGGCTCGGGCTCGGTGCGGCCCTGGGGCGGGTTCTGGGGGAGGCGCTGACCGCCCTCACCGACTTGCCGTCCTTCGACACCTCGGCCATGGACGGGTGGGCCGTCGCCGGACCCGGGCCCTGGCGCATCCAGGACGGCGGCGGCATCCTCGCCGGGCACGGCGTGCCCGCTCCGCCGGCCGACGGGGAAGCCGTGCGCATCGCCACGGGTGCCCGTATCCCCGCCGAGGTCACCGCCGTCATCCGCAGCGAGCACGCGCAGGCCGACGAGGCGAAGGGCATGTTGTACGCGCAGCGTTCCGTGAGCCAGGGGCAGGACATCCGGCCGCGCGGCCAGGAATGCCGGTCGGGGGAGATCCTGCTCCCGCCCGGCACGGTCGTCACGCCCGCCGTGCTCGGCCTCGCGGCGGCCGCCGGGTACGACGAGCTGCCCGTCCGCGCCCGGCCGCGCATCGACGTCCTGGTCCTCGGCGACGAACTGCTGACCGCCGGGCTGCCGCACGACGGGCTGATCCGCGATGCGCTGGGCCCCATGATCGGGCCCTGGGTACACGCGCTGGGCGCCGAGGTCACGCCACCGCAGCGCCTCGGCGACGACGCGGAGGCCCTGTGGAAGGCGCTCACCGACTCCGGGGCCGACCTGATCGTCACGACCGGCGGCACCGCCGCCGGGCCCGTCGACCACGTCCACCGCGTCCTCGGCCGGATCGGGGCCGAGCTCCTGGTCGACGGGGTCGCCGTGCGGCCCGGCCACCCGATGCTGCTGGCCCGGCTCCCCTCCGACGGGCCCTGGCTCGTCGGGCTGCCCGGCAACCCGCTGGCCGCCGTCTCCGGATTGCTCACCCTTGCCGGGCCGCTCCTCGGCGGACTGGCCGGGCGCACCCCCGACGACCCGTACCTGGCAGCCGTGCGCGACGATGTGCACGGGCATCCACACGACACCCGGCTGGTGCCCGTGGTCCACCGTGCGGCCGGAGAACCCGGAACCGCGGGCGGGGCAGAGCACGTCGTACCACTGCACTACAACGGTCCCGCCATGCTGCGCGGGATCGCCGCCGCAGACGGGCTGGCCGTCGTGGAGCCGGGCGGGGTACGGTCCGGCACCGAGGTGGAGATCCTCGATCTACCGTGGGCCTCGGCGACGCCGTGGACTGAAGGGTGTTTCACGTGAAACTTCCCGGCCATGACGCGATGGCCAGGCGGGCCGGCGAACAGGTCGTCCCCACCCGGGTGATGCTTCCGCGCCGGGTCGTGGACGGGCCGGCGCGTCAGGTCGCCAAGCGGCTGATGATGGCTCTGATGGTGCTGGCCATCACCGTGTTCATCGTCTGGGTCGACCGGGTCGGCTACCACGACGCGGCCGACGGCAAGGTCGACCTGCTGGACTCGGTGTACTACGCGACGGTCACCCTCTCGACCACCGGGTACGGCGACATCACCCCGTACAGCGACGGGGCCCGTCTCACCAATGTGGTGCTCGTGACACCGCTGCGTGTGCTCTTCCTCATCATCCTGGTCGGCACCACCCTTGAGGTCCTCACGGAGCGGACCCGGGAGGACTTCCGGCTGAAGCGTTGGAGAACCAACTTGCGTGACCACACTGTCGTCGTCGGGTTCGGGACGAAGGGCCGCTCGGCCATCCAGACCCTGTGCGCCACCGGGCTGAGCAAGGAACAGATCGTCATCGTCGACCCGCAGTCCAAGGTGATCGAGGTCGCCAACGCCGAAGGCTTCACCGGGGTCGTCGGGGACGCCACGCGCAGCGATGTGCTGCTCCGCGCCGAGCTTCAGAAGGCCCGACAGGTCATCATCGCCACCCAGCGCGACGACACCGCGGTGCTGGTCGCACTGACCGCCCGCCAGCTCAACCGGGGAGCGAAGATCGTCGCCGCGGTCCGCGAGGAGGAGAACGCCCCGCTGCTGCGGCAGTCCGGGGCGGACGCCGTCATCACCAGTGCCAGCGCGGCGGGCCGGCTGCTCGGCCTCTCCGTGCTCAGCCCCAGCGCGGGCACGGTCATGGAGGACCTCATCCAGCAGGGCAGCGGCCTCGATCTGGTCGAACGGCCGGTGATAAAGAGCGAGGTCGGCAAGAGCGTGCGGGAGACCGACGACCTCGTCGTCAACGTGCTGCGGGGCCACCGGCTGCTCGGCTACGACGACCCGGCGGCGAGCCCCTTGCAGCTGACGGACCGCCTGATCACCATCGTCCGCGCCTCGAACGAGCCGCCCACCCACCCGCCGCACCAGGGCGTCCCGCGTTCCTGAGACCGCCCCGCCCACGGAGTAGCCTCGCGGCCATGCATGCGATCACGATCCCCGAACCCGGTGGCCCCGAGGCGCTCGTCTGGGCCGAGGTGCCCGATCCCGTCCCCGGCGACGGCGAAGTCCTCGTCGACGTCGTGGCCAGTGCGGTCAACCGGGCCGATGTGCTCCAGCGCCAGGGCTTCTACGACCCGCCGCCGGGAGCTTCCCCCTACCCGGGCCTGGAGTGCTCCGGCCGTGTCTCCGCCGTCGGGCCCGGGGTCACCGGCTGGGCCGTCGGCGACGAGGTATGCGCACTCCTCGCGGGCGGCGGTTACGCGGAGAAGGTCGCCGTTCCGGCGGGCCAGCTCCTCCCCGTGCCCAAGGGTCTCGACCTCGTGCGGGCCGCGGCGCTGCCCGAGGTGACGGCCACGGTCTGGTCCAACGTGTTCATGGTGGCCCATCTGCGCCCCGCCGAGACCCTGTTGGTGCACGGCGGGTCCAGCGGCATCGGCACGATGGCGATCCAGCTCGCCAAGGCGGTCGGCGCCCGGGTCGCCGTGACGGCCGGCAGCCCCGACAAGCTGGCGCGCTGCGCCGAGCTGGGCGCGGACATCCTGATCGACTACCACGAGCAGGACTTCGTGGAGGAGATCCGCGAGACCACGGCCGGGGCCGGCGCGGACGTCATCCTCGACATCATGGGCGCGAAGTACCTCGACCGGAACGTGCAGGCGCTCGCCGTCAACGGCCGGCTCGCGATCATCGGGCTCCAGGGCGGTGCCAAGGGCGAGTTGAACCTCGGCATGCTGCTCAACAAGCGGGCTGCCGTCACCGCGACTTCGCTGCGCGGGCGCCCGCTCGCCGAGAAGGCGGCGATCGTCGCGGCCGTCCGCGAGCACGTCTGGCCGCTCATCGAGGAGGGTGTCGTGAAGCCGGTGGTCGACCGGACGGTGCCGATGCGGGACGCCGCCGAGGGCCACCGCGTCATGGAGTCCAGCACCCACATCGGCAAGGTGCTGCTCCAGCCGCCGACGGGCGTCTGAGCGCACGCGAGCGTACGGAAGGGGCCCGGCACACCGCTGTGTGCCGGGCCCTTCTCTCGTACGTGGTCGGTTACAGGTACGGCCCCGAGCGGACCGGGCCGTGCGGGTCGATTCCGCCGTCCTCCTCCGGGCCGCTGCCGGGCGGCAGGGCGCGGCGCATCTGCTCCAGCTGGGCGCGGGCCGCCATCTGCTGGGCGAACAGCGCGGTCTGGATGCCGTGGAACAGGCCCTCCAGCCAGCCCACCAGCTGGGCCTGGGCGATCCGCAGCTCTGCCTCGGAGGGGACCGAGTCCTCGGTGAACGGCAGGGACAGCCGCTCCAGCTCCTCCACCAGCTCCGGCGCGAGGCCGTCCTCCAGCTCCTTCACGGAACCGGCGTGGATCTCCTTGAGCCGCACCCGGCTCGCCTCGTCGAGAGGAGCGGCCCTGACCTCCTCCAGGAGCTGCTTGATCATGCTGCCGATCCGCATGACCTTCGCGGGCTGCTCGACCATCTCCGTCACCGGGACCTCCCGCGACTCGTCGTCAGTGCCACCGCCGCCGATCGCCATGCCGTCCTGCCCCACTACGAGGACCTGGGGGTGCTCCTGCGACCGTTCATTCCTCGGCATCTCCATGCCGCCATTGTCTCGCACACATGGTCTTCAACACTGTGGTGCCCCCGGAAACGGTTGATCCACCGCCCCGGGGGCACCGAATAGCGCAGCCGCTCAGCCGGCCCGCCTCGCCAGGGCCACCCGGGAGCGGGTGAAGAGCGCCGCGAGGCCGCCCGCCAGCAGCGGGACCGCCACGGCCAGCAGGCCGATGGTCGCCCAGGGCAGCACGATCGGCGTGTACGCGGACTCCATGGGCTGCTGCCGCATGTACTCCATCGCCTCGCGCAGATCGACCAGCCGCAGCGCCACCGCGGGCACCAGACCCGCCGCCGTCCCGAGCAGCACCCCGGTCAGCGCCACCACCAGGCACTGGAATCCGGAGAGGGAGCGCCGTACGCGCGGGGGCGCGCCGACCGCGCTGAGCGTGGTGAGGTCGGCCTCCGCGTCCGCCTTGGCCAGGCCGGTCGTGATCGCGGCGGCGCCCAGCGTCACTACCCCGGCGAACAGGGTGAGGATCAGCAGGATCGTGCTGCCCCGGTCGTTGGGCCCGGAGTTGGTCTGCACCCACAGACCGCCCCCGGCCTGGTCGATCGCCGCCGAGACCCGCTGGTTCTCCGCTTCCGTGGGGTCGTGGGCGACGGCGTACACACTGCCGAGCGGCTGCGTGTGCAGCCCGAGGCGTTCGGCGGTCCGCTGCGGGAGGATCATGCGGATGCCGGGCGTCGTGGCGTACTCGGCTTTCGCGATGTACACCTTCAGCCGGTCCTTCGTCTTCCGGGCGGGCCCGGGGTGCAGCGCGCGGTTCTTCTTGTCCTTGGCGTTGTACGTGTGGACGGTCTTGAGGGTGACCTCGCCGTTCTCCGCGTACGCCTCGTTGAGCAGGACCGGGGTGCCGGCCTTCAGCGCGGCGGCCGCCGCCGGATCGTCCAGCTTCACGTACGTGCCGAGCAGCGCCGCGTCACCGACGACGATGTTGTCGGAGTCGTAGCTGAAGGACCCGGTGGAGTTGTGCACGTCCACGCAGGCGGGGGTCCGCATCATCGCGCGGTGCTCGTCGGCGGAGAGCCGTGCGGCCAGCTCCTTGGCGCCCTTGGTGTCGAGCGGGCAGGTGTGGCCCTTGCCGGTCGGCTTGACCAGCGAGAGGGAGCCGCAGCCGCTGTTCTCGTCCTCGTAGTAGACGTTGCAGTCGCTGCCCGCCCAGACCCGGGAGATGTCGGCCCGGGCGCCGGTCACCGCCATGTCGTGCTCGACGGCGGCACGGGCCGCCGGAAGCCGCTCGGCGGCCTCGGGATCACCGGCCGTCAGGGCGATCGTGCCCTTGGTCAGCATCGGCATGTAGGCGTAGTCGGACTCGGCCAGGCTGCTGGACATGTACGTCGCGATGGCGACGGACCCCGCGACCGCTGCCATCACGGCAGCCACCGCCGGAGCGGTACGGCCCCGGTTGCGGGCCGCGTCCCGCAGCGCCATCCGGGGCGACAGCGGGAGCCTGCGCCCGAGCCGGCCCAGCAGCCCGACGATCACCGGGATACAGGCCAGCAGGCCCAGCTCGGCGACGACCGAGCCGCCGGCGACCAGCGTGGAGTTGCCGCTGGTGCCCCCGTAGACCGCGATGAGCACCCCGACCGCGAGCACACAGGCGCCCGTGATCGGAAGTACCCGGGAGCTCCGGCGCACCCCGCGCCGTCCGGTCAGCGACTCCAGCACCGACTGGCGGCCGGCCACGATCGCCGGGGCGAACGCCGCCAGCAGGCCGGTGACCAGACCGAGCACGGCGATGACCAGGAGTTCGGCGGGATGCAGCGCGAGGGAGCCGAAACGGTGACCGGCCCAGCCCTCGATCATCGGCCGGAACAGCACCGTCAGCGCCAGACCGGTCACGACACCGGCGACCGCGCCGACGCCACCGAGGACCAGACCGCCGCCGAGGACGACCGCGCGGACCTGGCTCCGGTCGCCGCCGCAGGTGCCGAGCAGGCCCAGCTGGCGCCGGGAGCGACGGGCGCCGACGGCGAACGCGGGTCCGGCCAGCAGCACGACCTCCAGGAGCGCCATCGCGACCACGGTGATCAGGGCGGCGCTGGTCTCGTCGGACGTGAAGCTGCGGTCGGCGGCGTACTGCGGGTTCGTCCGCAGCAGCGGGATCTCGGAGTCCGGCGGCGGGTTCTCGAAGACCTGCCGGGAGGTGACGAGGGCACCGGCCTTGTTGGCGGCTAGCACGTCCTTCCAGACGATCCCGGCCTCCCCCGCCCCCTCGACCAGCCACCGCGTCTCGCCCGGCTGGGGCGCCGGCACCTTCTTGTCGTGCTTCGCCAGGGCCGCCCACGGGGCGATCACCGCGCCCGGCTCCGCGTACAGCTGCTTCGCGCTCAGGTCGGCGGGCAGTTCGACCGCGCCGGTGATCGTGTACTTCTTGCCGGAGGTCGTCACCTCGATGCCGGAGCCCACCTCCAGGCCCGCCGACTCCAGGAACGCCTCGGTGGCCACCAGCTCGTCGGCGGAGCGCGGGAACGCGCCCCCGACGAGGCCGATCCGCCCCCGGGCCATCCGGTCCGAAGTCCTGAGCTCGATGATCTCGGTGCTCGCGATGCCGTACGAGGTGCTGACCGTCGCTGACACGGACTGCTCGCTGATCGCCCGTACGCCCTTCGGGAGCACGGAGCGCATGTCGATCGGCTCCGGCTCCTCGAAGGGCTCCTTCCCGCTCGCCCTGTCGTACATGTCGCCGTCGGGCATCTGCTGGATCGGCCCCAGGCCGACGTCGCTGTACACCGCGTCGGCCGAGCCGATCTCGGCCGTCAGCTTCTCGGCCGGGCTCAGCTCCGCGCTGCGGTACGTGATGTCGGCGGCCGTCACCCCGAGGACCGGCAGCGCGATCATCGCGACGACCAGGGCGCTGCGGCCCTTGGCCCGCAGGGCGTCGCGGCGGGCGATCCGGAGGGCGGCTCGCCACCCCGTGAAGAGGCTCACTCGGCTCCCCCGGCGGCCAGCAGCGAATCGGCTCCGACCGTCAGCGTCTGGTCCACGATCGAACCGTCCCGGAGGAAGACGACCCGGTCCGCCCAGGCCGCGTAACGCGGTTCGTGCGTGACCATCACGCCGGCCGCGCCCTGGTCGCAGCGGTTGCGCAGGAGCGCGAGTACGGCCTCGCCGGTCTCGGAGTCGAGCGCCCCGGTCGGCTCGTCGGCGAGGACCAGGCGCCGGTCCCCCACCAGCGCGCGGGCGATGGCGACGCGCTGCTGCTGGCCGCCGGACATCTCGTCCGGGAAGCGGTCCGCGATCTCCAGGAGGTTCATCTCCTCCAGCGCGGCGCGGGCCTCCTTGCGGGCCCTGCGGACCGAGACGCCGTCGAGCTCGCGCGGCAGGGAGATGTTCTCGGCGGCGGTCAGGGCGGGAATCAGGTTGTAGTCCTGGAAGACGTAGCCGACGCTTCGGCGGCGCAGGGCGGCGAGCCCCTTGCGGCCGAGCGTGGAGATGTCCTGGCCCTCGATGATCACCTGGCCGCCGCTCGCGGTGTCCAGACCGCCGGCGAGGGTGAGCAGGGTGGACTTGCCGGAGCCGGACGGGCCCATGACGGCGACGAGCTCACCGGCGTGCACCGACAGGCTGATGCCGCGCAGCGCCTGCACCTCGGCGATGCCGGTGCCGTGGGTGCGGGTGAGCGAACGGAGTTCGAGCACCGGTGCGTCCACCGGCAGGGGCGGGGCGGACGGAGACGGGACGTGCAGGGACATGGTTCCCTCTCGGAACGGTGGATGTAGAGGCGTCGGACTCAGCGGCGCGTGCGGGAACGGGCGGAGGGCCGAGCGGCGGTGCGGCCGGCCGGGCCCGCGGACGGGCCCTCCTCCGGCTCCGTGGCGGCGGCTTCGGCGAGGCGGGTCAGCCGGGCCTCGCAGTGGTCGAGCCAGCGCGCCTCGGCCTCGGCCTGGAAGATCAGCTGCTCCACGACGAGCAGCCAGGCCACCTCGTCGCGGTTGGCGGGAGCCTGGGCGAGGGACCGCGCCTTCAGGCGGGTGTAGTCCTGCATCGCCTTCACCGTGTGGTGGCGCTGGGCCTGGATGACGGCCTTGATGTCGACGCCGGGCGCCCCGACCGCCATGGCCAGCTTGATGGCCAGCTCGTCACGGGGCGGGTTGCTGCGGTCGACCGGAGTCTCGAACCAGGCGCGCAGCTCGGTGCGCCCGGCGTCGCTGATCGAGTAGAGGGCGTGGCCCTGGTCGTCCTCGCCGTCCTGGACGACCAGGCCGTCGCGCTCCAGCCTGCTCAACGTCGTGTACACCTGCCCGACGTTGAGCGGCCAGGTGGAGCCGGTGCGCGACTCGAATTCGGTGCGGAGCTGGGAGCCGTAGCGCGGCCCGCGCTCCAGGAGGGCGAGGAGCCCGTGACGGATCGACATACTGAGTATGTATACCGAGTATGTTGATCACCGCAAGTCCCCGCGGAAGCGGTACGGAAGCGGTACGGAAGCGGTACGGAAGGAGGGCGGAAGGGGCACCGTACGGTCAGCGGGCGCGGCGCATCCGCAGCGCGAGGAAGCCGAGACCCAGTCCGACCAGGGCGATTCCCGCGCCGAGCGACAGCTGCTGGACCCGCCGCACGGTCGTCCCGCTCAGGGCCTGCCGGCCCGCGGGCGGGGGATCGCGGAAGTCGGCCGGGTCGGGGGTGAAGACCGGCACGGTGGCGGACTCGGAGGGCGAGGGCCGTGGCTCCCGGTCCTCCAGCGCGTCCTGCCGCGCCACCTCGGCGGCCGACCGCCCGGGCCGCTGCCGCCCCGCCCCGGCGGGCCACCCGGCGAGCGGGGACTGCGCGTCAACGGACCGGGACGCGCCCGGCGAAGGAGAAGCGGCCGGCGGAGGGACAGCGCCCGGCGAAGGGGAAGCGGAGGGGGACGGCGAAGGCGTCCCGGAGGCGCCCGGCGCGGCGGCCCCCAGGGTCGCCGCCGCCGTCAGCGCCAGGCAGGCCACGCCCCGGGAAGAGCGCGCGCGGAGCCGTACCGAAGCCATGCGGCCACCGTCACACGCGACGGTACGACCGGCATCCCGGACGAGGCGTACGGATGGCTCCCGCCAGGCCCTAGGCGGGGTCCCCCGTCGCGATTTCCAGCTCGAAGTGCGCGCCGACCTCGGGCACCGCGGTCCCGGACGACGGGAACTGGTTGATGACCTGGTCCTCCGCGTACGCGTTGCCCGGGACCTTCTTCACCTTGAGCGTCCAGCCCGCCGCGTCCGCGCAGGAGCGCACCGAGAGGATGTCCTTGTACATGAAGCTCGGGGCGTCGACCTTCTGCGGGTCGTCGGTGTCCTCCGACGCGTCCGTGCAGTCCTCCGTCTTCATGGTCCGGTTCCGTTCCGGATCGCGGTGCTCGCCGGACGGGGACTCGGTGGCCTTGGCATCCGCGCCGCCCTTGTCGTCGCCGTTCATCGCGATGACCGTGATCAGGCCGCCGATCGCGACCAGGGCCACGACGATCGAGCCGATGATCACCGGCATGTTCCGCTTGGAGCCGCCGCCCGAGGCCGGGGACGTCGTTGTCTGCGGGGAGATCGTGTACGGCGCGGGCGTCTGGTGCTGCATCGGCGCCGGGCTCTGGTAGGCCGGGGCGGCCGTCTGCGGGTAGCCGTACGACGGATTGGTGGCGGGCGCCGGCGTCGCCGGGCCGTACGGGCCGGGGGACTGGTACGGGCCCGGCTGGTACGGCGTCTGGACGCTCTGCGGGGCCGGTGCGGACTGGTCGACGGGCGGGAAGACCGCCGAGCCGACGCCGGAGCCGCTGTTGGCCGGTGCGCCGCCGTCGCCGACGATCACCGGGGCACCGGTGTGGCCGCTCGCACTCAGCACGCGCGCGATCTCGTCCTGCATGGCCGCCGCGCTCGGGAAGCGCTCGTTCGGGTTCTTCTTGAGCGCGCGGGCGACGAGGGCGTCCATCGCCGGGGTCAGCGAGCGGTTGATGGTGGACGGGGCGACCGGCTCCTCCTGCACATGCGCGTACGCGATGGCGAGCGGGGAGTCCGCGTCGAAGGGGAGCCGCCCGGTCAGCAGCTGGAACAGCATGATGCCGACCGAGTACAGGTCGGAGCGCGCGTCGACGCCGCGGCCGAGGGCCTGCTCGGGGGAGAGGTACTGCGGGGTGCCGACGACCATGCCGGTCTGCGTCATCGACGTCACGCCCGACTGCATGGCGCGGGCGATGCCGAAGTCCATGACCTTCACGACACCGCGCTTGGTCACCATGACGTTGCCCGGCTTGATGTCGCGGTGCACCAGGCCCATCTCGTGGCTGGTGTCGAGCGCGGCCAGCACGTCCGAGGTCACCTTGAGCGCCTTGTCGGCCGGCATCGCGCCCTGGGAGCGGATGTCCGCCGCGAGTACGGAGCCGAGCGGCTGCCCCTCGACGTACTCCATGACGATGTACGGCATCAGCGCGCCGCCGAGCTCGTCCTCGCCCGTGTCGAACACCGAGACGATGTTGGTGTGCTGGAGCTTGGCCACGGCCTGGGCCTCGCGGCGGAAGCGCTCGCGGAACGACTGCTCGCGGCCCAGCTCGGTGTGGAGTGTCTTGATCGCGACCTGCCGGTCGAGGGCGGAGTCGTACGCCAGGTATACGGACGCCATCCCGCCTTCGCCGAGCAGGTCGCGCAGCTGGTAGCGGCCGCCGGCGACGGACCCGCCCGCGTAACGACCCTGCGAACCGTGTCCGCCGTCGTGGCTCATGACTTGCTTCCCCCTTGGCGCGCGACTCCCGGGAATTCGGCGCGCGACTCACGCGATCATCCGTAATTACCGGCCAAGTCTGCCGTAGGGGTACGACACGTCAAGCCGGGTGCCCGTTCCGTGACCGTACGCGCTGGAAGCGTCTCGGAAGCGTTACAGGATCAGCATGGAATTTGCGTCGGCGGCGCGCCAGCCGATTGGATGGCCGGTCCGGCGCCGAATCGGCCTGTCCTACCGAGGCTGTAGCGTGACGGGGCAATGCGGCCGGCAGCGAAGCCGGCGACGCAGCAAGGCACCGTGAGACCCCGCGGACGCGCGGACGCGCGGACAGACGCGGACAGATACGACGGCGAGGACTGATGGCACCCGAACCCGAAGCAAACGGCGGCGGCGTTCCGGATGGCACCGATTCCTGGGGCATCGGCGGGGTCGTCGGCGACGGACGCTACCGGCTGACCCACCGGCTCGGCCGGGGCGGCATGGCCGAGGTGTTCGCGGCGGAGGACGTCCGGCTCGGGCGCACCGTCGCGGTGAAGCTGCTGCGCTCCGACCTCGCCGAGGACCCGGTCTCCAAGGCCCGCTTCACGCGCGAGGCGCAGTCGGTCGCCGGGCTCAACCACCACGCGGTCGTCGCCGTGTACGACTCCGGCGAGGACACCGTCGCCGGCCAGACCGTGCCGTACATCGTGATGGAGCTGGTCGAGGGCCGCACCATCCGCGACCTGCTGATCAACGCCGAGGCCCCGCCGCCGGAGCAGGCGCTGATCATCGTCTCCGGGGTCCTGGAGGCGCTGGCCTACTCGCACCAGCACGGCATCGTGCACCGCGACATCAAGCCCGCCAACGTGATCATCACGAACTCCGGCGCGGTCAAGGTGATGGACTTCGGCATCGCCCGCGCGCTGCACGGCGCGCAGTCCACGATGACGCAGACCGGCATGGTCATGGGCACGCCGCAGTACCTCTCCCCCGAGCAGGCGCTCGGCAAGGCCGTCGACCACCGCTCCGACCTGTACGCCACCGGCTGCCTGCTCTACGAACTGCTGGCGCTGCGGCCCCCGTTCACGGGTGAGACGCCGCTGTCCGTGGTGTACCAGCATGTGCAGGACACCCCGGTCCCGCCGTCGCAGATCCTGGAATCGGTGCCGCCGGAGCTGGACGGGCTCGTCATGCGCTCGCTGGCGAAGGACCCGGACGACCGCTTCCAGAGCGCCGAGGAGATGCGCGGCCTGGTCCAGTACGGCCTGCAGATGCTCCAGGTGCAGGGCGGCCACACCGGTACGTGGAACACCGGCCCGGTCGTCCTCAACGACGGGCCCGGCACCCCGCCCGGCGGCATGACCGGCGCCACGCGCGCCATGGGCGGCTACCCGCAGCACGGCGACACCTCGCAGTCCCCGATCCTGCCGCCGATGAACCCGGACGACGGGGGTTACGACGGCGGCTCCACCCGGCAGGGCGGCGGCCGCGGCAAGCTGTGGCTGTTCGTCGTGCTCGCCCTGATCGCGATCGGCGCGGGCGTGGCCATCGCGCTCAACGCGGCGAACGGCGGCGGCCAGAAGCACGAGAAGCAGCCCACGGAGACCTCCAGCGCGCCGACGCCGACCGAGGACTCCCCCACCCCGACCCCCGACGACACCCAGGACGACACCCAGCAGCCGGGCGACAGCACCGGCGGCGGCTGGGACGACGACACCTGGTCGCCGTCGCCCACCCCGAGCAAGACCTCCGAGTCCCCGTCCGCCAGCTCGCCCCAGCCGGGCACGGGCGGCACGGACAACGGCGGTACGGACGACGGCGGAAGCGGCAACGGCGCCGGCGGGAACAGCAGCAACGGTTCCAGCAACGGCAGTACGGGGAACACCGGCGACACCGGCACGACCACCGAGGGCGGCAGCACCGGCACGAGTGACGGCGGCAGCACGGGTACCAGCGACGGAGGCAGCACCGGTACCAGCGAGGGTGCGGCCGAGGGTTCGGAGGGCGCCCCGGGCGGCGTCGCCGAAGGCGCCTCCGCCGGAACGACGGCGGGCACGGCGGGCACGGGCACGGGCAACTGAGCCCCGCTCACCGGGCCCCGCTCACCCCGTGAAGGCCGCGCGCACCGCCTCGTACTCACGGGTCCACCAGACCGCCAGGGCCGACACCGCGGGGAACTGCGGGTCGGCCCTGCGGTCGTCCAGGCAGTAGCGCCAGCGCAGTATCCAGAAGTCGTTGAGCCGTTCCCACCAGACCCGGTGCACGGCCGCCGCCAGCTCCCCGGCGTCCGCCCCGGCCGCTCGCCGGTAGGCCCGGGCATAGGCGCGCACCTTCGCCAGGTCCAGCGCGCCGGCCGGCTGCACGAAGAAGATCGCCGCCGCCCGGACCGCCTCCTCGGCCCGGGGCTGGACGGCCAGCCGGTCCCAGTCCAGGATCGCGACCGGGTCGGCGCCCCGGTAGAGCACGTTCAGCGGGTGGAAGTCGCCGTGCACCCAGCCGGTCGCGGGCGCCCCGGGGTCGGGCGGCCGGTGGTCGGCGTACCGTTCCAGCAGGGTGCGCCGCTCGCGCAGCCGGTGCTCGGCGAGCTCGTCGAAGGCGTCCCGTCCGGAGCGTCCGCGCGCGGCGGCGAGCAGGTCGCCGATCAGCGCGAAGGTGTCGGCCGCCTCGGGGCTCGCGTACCCGGGCGGATGCCCGCCGCCGGTCCCCGTGTCGCGCTCGGCCGCCATGACCCGCTCAAGACCCGTGTGTACGGCTCCGAGGAGCGTCCCGAGCCGTGTCGACTGGGCGAGGGTGAGCTGGGCGCCGCCCCGGTGCAGGCCGTCGACCCAGGGGTGGAGGGCGTAGCAGCGGCCGGCGATCTCGGTGACGGTCTCGCCGTCGCGGGCCCGGACGGGCGGGGCGACGGGTACTCCGAGTGACTGGAGGCGCCGGGTCGCGCGGTGCTGGCGGACGATGGTGGCGCGGTCGCGGGTGGTGTCGTCCGAGTGGTGCTTGAGGAAGTACGAGCCGCGCGTCGTGGACACCCGGTAACCGTGGTTGAGCAGGCCCTGGGTGAGCGGTGCGCAGGTGAGCGGCGTACCGGCGTCCGGGTAGCGGCGGAGCACCTCGCCGACCGGGGGAACCGGCGGGGAGGCGACAGATGAGCGCGACACGCGTCAGATGTTAGATCACGCTGCGTTGCGGATCTGCCGGCTTGCGTGGAAGTCCAGAGTGTGTACCGTGACGAAGTGAGGTTCGAGCCAGAGGTACGAGGGGGCGAAGGGCTCGCCGTTGACCTCGACGGGCGGCGGCCCGAAGCGCTCGCGCTGTGCGGGGGTCGGCTCCACGACCCGGGCGGGCCCGGTGAACTGCACGGACCACAGGTCCTCGGTGCCCACGGGGGCGGTGTTGAAGTTGTCCGCGCCGTAGGCCACGACCGCGCCGTCGCAGGCGCCGTGGTGGCCGAGCCCGCTGTGCATGCGCAGCACGACACGGCCGTCGATGACGATGTGCCGGGCCACCGTCAGCATCGGCAGGGCCCGCATGCTGGTCGCCAGCCGGCCGTACGGGACCCGGCCGAGCAGGTCGATCGCGTGGAGTTCCTCGGTGGACATGCCTTCCACTGTCGGCCAGGGCGTGTGGGCCGGATAAGAGGCCGGGGCCCCCGTTTCGCCGGGACCAAAGTCCCCTCTCAGCGCTTCTCCGCCTGGAGCCGGGCCACGTAGGCGGCGGCCTGCGAGCGGCGCTCCATGCCCAGCTTGGAGAGCAGGCTGGACACGTAGTTCTTGATCGTCTTCTCGGCGAGGTGCAGCCGTTCGCCGATCACCCGGTTGGTCAGCCCCTCGCCGATCAGGTCCAGGATCTTGCGTTCCTGGTCCGTGAGGTTCGCCAGCTTCTCGTCGTCCCGGCCGCGCTTCCCGTCCCGCAGCCGCTCCAGCACGCGCGCGGTCGCGACCGGGTCCAGCAGCGACTTCCCCTCCGCCACGTCCCGTACCGCCGCCAGCAGCTCGTTGCCCCGGATCGCCTTGAGCACGTAGCCCGAGGCGCCCGCCATGATCGCGTCGAAAAGGGCCTCGTCATCCGCGTACGAGGTCAGCATCAGGCAGTGGATGGAGTCGTCCTGCGACCGGATCTCGCGGCAGACCTCGACCCCGCTGCCGTCCGGCAGCCGTACGTCGAGCACGGCCACATCGGGGCGGACCGCCGGAATCCGCACCAGCGCGTCGGCCGCCGTACCGGCCTCGCCGACCACCTCGATGTCGTCCTCCATCGAGAGCAGCTCATGGACCCCGCGCCGGACCACTTCATGATCGTCGAGTAGAAATACAGTGATTTTTCCTTTTTCGCGCACAATCGCAGTCTCACACACTCACCCCTTCCCTGCCGCTGTCGGGCGGGATAACGTGCCGTTGTTCCGGCGGCCTGCGAGGCTGTGATCAGTGCTGTGACCAGCGAGGCTTCCCGAATTCCTCGATTTACTTGGATATCCAAGCAAAATCGCAGGTCAGGGAGGGTTTCGCAGTTGCGGGACGCACTGGGTAACGTGCCTTGGACAGGGCGCTCGCCGGGGCACCTGTCACGCCTGTTTCCCGGACCGAGCGGCACCCACCCCGTGCACGGGTACGGACACAGGCGAGCCGCACTGGTCTCCCGGCAGACCCCGGGGGCCGGACCGACGGAGGAGCACGCACGTGACCGTGGAGAGCACTGCTGCCGCGCGTAAACCGCGACGCAGCAGCAAGCGGACCAGCGCCGCGAAAACGCCCGCGAAGACGCCGGAGGGTTCGACGCCCGAGCTCGTACAGCTGCTGACGCCCGAGGGCGAGCGGGTCGAGCACCCGGACTACTCGATCGACCTGAGCGCGGAAGAACTGCGCGGCCTGTACCGGGACATGGTCCTCACCCGCCGCTTCGACGCCGAGGCCACCGCCCTCCAGCGCCAGGGCGAGCTGGGCCTGTGGGCCTCGCTGCTGGGCCAGGAGGCCGCCCAGATCGGCTCGGGACGGGCCCTGCGCGACGACGACTACGTCTTCCCGACCTACCGTGAGCACGGTGTGGCCTGGTGCCGGGGCGTCGACCCGACCAATCTGCTCGGGATGTTCCGCGGTGTGAACCACGGCGGCTGGGACCCGAACACCAACAACTTCCACCTGTACACGATCGTCATCGGCTCGCAGACCCTGCACGCCACGGGTTACGCCATGGGCGTGGCCAAGGACGGCGCGGACTCCGCCGTGATCGCGTACTTCGGCGACGGCGCCTCCAGCCAGGGTGACGTCGCGGAGGCCTTCACCTTCTCCGCCGTCTACAACGCCCCGGTCGTCTTCTTCTGCCAGAACAACCAGTGGGCGATCTCCGAGCCCACCGAGAAGCAGACCCGGGTGCCGCTCTACCAGCGCGCCCAGGGCTTCGGCTTCCCCGGCGTCCGCGTCGACGGCAACGACGTCCTGGCCTGCCTGGCCGTCACCCGCTCCGCCCTGGAGCGCGCCCGGCGCGGCGAGGGCCCGACCCTGGTCGAGGCGTTCACGTACCGCATGGGCGCGCACACCACCTCGGACGACCCGACGAAGTACCGGGCGGACGAGGAGCGCGCGTCCTGGGAGGCGAAGGACCCGATCCTGCGCCTGCGCACCTACCTGGAGAAGCAGGGCGCGGCCGACGAGGCGTTCTTCACCGCCCTGGACGAGGAGAGCGAGACCCTCGGCAAGCGCGTCCGCGAGGCCGTACGGGCGATGCCCGACCCGGACCGGATGGCGATCTTCGACCACGCCTACGCCGACGGCAACCCGCTCGTCGACGAGGAGCGCGCCGAGTTCGCCGCCTACCAGGCATCGTTCGCCGAGGAGGGCAAGTAACCATGGCCGTGGAAAAGATGTCCCTCGCCAAGGCGCTCAACGAGTCGCTGCGCAAGGCCCTCGACACCGACCCGAAGGTCCTCATCATGGGTGAGGACGTCGGCAAGCTCGGCGGCGTCTTCCGGATCACCGACGGCCTCCAGAAGGACTTCGGCGAGGACCGCGTCATCGACACCCCGCTCGCCGAGTCCGGCATCGTCGGTACCGCGATCGGCCTCGCCCTGCGCGGCTACCGGCCCGTCGTGGAGATCCAGTTCGACGGCTTCGTCTTCCCCGCGTACGACCAGATCGTCACGCAGCTCGCGAAGATGCACGCCCGCGCGCTCGGCAAGATCAAGCTCCCCGTCGTCGTGCGCATCCCGTACGGCGGCGGCATCGGCGCCGTCGAGCACCACAGCGAGTCCCCCGAGGCGCTGTTCGCGCACGTCGCGGGGCTGAAGGTGGTCTCCCCGTCCAACGCGTCCGACGCGTACTGGATGATGCAGCAGGCCGTCCAGAGCGACGACCCCGTCATCTTCTTCGAGCCGAAGCGGCGCTACTGGGACAAGGGCGAGGTCGACACCGAGTCCATCCCGGGCGCGCTGCACGCGGCCGCCGTCGCCCGCACCGGCACGGACCTCACGCTCGCCGCGTACGGCCCGATGGTGAAGGTCTGCCTGGAGGCCGCCGCGGCCGCCCAGGAGGAGGGCAAGTCGGTGGAGGTCGTGGACCTGCGCTCGATGTCCCCGATCGACTTCGACACCATCCAGGCGTCCGTCGAGAAGACCCGCCGCCTGGTCGTCGTCCACGAGGCGCCCGTCTTCTACGGCTCCGGGGCCGAGATCGCCGCCCGCATCACGGAGCGGTGCTTCTACCACCTGGAGGCGCCCGTGCTGCGGGTCGGCGGCTACCACGCGCCGTACCCGCCGGCGCGCCTGGAGGAGGAGTACCTGCCGGGCCTGGACCGGGTGCTCGACGCCGTCGACCGCTCGCTGGCGTACTGAGGAGAGAGGAGCGTGACCACGATGACCGACACTTCCAACGCTGCTCGCTTCCGTGAGTTCAAGATGCCCGACGTGGGCGAGGGACTGACCGAGGCCGAGATCCTCAAGTGGTACGTCCAGCCCGGCGACACCGTCACGGACGGCCAGGTCGTCTGCGAGGTCGAGACCGCGAAGGCCGCCGTCGAGCTGCCGATCCCGTTCGACGGCGTCGTCCACGAACTGCGCTTCCCCGAGGGCACCACGGTCGACGTGGGCCAGGTGATCATCGCGGTGGACGTGGCGCCGGGCTCGGGTGACGCCGTTGCCGACGAGCCCGCCGCCGCCCCGGCCCCCGAGGCCGCTCCCGCCGAGGCCGCTCCCGCCGAGGAGCCCAAGGGCCGGCAGCCCGTCCTGGTGGGTTACGGGGTGGCCGAGAGCTCCACGAAGCGCCGGGCCCGCAAGGGCGCCGAGACCGCGCCCCCGGCTGCCGCGCCCGCCGCCGTGCAGGCCGAGCTGAACGGCCAGGGCACGGCCGCGGTTCCGGAGGCCCGTCCGCTGGCCAAGCCGCCGGTGCGCAAGCTCGCGAAGGACCTGGGCATCGACCTGGCGACGGTCACCCCGACCGGCGCCGGCGGTGTCATCACGCGCGAGGACGTGCACGCGGCGGCGACCCCTTCGGAGCCGGTGGCCCCTTCGGCGCCCTCGGTGGAGCCGGTGGTTCCGGCTGCGGAGCCCATTCCGGCCGGTGCCCGTGAGACACGTATCCCGGTCAAGGGCGTCCGCAAGGCCATCGCGCAGGCGATGGTCGGCAGCGCGTTCACCGCTCCGCACGTCACCGAGTTCGTGACCGTCGACGTGACGCGCACGATGAAGCTCGTGGCGGAGCTGAAGGAGGACAAGGACATGGCGGGGGTGCGGGTCAACCCGCTCCTCGTCATCGCCAAGGCCCTCCTGGTCGCGATCAGGCGGAACCCCGGGGTCAACGCGGTCTGGGACGAGGCGAACCAGGAGATCGTCCAGAAGCACTACGTGAACCTGGGCATCGCCGCCGCCACTCCGCGCGGCCTGATCGTCCCGAACATCAAGGACGCCCAGGACCAGACGCTGCCGCAGCTGGCCGCGTCCCTGGGCGAGCTGGTCGCCACGGCCCGGGACGGCAGGACGTCCCCGGCCGCGATGGCGGGCGGCACGGTGACCATCACCAACGTGGGCGTCTTCGGCGTCGACACCGGCACGCCGATCCTCAACCCGGGCGAGTCCGCGATCCTGGCGGTCGGCGCGATCAAGCTCCAGCCGTGGGTCCACAAGGGCAAGGTGAAGCCCCGTCAGGTCACCACGCTGGCGCTGTCGTTCGACCACCGTCTGATCGACGGCGAGCTGGGCTCCAAGTTCCTGGCGGACATCGCCGCGATCCTGGAGCAGCCGAAGCGGCTGATCACCTGGGCGTAGTCGTCCGTACGAGGGGCCCGCGCGAGGTTCGCGCGGGCCCCTTCGCCTGTCCGCCGGCTGTGTAACAAGGGTGTATTAGCCACCGGTTGGGCGCAACGTATTCCCGTCCCGGAGGGTACTTGCTGAGCGGAAGCGTTCGCTCAACGGATACCGAGGACGAAACGATGCGCACACACAAGGTCACCTTCGCCACCCTGGCCGTCGTCGCGGGCCTGTCGCTCACGGCCTGCCAGAACGACGACGACGCCGCAGCGCGGACCGACCCGTCGAACGTGGCGACCGCGTCCCCGTCCAGCGAGGCTCCGGCCTCGGGTGGCTCGGACTCGGGAGGCACGGACTCGGCTTCCCCTGAGGCGAGTTCAGGCGGGAAGGACGACTCTGCCGGGACCGGGACCGACGATCAGGGCACGGCCGCCAAGTGCCGCACCGACGGGCTGAAGATCACGGCGATCGACAACTTCATCGACGGCGACCGCGACGGGACCGTCGCGGTGGAGATGAAGAACACCGGCGGCCAGGACTGTGTGATCGCGGGCTTCGCGGGCGTCGACCTGAAGACCAACGCGGGAACACTGTCCGCCGAGCGCAAGGGCGCGCCCGGAGACCCGTACGTGCTCAAGACCGGGAAGACGATCGCCTTCTCCGTCACCTACCCGCTGAACGAGACGGGAGGCTCCGGCGTCCGCATCACCGGCCTGGTGGTGACCCCGCCCAACGAGACGAAGCCGGTCACCCTCCCCTGGCCGGGCAAGCCCTCGCTGCCCGTCACGGACGGGTCCGGCGAGCCGGTGCGGGTCGGCCCGATCGGCAGCGCGGGGCAGGGCGGCTGAGCCGTACGACTTGCGCGGCGCCCGGCCCGGTCGGTTACCCGGCCCCGCCGCAGAGCTGGGCGGTCAGGGTCGTACGGGCCCATTCCTCCCAGGCGTCGGGCGTCCAGCCCCGGTCGCGGACGAGGACCAGGTACAACTCCGGGCTGAGCAGCCCGTAGAGCAGGTCGGCGGCGCGGTCCGCGTCGACGCCGGGGAGCATGCCGGGCTTACGGACCAGTTCCCCGGCCGCCGCGCGCTGGACGACGTAACGCGGGTCCGGGTCCGAGGTCCACTCCGCGGCGATCTCCGGATCCGTGGCCGAGGCCGTCGCGATGACCGGCATGATCGGTGCGACCCGGCCCAGGATCTCGCGTACGCCCCGGACATGGGCGCTCAGCTGCCCCTGAGCGGTGCGTTCGGCGCAGGCGTCGCGGAACCAGTCCCGGTTCATCGTGGCGACCGGTTCGGCGTCGCCCGCGATCGTCGTGTCGACGACGTCCTTGAACAGCGCGCGCTTGTTCCGGAACACGAAGTACACGGTCTGGACGGCCACTCCGGCGCGGTCCGCCACTTCCTGGAGGCTCGTCGCCCCGTACCCCCGCGCGACGAACAACTCCCGTGCCGCCGTGACGATCTTCTCCCGGGTGAGCCGTGAACGCTCCGCCCGCCCGTCGGGGCGCTTGGCGTTCCGCGAGCCGGTTCCCTTGACGCTGTCCATGCTCCGAGCCTATATCTAGAGTCGAACACTAAAGTTCGACTCTAGTATTCTGGAGGAGCGATGAGGGAGCCCCACACGGCCGCCGAACTCGACCAGGAGGCCGCCGTACGACGCATGCTGGAGGACTACTACCGGGACGACGCCCCGCCCTGGGACACCGGCGTCACCCCGCCCGAGCTGATCGCCCTGGTGGAGGGGCCCGGCGCGCCGCGTCCGGGACGTGCCCTGGAGCTCGGCTGCGGCATGGGGACCAACGCGGTGTATCTGGCCCGGCACGGCTGGCGGGTGACCGCCGTAGACCTGGTCGACCGTGCGGTGCGGGGGGCGAGGGAGCGGGCCGAGGCGGCCGGTGCCGACGTCGACATCCTCTGCGGGGACGCCACCCGGCTCGACGGGGTGGGCGCGCCCGGCCCGTACGACCTGTTCTTCGACCTGAGCTGCTACTGCGGCATCCCCGCGCACCGCCGCGACGCGTACGCCGCCGGCCTCACGGAGCGGGCCGCCCCGGGGGCGACGCTGCTGATGTTCGGCTACGGCCCCGAGGCCTTCGACGACCCGATCTCCGGCGTCACCGCCGATGAGCTGGAGACCCGGTTCACGGGCTGGCGGCTGACCGACGTGACACCCGGCACGAACCCGTTCCCGACGGCCTGGTTCACGCTGCGGCGCGACCTCGCGGGGTGATGGTGGTGGTGTCGGACGGGTCCCTCAGGGGCCCGTGACCTCCCAGGCCGCTTCGATCATCCCGAAGATCTCGTCCACCGCGGCCTCCGGATCGGCCGCCTCGCGGGCCAGTGCGTGAGCGTCGACCACGAATCTGGCGATCGTCCGGCAGGCCGTCGGGGTCCGGGACAGCCGGGGGTCGGCGGCGATGGCCGTCGCCAGTGACTCCGCGTGCCGAAGCCTCATCGACTCCTCGTACTCCCGCAGCGAGGCCGATCCGTCGATCATCCGCCAGAGGGGGGCGGCGCCGTCCGCCGTGCAGTGCCGGACCATCGCGTGGATCTCGCGGCGCAGCGAGGCCATGAGCGGTTCGTCCGGTGCGCGGTCGGTGGCCGCCTGCGCGAGGCGGTGCTCGAAGTCGGCGTCCTGCTCGAACACGAGGGCCTCTTTCGAGGCGAAGTGGGAGAAGAGCGTGGTGACGGCCACGTCCGCCTCGGCGGCGATGTCCCGGATGCCCACCGCGTCGTATCCGCGTTCCAGGAAGAGCCGCAGGGCGGTGTCGGCGATCTTCTGGCGGGTCGCGGCCTTCTTGCGCTCACGGCGCCCGGACTGCACGGTCATGCGCTCACGCTAGCAGGTACGTATCCGTAACCGTTTCAAAACGCTACCCGTTAGTGTTACGGTCCCCGGCATGAAGAAAGTGAGCTTCGCCGAGTTCGGCGGCCCCGACGTCCTGCGCCTCATCGACGCCGAGGAGCCCCACGCGGGTCCCGGCCGGATACGTATCGCCGTGCGGGCGGCAGGCGTGAACCCCGTCGACTGGAGGGTCCGTGAGGGCCAGGTCCTGGGCGCCCATCCGACCGTGCTGCCCGCCGGCGTCGGGCTGGACGCCGCCGGGGTCGTGGACGAGGTCGGTGAGGATGTCGAGGGCGTGGAGACCGGCGACCGCGTGTTCGGCGAAGGGGCCGACACCTACGCCGAGTTCGCCGTGCTGTCGGCCTGGGCCCGGATGCCCGAGGGGCTGACGTTCGAGGAGGCGGCCGGGTATCCGTCCGTGGTGGAGACCGCTCTGCGCGTCATCGGCCAGGTCGGCGTACGGCCGGGCGAGACGCTGCTGGTGAGCGGGGCGTCCGGGGGTGTCGGGTCGGCGGTGCTCCAGATCGCCCGCGACCGGGGCATCGCGGTCATCGGCACGGGCGGCGCCGCGAACCAGGACTACCTGCGCGGGCTGGGCGCGCTCGCCACGACGTACGGGGATGGCTGGGCCGAGCGGGTGCGGCGGCTCGGCCGGGTCGACGCGGCGCTCGATCTGGCCGGGTCGGGCGTGATCCCCGAACTCGTCGCGCTGACGGGCGATCCGCGCAGGGTGATCACCATCGCCGATCTCGGCGCCCCGGAATTCGGCGTCCGCTTCTCCGGCGTGGCCGGGAGCGTGCCGGACGCGCTCGCGGAGGCGGTGGACCTCATCGAGCGGGGGAGGCTCCACATCCCCGTCGAGAAGTCGTACGCCCTCGCGGAGGCGGCGCAGGCGCACGCGGACAGCCGGGCGGGTCACACGCGTGGGCGGCGAGTGGTGGTCGTCCGGTCGGACGCGTGACGGCTCGCGCCCAGCCGGTGCGGGCGCGCCTGTAGCGCGAGTTCGGCGCACACGGTCTTCCCGCCGGTGCGCGGCTCGGACCCCGGGTGGCCCGTGTGGCCTTCCCCTCGTGATCGCTCGGACGGCGGTTCGTCGCCCGTCACCTGCCGGGCCGCGTCACCCGCACCACCAGCACCGCCACGTCGTCCCGCTGCGGGACCTCCGCGAGGCCGGTGGAGAGGGCCTGGAGGAGGAGGGGGAGGGGCTTGTCGGCGTGGCGGGAGAGGAGCGCGGCCGTGTGCGTGGTGCTCGCGTCGATGTCCGTGTCGCGGCGTTCGACCAGGCCGTCCGTGTAGAGGAGGAGCACGCTGCCCGGGGGCAGGTCGTGGGTGTGGTCGTGGCGGGGCGGGGCGTCCGGCAGGCCGAGCAGGAGGAGGTCGTGGCCGGACAGGGGCGCGACGCCCGCGCCCGGGGTGTAGAGGAGCGGCGGAGGGTGTCCGGCGTTGGACCAGGTCAGGCGCCAGCGGCCGGCATCGAGGTCGAGGCGGGCGTGGACCGCCGTGGCGCCCATGCCGAGGGGCAGGACGCCGATGGCCTTGTCGATGGCGTGCAGCGCGGCGGCGGGTGAACGGGCCGGGTCGTCCAGGCTGGCCTGGCGGAGCATGCTGCGGATCTGGCCCATCACGGTGGCGGCCCGGACGTCGTGGCCGATCACGTCACCGATCGAGATCATGAGGGACGCGGGCAGCGGATAGGCGTCGTACCAGTCCCCGCCCACCATGTCCTGGTCGGCGGCGGGCAGATACAGGGCCGCCATGTCCAGGCCGGGCACGTCCGGCAGCTCCGTCAGCATCGCGGCCTGGAGCTGCTCCGCGGTGCTGAGCCGGTTCGCCACGAAGCGGGTGCGCTCCACGGCCTGGCTCACATATCCGGCCACCGTGGTGAGCACCGCCTCCTCGGTCGGCGCCATGACGTGCGGGCGGGACCAGCACCACGTCAGCACGCCGTGGCCGTTCGGCAACGGGACGCACAGCACGGACTGGAGGCCCAGCGAGTCGTAGCCGGCGACGGCCTCGGGCGCGAAGCCGGCCACCAGTGCCGCGCGGTCCGGGACGAAGACCGTGCGCTGCTCCCGCATGGCCTGCGCGCTGGGGAAGGGCGCGTCCCGGCCGAGCCGGTGGAGGGAGCTCTCCACCGGCCGTACGTCGTCCGGGTCGATCACCCGCCACAGCCCCTGGCCGTCGGCGAGCAGCAGGCCCACGAAGGCGGGCTCGGCGGGCCCCTGGAACAGGTGGCGGAGGCGGCGGGTCAGGTCCGTGAGATCGCGGGCGTGGGCGAGCTCGATCGAGGCGCGCAGCAGGAGACCGGCGTGGTCGCGGTCCCGCTGGATCAGCTCCGAAGCGATCCGCAGCCGCAGCTCCATCGAGCAGGCGGCGGTGAGGTCTTCCAGGTCGTGCAGCTCGTCCGCCGTCCACTCCCGGGGCCGGTGGTCGATCGCGCAGAGCGAGCCCAGGACGTGTCCGTCGGCGTCGGTGAGCGGCATACCGGCGTACGCGATCACCTGGAGATCGGGGATGGCGAGGCTGGCGCAGGTACGGGGGTGCGCCCGGGTGTCGCTGAGGACCAGCGGGCCGCCGTCCGCGACGACGTGCTGGCAGAAGGAGTGGCTGAGCGGGGTCTCGCGCCGGGCCGCCCAGTGGCCGGACATCCCGACCATGCCGGGGAACACCTGCCGGTCGGGCTCCAGCAGCGAGACCAGCGACACCGGGACGCGCAGCAGGCGCGTGACCAGCCTCGCGAACCGGTCCATGCCGGGATCGGCCGCCGCGGTCAGCCCCGCCAGCCGCAGCGCCTCAAGCCTTCCGGGATCCCTCACCCCACGGCTCCCGGCCGGGCGTGGAGGAACGGCGCGATGTCCACAAAGCGCATTTTACGAATATACGGTCGATGGTCCGGAATTTCCTGGCTTGACGCAAGACGCCCCCTAGCCCCGCCGGGCCTCCGTGTCGCCGTTGACCGTGCGCAGAGTGAGCCGGCGCGCGTGGTCCGAGCGCTCGGCGACCGGGATGTCCGAGGTCGAGCGGCCGTTGACGGTGTGCGCGTCGGTCGCGTACGAGGGTGTGCCGGCCGGGAGCGTGACGCGCGCGGAGCCGTTGCGGGTCACGCCGCTGAGCGTGTCCGGCGAGGTGGCGCACCCCAGGTCGACGTCGCCGTTCACCGTCTCGGCGTCGACGTGGAGACCCCGGAGACCGGTCGCGCGGACGGACCCGTTCCGGGTCACCAGGTGCTGGACGGCGTCCTTCGCGCCGGAGTCCTGGACGGTGACGTCGCCGTTGACGGTGCTGAGGCTGAGCCCGCCCCGCACCTCGCTGACGTCGATCCCGGCGTTCCGCGCCCGCACGGTGAGCGCGACCCCGGCGGGGACGCGCACGAGGGGCATGCCGCCGCAGTTGTCCCGGGCCCGGTCGTCGCGCTCGGCGCCCTCGTCGCAGGGCAGGTCGAGCGTGTAGGTGGCCCCGTCCCCGTCGTCGCCGTGGGCATCGTCCCCGTGGGCGAGGACCGAGTCGTCCACCGTGACGCGGTCGCCGTCCGTCCCGACGACGCGCACTCCGCCCTGGGTGGTGATGACGAGCCGGGCGCCCTGCGCGAGGGAGACCGTCCGGAAGTCCGCCTCCGGCCCGCCCGCGCCGCCGTTGGGCCCGTCACCGTGCCCGCAGGCGGTCAGCACCAGCAGTGCGCACCCGGCCAGGACCAGGCGGCCCCGCGCTCCACTCCACGATGAGGTCATGGAAGGCGTGTGCCCCGGAAGCGGGGGCCTACGGCTCAGCCGATCGCCGGGCTGCGGCGCTCCACCAGGACGACATCGCGCCAGACACCGTGATGGCGTCCGATCCGCTCCCGGGTCCCGATGACCCGGAAGCCGGCGCGCCGGTGCACGGCCAGGCTGGCGGTGTTCTCCGGGAAGATGCCGGACTGGACGGTCCAGATCCCGGCCCGGTCCGTGGAGTCGGTCAGCGCCCCGAGCAGCGCGGAGGCGATCCCCCGGCCGCGGGCGTCCGGGTGGACGTAGACGGAGTGCTCGACCACTCCCGCGTACGCGCACCGGTCCGAGACCGCGGTCGCCGCGACCCAGCCCAGCACCGCCCCCGCCGCGTCCAGGGCGGCGAACCGGTGCCCGGGCAGCTTGCCGGTGTCGAACGCGGCCCAGGACGGGGCCTCCGTCTCGAAGGTGGCGTTGCCCTCGTCGATCCCCGCCTGGTAGATCGCGAGCACCTGCTCCGCGTACTCCGCCGCCAACGGCACGATCACCGTGCTCACCCTCTGCCTCCCGGGCCTCGTCCCACCCCATGTGCTTCCGGAAGAAGTCCACCAGCTTCGCGGTCACCGGCGCCAGGTACTCCTCGCACGGACCCGGCGGTCCGCGAGATCCACCCCGAGTGGGAGGACGTCGCCCGCATCTGCGCGGAGGTCCTTCGGACGGAGGCCGGGACGTACCCGGCCGACCCCGCCCTCACTGCGCTTCGGTGAGCTCCCGGCGGCCGGTCGGCAGTTCCGGGTCCGGTGGGCCGGGCCGGACACCCCGGGCGCCGAGCGGCCGGCCCGGCGCGGTCAGCGGCCGTTGCCGCGCCCGCCCGTGAACGCCGAGATGATCCAGATCACCAGCAGGGCCAGAAAGACGACGACGATGATCGTGGGAAGCGCTGACATCCTGGTCCCCCTTGGGGTCATGTGGACGTAACTCCCGTGGCCCACGCGGCTCGTGGGGCTCATGGGGCCGAGACCGACCGGATGCTACGCGCCTGCGGCGAGGGCCGCCAGGGTCCCGTCACCCCTACCGGGCGCGCAGCGCCTCCGTGCCCGCGTACCGGGCGCCCGCGCCCAGCTCCTCCTCGATACGGATCAGCTGGTTGTACTTCGCGGTGCGGTCGGACCGGGACAGGGAGCCGGTCTTGATCTGGCCGCAGCCCGTGGCGACCGCCAGGTCCGCGATCGTGGTGTCCTCGGTCTCGCCCGAGCGGTGCGACATGACGACCGTGTAGCCGGCGCGGTGCGCGGTGGAGACCGTGGTCATCGCCTCCGTCAGGGTGCCGATCTGGTTGACCTTCACCAGGATCGAGTTGGCGACCCCGGAGGCGATGCCCTCGCGCAGCAGCGCGTCGTTGGTGCAGAACACGTCGTCGCCGGTGAGCTGGCAGCGGTCGCCGACGCGGGCGGTCAGCTCGCGCCAGCCGTCGAGGTCGTCCTCGGCCATCGCGTCCTCGACCGACACGACCGGGTAGGCGTCGATCAGCTTCACCAGGTAGTCCGCGTGCTCCGCCGGGGTGCGGCGTACGCCTTCGCCCGCGTATGCGTACACCCCGTCGCGGAAGAACTCCGACGTCGCCGGGTCCATGACCAGGCCGATGTCCGCGCCCGGCCGGTACCCCGTGCGCTCGACGGCCGCCACGACGAAGTCCAGCGCCTCCTCCGCCGTACGGAGGGACGGCGCGAAGCCGCCCTCGTCGCCGACACCCGTGGAGTGGCCGGCGGCGAGCAGGTCGCGGCGCAGGGTGTGGAAGACCTCCGAGCCCATGCGGACCGCCTCGGCGAAGGTCTCCGCGCCGATCGGGGCGATCATGAACTCCTGGAAGTCCAGCGGATTGTCGGCGTGGGCGCCCCCGTTGACGATGTTCATCATCGGGACGGGCAGCAGCCGGGCGTCCGACCCGCCCAGGTAGCGGTAGAGCGGCAGGCGGTGCGCGGCGGCGGCGGCCTTGGCGGCGGCCAGCGAGACGCCCAGGATCGCGTTGGCGCCCAGCCGGGACTTCGTGGCGGTGCCGTCGGCCGCGACGAGCGCGGCGTCCAGCCCGGCCTGGTCCTCCGCGTCCCGGCCGATGACGGCCGCGGAGAGCTCGGTGTTGACGTGGCCCACGGCCCGGTCGACGCCCTTGCCGTGCCAGCGGGCCGGGTCGCCGTCGCGCAGTTCCACGGCCTCGCGGGCGCCGGTCGACGCCCCGGAGGGGACCGCGGCCCGGCCGAGCGAGCCGTCCGACAGGACCACGTCCACCTCGACGGTGGGATTGCCCCGGCTGTCCAGGACGCGGCGGCCGGTGACGGAAGTGATGGCGGTCATGGGAGTCCTTCCCGTTGTCGCGTGCCGCGGTCCGGCTGCGACGACGGTGGCGCGGGACCCGGCAGCGAGAACTCTACAGCAATGCTGTTCAGTAAGGCTGAGCAGTTGCGCTGAACAGTTGTGCTGCGCAGCTCTGCTGCCCATGCCGCTGTCCTGATTCCGACCCCGCGTTAAAGTGCGGTATGCCCCTCCCGGAATCCGCCTCCATCGCCGCCGAGCTGCGCACAGCGATGGGCAAGCTCACCCGCCGCGTGAAGCTTGAGGACCAGATGCCGCTCGGCCAGGTGGCCGTGCTCGGCGAACTGGACCGCAACGGCGCGCTGACCACCAGCGAGCTCGCCGCCAACCAGCGGGTGCGGCCGCAGTCCATGGCGCGCGCGGTCGGGCTGCTGATGGACCAGGGGCTGATCACCCGCCGCGCCCACCCCACCGACGGCCGCAAGAGCCTGGTCGAGCTGTCGGACGCCGGGCGCGCGCTCCTGGAGGAGGAGCGGGAGCGCCGGGCCGACTGGCTGGCCCGCGCGATCGACGCGGAACTCACCGAGGAGGAGCGCGCGTTGCTGGCCCGCGCGATCGGGCTCGTCGGGCGGCTGGCCGCGCACTGACGGTGGTGCGGGGGCCGGTCCGTCGACGACCGGCCCCCGCCGCCTCATCGCTTCAGCAGAAAGCCGAAGTCCGTCGATGTCCGCCCGGTCAGGCGGACCGGCGAGACGAGCTTCCCCTCGGCCAGCAGGCGTTCCGTCTCGCCCCGCGAGAGGCCGAAGCCGTCCGCCACCAGGCGCAGCGGGCGTACGGGGACGGGCGCGTCGAAGCGGACCGACACCTCGGCCGCCTCGTGGTCCGGGTGATCCGCGCCCCCGGTGTCCAGGCGCCAGGCGCCCGTCCAGTCGAGGGCGATGCGGTTGCGGCGCCGCACGGCACCGTCCCGGAGGAGTTCGCCCGCCAGCACCGGGTCGTTGGCGTGCATCCGGTCCAGCAGTCCGGGCCGCACGGAGCGGACGTGCGCGCGCTCCAGGATCGTGACCTTGGTGGTGTCCCCGCACCCCGTGCAGAGCGCGAGGAGCCAGGCGTCGAGCAGCTTGTGGTTCGCGTTGACGCGGAACTTGCCGTGCGCCCGGAAGGTGCCGGACGCGCAGGCGTGACAGCGGCGCAGGACGAGGGGCAGGCGAGTGGGCATGACGGCCCAATGGGTGAGCACAGGTGTACACCGGTTTCCGTGTGAGAAATCCGCAGCGGGAAGCGGCACGGCGCACAGGGTGCGGCGCGCGGCCGATCAGCAGTGGGGAGGTCTCACGCGATGTACAACGGAACGCCCTTTCAGGGGACGGCAGATGCGGGGCTGCGCCGCGAACGGCGGGGCCCGGCTGGACGGTAGTGGGACGGTGGGAGGACTTCCACCGGTTTTCGGCCGGGCCTCGTCCCCGAAAGCCCTTGGCCGTTAAGGTCGTTGTGATCGCAAAGAGCGCGAAGAGCGGGCCAGGGGGAGCGATGGGCGGGAGAAGGACGGCACACCGGTGGGCGGTCGCCGCGGCCGCGGCCGCGCTGGCGGCGGTGTCGCTGACCGGCTGCGGGGGCGGCGACGAGGCCGGTGGTGCGAAGGCGGCGGCAGGATCCGGAGGCGGGGACGCGAAGAAGCCGGTGCGGCGCTCCTTCGACCCGCCCGTGCGCTTCGAGGGGGACGCGGTCGACCTGACGGGCGCCCAGCAGCCGAGCACGTCGAGCGGGGAGGCCCTGCGGCCCGCGGTGACGCTGGCGGACGGGGTCGCGTACGTCGACGACCAGCGGGGGATCGACGCGATCGACACCCGGACCGGCGACTCCCGGTGGTACGCGGCGACGAAGCACGAGGCGGAGCGGGGCGGCTTCGGGACGGAGCGGGTCGCGCCCCTGGTCTCGGACGACGGCCGGACCGTCTATGCCGCGTGGGACCGCCGGGTGCCGGGCGAGGGGACCGTGCCGGACCGGTTCGTCATCGAGGTGGCCGCCGTCGACACGGCCAGCGGCAAGCGGACGTGGTCGGCCGAGATCCCGTCCGACCCCAGCGCCACCGGGATGGCCGCCACCGCCATCGGCGCCGACGGGAACCTCGCACCGCAGGTCGTCGGGGTGGACGCCGGTACCGCGGTGGTCACCGACGCGGACACCACGTACGCCCTCGACACCGCCACCGGGGCCGTCCGCTGGAAGAAGGGCGACTACCGGGCGCTGAACCTCGCCGAGGGCGTCGTGGCCGGCGGCGAGGAGACCGGATACCACCAGGGCCGGCTGCTGGGCGTCGACGCGGAGACGGGCGAGCGGCGGTGGACCGTCGCGGGCGCGCGGCAGCCCGCCCGCGCCTCGTCGGCGTTGCTGAGTGCGAACCGGGACGGCCACACGGACGTCGTGGACGCGGTCGACGGCAAGCTCCGCCTGATCATCGACAAGCCGGACTACCGCTGCCTGGACGACGCGCGGTCGCTGGTCGCGTGCTCCAAGTCCGGCTACAACGTCTCGGACCGCGGCATCGTGGTCATCGACGCGACCACGTTCCGGCACAAGTGGGTGCTCCCCGACCACTCCGGGCGGTCGGTGCCGGGGGTGACCGGCTTCTGGCACGGCGCCCTGTACGGCGAGGTGGGCGGACGGCCCGTCGTCCTGGACGGGGAGACGGGCAAGGACCGCGAGACCGACCCGAACGCGGCCCCGATCGAGATCGACCGGTACGGCGGCGTGGAGGGGACGCGGTTCATTCCGGCCAAGGGCTGAGACCGTGTAAGGGCCCCGCACACCACGGTGTGCGGGGCCCTTCACGTACAACTCGTACAGTCGGCTTACTTCTTGAAGCCGTAGTCCATCAGCTTCTTCGCGTCCGCCGTGCGGTTCGCCTCGGACGTCGAGGTCAGGACCGTGCCGATGACCGTCTTGCCGCTGCGGGTCGCGGCGAAGACCAGGCAGTACTTGGACGCCGGGCCGGAGCCCGTCTTCACGCCGATCGCGCCGCTGTACGTGCCCAGCAGCTTGTTCGTGTTGGTCCACGACATGTAGCGGTAGCCGCCGCTCTTCGTCGTGACCTTCTGCTTGGTCGACTTCGTCTTCACGACCGAGCGGAACGTGGAGTACTTCATCGCGCTGCTGGCGAGCTTCGTCAGATCGCGCGGGGTCGAGTAGTTGGACCCGTTCCCTATGCCGTCGAACGAGTCGAAGTGCGTGTTCTTCAGACCGAGGGTCTTGGCGGTGCTGTTCATCTTGCCGATGAACGACTTCACCCGCGCCGCGCGCGTCGAACCGGAGCCGAACTTGTCCGCCAGCGCGTACGCGGCGTCGCAGCCCGACGGCAGCATGAGGCCGTAGAGCAGCTGGCGCACGGTGACCTTGTCGCCCACGATCAGCCGCGCCGAGGACGCGCCCTTGGAGACGATGTAGTCGCTGTACGCCTTCTGGATCGTGACCTTGGAGTCCAGGTTCAGGCCCTTCTGGGCCAGCACCACGCGCGCGGTCATGATCTTCGTCGTCGAACCGGTGGAGCGACGGGTGTCCGCGGCCTTGGTGAACAGCGTCGTTCCGGTGCCGTTGTTCATCACGAAGCCGCCCTTGGCGACGATCGAGGGCGCCTTGGGCGCGGCGGCCCGTGCCTTGGCGAAGTAGGGCGCCCTGGGAGCGGCGGCCTGCGCCGAGGAGGCGAACGCGCCGCCCGCGATCAGGGCGCCCGTGGTGAGGGCCACCGTGACGGTCGCCGAACCGCGCCTTATGCCCTTAATGCCGAGTTTCAAAGTGAACGCTCCAAATGCCCCTGGAAGGCGGCCACATGAGGGTGCCGCCGCGCTGATAAGACGAACGACTGCCCCGCATGGTTGGGCACACTCATGGGTGATTTTTTACGACATCCAGGGGCGGCGGGGCGGTCCGCGGCGGCCACGCGGCGGGGCCGCGCGGTGGCCAGGGGCTACCATCGGCGTCACATCCGAGCGCCCCAGAGGCCGGAGGTCACCGTGGACGATGTCGTGCGTGCGCAGGAGTCCGTCAGGGCTTACGGCGAGCTCGTGGCCCTCGCCGAGCGCCTGGAAGCGCTGCGGCAACTGGGCGAGGACGGGGTCGAGGCGCATACGACGGCCGCGCTGCACGCCGTCCGCTTCGCCGCGACGATCCTGTGGCGGACCGTGCCGGACGTGCCGTCGCCGGACTACCGCCAGGACGAGGAGCGCCTGCTCGAACTGGCCGCGCACTGGCGCGAGGCGGCTCTCGGCCTCGGCGAGTTCGCACCCCGGCGCCCGGCGCTGCGGCTGGTGGAAAACGACGGGCCGTCCGCCTGACGGCTGGGATAGCGTCCCCCGGCATGACCCCTTCCCTGCGCAGTGAGCGCCTGGTCCTCGAACCGTATGTGCCCGCCGACGAGGAGGCGTTCGTCGCCCTCTTCCTGGACCCCCGCGTCTCCCGGTGGATGGGTGACGGGCCCTGGCCGGAGGAGCAGTACCGCACCACGTTCGCCCGCATCTTCACGCACGCCTACGGCAGCGAGGGCTTCGACGTCTGGGCCGTGCGCCAAGACGGCCGGACGGTCGGCCACGCGGAGATCAAACCGGCCAAGGTGGTGGAGGGGTACGAGCTGATCTACGGCCTCGCCCCCGAGGCGTGGGGCCGGGGCCTCGGCACCGAACTGGCGCGGACGATCACCGCGTACGGCTTCGGGGCGCTGGGCCTGGACCAGGTGTACGCGACCGTGGCCGAGCCGAACACGGCCTCGCTCGCGGCCCTGCGGAAGGTGGGGTTCGAGCACGTCAGGGACATCACTGAGGAGGACGGCGGCACCACGCTGCTGCTGGCCGTCGCAAGCTAGCCGGTCCGGCTCCGACGCCCACATCGTGGACGGGACGGCGCTTGCGTGCATGTTGTATCTATGCTGTACGCATGCCAGCCCCCGCTCCCTCCGCAGCACCCGGCCCTGCCCCCACGACCCCGCCCGCGAAGCGGCCCCCGGCGGCCGAGCGCGTCTACACGCACGTCAAGGACGCCGTCCTGGACCGCCGCTACGAGGGCGGCACCCTGCTCACCGAGGGCGGCCTCGCCGAGGCCGTGGGGGTCTCGCGCACGCCGGTGCGCGAGGCGCTGCTGCGCCTGGAGGTCGAGGGGCTGATCAAGCTCTACCCGAAGAAGGGCGCCCTGGTGCTCGCCGTCTCCGCCCAAGAGATCGCGGACGTGGTGGAGACCCGGCTGCTGGTCGAGGAGTTCGCCGCCCGCAAGGCGGTACCCGCGTCCCCGCAGCTGATCAGCCGGCTGGAAGCGCTCCTGGAGGAGCAGCGGCACTACTCCGACGCCGGCGACCTGGCCACCGTCTCCGTGAAGGACCGCTGCTTCCACGCCGAGATCGTCCGCCACGCGGGCAACGAGATCCTTTCCCGCCTCTACGACCAGCTGCGCGACCGCCAGCTGCGGATGGGCGTCGCCGTCATGGAGGCCCACCCGGACAGGATCGCCGCCAACATCACGGAGCACGGCGAACTGCTGGAGGCGATCAGGGCCGGTGACGCGGAAGGCGCCGCCCAGGTCGTACGCCGCCACGTCAGCCGGGTCAAGGTGCTGGTCCGGGGTGAGGACCGGTGAGTTCCGCCGCCGCGCCCACCCTGCCCCTGCCCGGTGACCCGCCCGGCGGCCGGCGTGCCGTCAGGATCTGGGGCATCGGCGTCGCCGTCTACTTCGTCGCCATCATCTTCCGGACCAGCCTCGGCGTCGCCGGACTCGACGCCGCCGACCGGTTCGACGTCAACGCCTCGGCGCTGTCCACCTTCTCCATCCTCCAGCTGCTCGTGTACGCGGGCATGCAGATACCCGTCGGCCTGATGGTCGACCGGCTCGGCACCAAGCGGGTCCTGACCCTCGGGGCCGTCCTGTTCACCCTCGGCCAGCTCGGCTTCGCGCTCTCCCCCTCGTACGGCACCGCGCTCGCCTCCCGCGCGCTGCTGGGCTGCGGCGACGCGATGACGTTCATCAGCGTGCTCCGGCTGGGGACGCGCTGGTTCCCGGCCCGGCGCGGACCGCTGATCAGCCAGGTCGCCGCCCTCTTCGGGATGGCGGGCAACCTGGTCTCCACGCTGGTCATCGCCCGCGCCCTGCACGGCCTCGGCTGGACGACCACCTTCGTCGGCAGCTCGCTGGCCGGGGTCGTGGTGCTGGTGCTGCTCCTGCTCTTCCTCAAGGACCACCCCGAGGGCTACGAACCGCCGCCCGCGCAGCACGCCGGCGGGGCCTATGTGCGCCGGCAGATCGCCGCCGCCTGGCGGGAGCCCGGGACCCGGCTCGGGATGTGGGTGCACTTCACCACGCAGTTCCCGGCGATGGTGTTCCTGCTGCTGTGGGGCATGCCGTTCCTGGTGGAGGACCAGGGGCTCGGCCGGGGCACCGCCGGTGAGCTGCTGACCCTGGTGGTCCTCTCGAACATGACGCTGGGGCTCGTCTACGGGCAGGTGATCGCCCGCCACCACGCGGCCCGCGTCCCCCTCGCCCTCGGCACGGTGGGCACGACGGCCGCGCTGTGGGCGGTGACGATCTTCCACCCCGGGGACCACGCGCCGATGTGGCTGCTGGTCGTCCTGTGCGTGGTGCTCGGGGCGTGCGGGCCCGCCTCGATGATCGGCTTCGACTTCTCCCGCCCGGCCAACCCGCCGGAGCGCCAGGGCACCGCGTCCGGCATCGTCAACATGGGCGGCTTCATCGCCTCGATGACCACGCTGCTCGCGGTCGGCGTGCTGCTGGACGCGACCGGTGACAACTACCGGGTGGCGTTCTCGTCGGTCTTCGTCCTGGAGGTGCTGGGCGTCGCGCAGATCCTGCGGCTGCGCGCGAGGGCCGCGCGCCGCGAGCGCGACCACCATGTGATCAGCCGGGTGGAAGCGGTGCACGTGCCGGTGTGACCGGCCCCGAATGGCGGCGCGCCCGTCCCCCGTCGCGGGGGCGGGCGCCGCTGTGTGCCGGGGCTCCTGCGGGGCTCGGCTGCTACGGGGTGACGGCGAAGTGCTGGAGGATGGCGTCGGCCAGCTCCTGGTCGCCCTCTGTCTTGATCCGGTCCGCCACGGCGGCGGGCCGCACCCGGCCGCAGGCCAGCCGTACGTACGTCTCCCAGTCCAGGGACAGCGTCGCGGCGGGCCCGAGCGACGGGGCGACGTCCAGCGAACCGCGCCCCTCGGCGTCGACCCGCACGGTGCGCATGAACTCCAGCGGCCCGTGGACGTCCAGCACCACGGCGGAGTTGGCCGGCGCGCCCGCGCTCCTGGCCACCACCTTCGGCAGCCCCAGCAGCAGGATGTCGCGGGCGACCAGGGCGCCGGGGGAGTCCAGGTTGCCGGGCCTGCCCAGGGCCGTCCGCAGGTCCTGCTCGTGCACCCAGACGTCGAAGGCGCGCATCCGCAGCGCCGTCTCCAGGGTCTGCTCCTTGCCCAGCGGCGCCCGCACCATGGTCTCCGGGTCCCGCGTCTCGTTCCGCAGCTGCCGGGAGCGACGGATGATCGTGTACTCCAGCTCGGAGGTCATCTCCGGCGCGGTGTGGTGACGCCTGACGTCGACCTGCATCTCCATGTAGCGGGCGAACTCGCTCTGTACGTGGAACAGGTCGCGCGGCAGAGTGTGGATCGGGCGGGGGTCGCCGAGCTGTTCGCACTCCATGCCGATGATGTGCGACACGATGTCGCGCACGGACCAGTTGGGACAGGGTGTGCGGCCGTTCCACTCCCCCTCGGCGAGCGGGCTCACCAGCTCGGCTATGGACTCGATGGAGTGGGTCCAGGCGTCGGCGTAGTTCTGGAGGCTGGGATGGACGGTCACGGGACCCCTCGTGCGGTTCTGCGGTGCATGGGCAACTGGGCGCGGACGGTCGGGCTGCGGGCTGCGGGCGGCGATGAGGTTCGGTGGCTAAGTTACGCTGCGAGCAGGCACCCCGGCAGTGCTTTCGTGTGACGATCGTAGGCCGGTGTTGACGGCTCGAATGCCAGGACGGTGGTAGTGTGCGCGCCTCCCTCATCCAGATCGCAGTAGACCCGGACGAACCCGTCGGTTCCCGCAGGGAACGCGCCGCATCGCTGGTGGCGTCGCAGCGGGGCGCGGATCTGGTGGTCCTGCCCGAACTGTGGCCGGTCGGAGCCTTCGCCTATACGGCCTTCGAGGACGAGGCGGAGCCGCTGACGGGCCCGACGCACGAGGTGATGGCCAAGGCCGCCGCCGAGGCCGGGGTCTGGCTGCACGCCGGCTCCTTCGTGGAACGGGCCGGGGACGGCACCCTCTACAACACCACGCTCGTCTTCTCCCCCGAGGGCGAGCGGGCCGCCGCCTACCGCAAGATCCACCGCTTCGGCTTCGACCAGGGCGAGGCGGTCATGATGGGCGCCGGCGAGGACCTGGTCACCGTCCCCCTCCCGGAAACCACGCTCGGCCTCGCCACCTGCTACGACCTGCGCTTCCCCGAGCAGTTCCGGGGCCTGGTCGACGCCGGTGCCGAGACCCTGGTCGTCGCGGCCGGCTGGCCGGAGCGCCGCCGCGCCCACTGGACGCTGCTGGCCCGGGCCCGTGCCGTCGAGAACCAGTCGTACGTCCTCGCCGTCGGCTCCGCCGGTACCCACGCGGGCATCCAGCAGGCCGGGCACAGCATCGCCGTCGACCCCTGGGGCGAGGTGCTCGCGGAGGCGGGTGCGGACGAGGAGGTGCTGACCGTGGAGCTGGACACGGCCAAGGTCGCGGCGACCCGGGAGCAGTTCCCGGCCCTCAAGGACCGGCGACTGGGGCTGGCCGCACCGAAGATCTGAAGCGCGAAGGGCCGCTCGTCTCACGGTTTCACGTGAAACAAGGGGCCCTTCGGGCGCGTGGGCACACGGTCAGTCGTCGTGGTCCTTCTCCGCGAGCACGATCACGCACACCGCCACCGCGATCAGCAGCGACGCGTCGGCGTCGTCCCGCACGATGTCGATGCCGTACGTGTCCCGGATGGACAGCCAGCGACGGGAGATCTGGGCCAGCAGCTCGCCGTCGTAGTCGATCGCGAACTCGCGGTCCAGGATCTTCCCGCTGACGTCCAGCTCGGTGCCGTCCGCGAGGGTCACGCGGTAGTGGTTGCGGAGCAGCGACAGATGCTTCTTCTTGACCTTGGCGAGCTGTTCGCCGTCCCGCTCGATCAGCATCGTGTCGCGGAGGCTCAGGAGCTTCTGGCGGATCTCCACGACGATCCGGCCCTGCGCGTCCTTCAGCTCGAAGGTGTCGCGCACCCGCATGGCCTTGCCGTCGACCAGGAAGACCTTGCGGCCGTCCGCGTCCTCGATCCAGTAGTCGTCACCGATGCTGAAAATGCGCTCACGCACGAGAAGTCTCATGGCACACAGGTTCCCCGAGCCACCTGTGGAATGCGGGAACGCCACGGTGATGTTGACTTGTCCCATGGCAACACGTGCACGCGTCAGGGCCCCCGAACTCATCGGCAAGGGCGGCTGGCTCAATACAGGCGACCGGCAGTACACCTTGGCTGACCTGCGGGGACGCATCGTCATCCTCGACTTCTGGACCTTCTGCTGTGTGAACTGCCTGCATGTTCTCGACGAGCTGCGCGAGCTGGAGGAGAAGCACCGCGACACCGTCGTGATCATCGGCGTGCACTCGCCGAAGTTCGTGCACGAGGCGGAACACCAGGCCGTCGTGGACGCGGTCGAGCGGTACGAGGTGCACCACCCGGTCCTCGACGACCCCGAGCTGGCCACCTGGAAGCAGTACGCCGTACGCGCCTGGCCCACGCTCGTCGTCATCGACCCCGAGGGCTATGTCGTCGCCCAGCACGCCGGTGAGGGCCACGCCCACGCCATCGAGAGGCTGGTCGAGGAGCTGGAGACGGAGCACGCGGCGAAGGGCACCCTGCGACGCGGGGACGGGCCCTACGTGGCACCGGAGCCGGTCGCCACGCATCTGCGGTTCCCCGGCAAGGCGCTGCTCCTCGCGGACGGCGGCTTCCTGGTCTCCGACACCACCCGGCACCGGCTGGTCGAGCTGGACCCGGACGGCGAGACCGTGCGCCGGCGCTTCGGGACGGGCGAGCGCGGGTTCACCGACGGCGGGGCCGACCAGGTCCGCTTCAGCGAGCCGCAGGGGCTCGCCCTGCTGCCCGACGGACGGATCGCGGTCGCCGACACCGTCAACCACGCCATTCGGGCCCTCGACCTGACGACCGGGACCACGACCACCCTCGCCGGCACCGGTCGCCAGTGGTGGCAGGGGGCGCCCACCAGCGGCCCGGCCCGCGAGGTGGACCTCTCCTCGCCGTGGGACGTCGCCTGGTTCGACGGCCGGCTGTGGATCGCCATGGCCGGGGTGCACCAGCTGTGGACGTACGACCCCGAGGACGGCACCGTACGGGTTGCCGCCGGGACCACCAACGAGGGCCTGGTCGACGGGCCCGGCACGGAGGCGTGGTTCGCCCAGCCGTCCGGGCTCGCGGCCACCGAGGAGCGGCTGTGGGTCGCCGACTCGGAGACGTCCGCGCTGCGCTGGGTCGACCGGGAGGGCGCCGTGCACACCGCCGTGGGCACCGGCCTCTTCGACTTCGGCCACCGGGACGGCGCCGCCGAGCAGGCCCTGCTCCAGCACCCCCTCGGCGTGACCGCCCTGCCCGACGGGTCCGTTGCCGTCTGCGACACCTACAACCACGCCCTGCGCCGGTACGACCCGGCGAGCGGCGAGGTCACCACCCTGGCCACGGACCTGCGGGAGCCCAGCGACGCCGTGCTGGTGGACGGCGACCTCGTCGTCGTGGAGTCCGCCCGGCACCGGCTGACCCGGCTGCGGCTGCCCGAGGAGGCGGTACGCGTCGCCGAGCAGGCGCACCGCACCCAGCGGGCCGCCACCGAGGTCGCCCCCGGAGCGCTCCGGCTCGACGTCGTCTTCCAGGCACCGGCCGGGCAGAAGCTGGACACCCGATACGGCCCCTCGACGCGGCTGCTGGTCTCCTCGACCCCGCCCGGGCTGCTGGCCGAGGGCGAGGGCGCGGGCACCGACCTCTTCCGTGACCTCGTCCTCGCGGACGGCGTCACCGAGGGCGTCCTGCACGTCTCCGCGATGGCCGCGTCCTGTGACGACGACCCGGCGAACGAGTACCCGGCCTGTCACGTCCACCAGCAGGACTGGGGCGTCCCGGTCCGCGTCACGAAGGACGGCGCGGCCCGGCTGCCGCTGGTCCTCGCGGGGATGGACGCCTAGGGGGTGTCCGCCGTCAGGCGGCGGGTCGCCTCGGTGTGGCGGCGTACGTGGTCCGGGCTCGCCGTCACCCGGAGCAGCGCCTCCAGGGCCCGGACCGCGCCCTCGTCGTAGCCGGCGCGCTCCGCCTCCGCGGCGGCCTGGTCCAGGAGCCGGATGCCCTCCTGCTCCGCGCCCAGGGCGAGGCGGGCCTCGCCGCTGACGGACAGCAGCAGCACCCGGCGGGCCGCCTCCTCGTGCTCGGGGCCCAGGTCGAATGCGGTCCGGGCGGAGTCCAGGGCGTCCTGCGGGCGGCCCGCTGTGAGCTGCATCCGGGCCAGGTGCTGGAGCGCCAGCATCTCGGTGTGCGCGTCGGGCTCCTCACGGGCCAGTTCGAGGGCCCGCTCGCAGCCCTCCGTCGCCACGTCCAGGCCGCCCTGCTCGGCCTGGACGATGGCCAGGTTGATCAGCGCCGTCGCCTCGCCGAGCCGGTCCCCCGCCTGCCGGGCGAGACCGGGCGAGGGCTCCAGCGTGGCGACCGCCTCACCGGTCCTGCCCTCCTCCGTCAGCACCCAGCCGAGCAGATTGCGGACCCGGGACTCGGCGTACGGGTCCTCGCGGGCGACGGCCGCCGCCAGGGCGAGTTCCAGCATCGGGGTCCAGCCGTCCCGGACCCGCCAGACCACGTGCGGCCACTGGAGCAGGATGATCCGCCACGCCCGGTCGTCCAGCCCGGCGGACCGGGCCGCGGCGGCCGCCAGGGTCAGGTCCTCGCGTTCGGTGGCCAGCCAGTTCATCGCCTCCGCCCGGTCCGTGAAGTCCCGGGTCGCGGCGGGCGCGTGGAAGCCGTCGGGCAGCACGAAGCAGGGCTCCCCGCCCGGTTCCGCCGTGTCGGCGGCGGCGAGCGCGGTCGCGATGTAGTGGTCCAGCACCCCGACGAGCGCGTCCGGCGCCGCCGCCGGGTCGAGTCCTCGCGCGTACAGCCGCACCAGGTCGTGGAGTATCCAGCGCCCGGGGCCCGCCTCCGTGACCAGATGGGCGGCGGCCAGCCGTTCCAGCGCGGCCCCGGCGGTGACCGGATCGCTGCCGGCGAGCGCGGCGGCGGTGTACGGGTCGAAGTGGCTGCCCGGGTGGTGGCCGAGCCGGCCGAGATGGTGGACGGCGTCCGGCGGCAGCTGCTGCACGGTGAGCCGCAGAGCCGCGGACACGCCGGTGTCCTCCACGTCCAGATAGGACAGCCGGCTGCGCTCGTCGGCGAGTTCACCGGCCATGGCGGCCAGCGTCCACTGCGGGCGGCCCGCCAGCCGGGCCGCCGTGACCCGCAGCGCGAGGGGCAGTCCGCCGCAGAGCTCGGCGAGCCGCCTGGCCGCCACCGGTTCCGCGAGGACCCGTTCCTCGCCGAGCACCCCGGCCAGCAGCGCGGTGCCGTCCGTCGGTTCGAGTATGTCCACCGGGACCGGGACGGCCGCGTCCGAGGCGATGAGACCGTCGAGCCGGTGCCGGCTGGTGACCAGCGTGACGCAGTCCGCGCCGCCCGGCAGCAACGGCCTGACCTGCGCGGAGTCCCGGGCGTTGTCCAGCACGACGAGGAGGCTGAGCCGGTCCGTGAGCGAGCGGAACAGCGCCGCCGCCCCGGCCGCGGACTCCGGCACCCGGCGGGGCGCGACACCCAGCGCCAGCAGGAACTCCCGCAGCACTTCGAGCGGGGTCGGCTCGGCGGTCTCCCCGAATCCGCGCAGATCCGCGAAGAGCCGCCCGTCCGGGAAGGCGGCGGGGGACCGGCGCGCCCAGTGCAGCGCCAGCGCGGTCTTGCCGACCCCGGCCGGCCCGGTGACCAGACAGACGGGCGCCTCCCCGGCCGCCGCCCGCGACAACGCGGTCAGCTCGGCCCCCCGCCCGTGGAACCCGCGCGGCGCGCGCGGCAGCAGATCGGCGGGTACGCCTCCGGCGGTGTATGGGGAGGGCGACACGTGCGCCGGCGGGACGGCCTGCACCGTACCGGCCACGCCGGGCAGGACGGCCTGCGTGGTGGCCGTCCCGGCGGACGGCTGCGGTCCGCCGGGCGCCGCGCCGGGACGGGTGTCGGCGGAGGGGGCGCAGGGCAGCGGCGGACCGGCTGCGGCAGTGCGCCCGGAAGCGACGGGCCCACCGGGGCCGCCCTCCCCGCGCAGAATGCGCGCATACGCGTCCGCCAGCTCCCGGCCCGGATCGATGCCCAGTTCGTCCGCGAGCAGGCGGCGGGTGCGGTGGAAGCAGTCCAGGGCCTCGGACTGACGGCCCGAGCGGTGGAGGGCGGTCATCAGGGCCGCCGCCAGGGATTCGCGCAGGGGATGGGCGACGGCCTCCGCGCGGAGCACCGCCGCCGCGCGGTGATGCTCGCCCAGCTCCCCGTACGCGCGGGCCAGCTGCTCCACCGTCGAAAGGCGGGACTCCTCCAGCGCGTGGGCGGCCGCCTGGAGCGGGGCGCTCGCGAAGGCGCCGGTGAGGGCGGGGCCCTGCCAGAGCGACAGGCCCTCCTTCAGCATCAGCACCGTGTCGGCGGGGTCCCGCTGCTCGCGGGCCAGCATCAGCAGTTCCTCGAACCGCTGGGAGTCCAGCAGGGTTTCGGGCACCCGGAGCACATACGCGTCGCCGAGCGTCGCCAGCTCGACCCCGTACGCCTGCGCGTCCGCGCCGACCAGCAGGGCGCGCAGCCGGGACACATGGCCCTGGATGACCGTGCGGGCGTGGAGCGGAGGCTCCTCGTCCCACAGGCAGTCGGTCAGCCGGGCCATCGACACGGGGGTGTTGGCGTGCAGCAGCAGGGCGGCGAGCAGGCTGCGGCGCTTGGCGGGGCCGAGGGGCAGCGGCCCGGTCAGCGTGTCGACGCAGACGGTGCCGAGCAGCCGGAACTCCACGAGCGGCTCCCCTTCGGGGTCTGACGCGCCCGGTTCCGGGTCACGGACAAGTGCCCAGAATATCGGGGATTCCGCCGTGGTGTTCCGGGGGTGTGGCCGGATCGCCCCCGGTCACAGGTGCCGTTCGTCGTCCGAGACGACCGTCGTGGTGGGCGGCACGACCATGCGGCGGCGCCGGATGACGCTCGCGTAGACGAAGACGCCGATGACGCCGACGATCATCATGATCCAGCCGACCAGGTCGACGTTGACGCTGTCCATGTGCCAATCGGTCGCGAAGGCCAGGATGGCCCCCACCCCGATGAGGAGAATGCATCCGCCGAGTCCCATGAGTTCCGCCTCCCAGGCGGCCCGGGACCTCCGGGCCGTGTACGGAGCGCGTACCCTGCCCGGCAACGAGCATGCCTGGGCGGGAGGTTGACGCGGCCTCCCGCCCCGGGCGTCAGCCGGCCAGGAAGGCCGCCAGCGCGTTCGCGAGGAGGTACGGGTCGTCCGCGCCGCACAGCTCACGGGCGCTGTGCATGGACAGGATGGCGACGCCGATGTCGACGGTCTTGATGCCGTGCCGGGCGGCGGTGATCGGGCCGATGGTCGTGCCGCAGGGCATCGCGTTGTTGGAGACGAACGTCTGCCACGGCACGCCCGCCTTCTCGCAGGCAGCGGCGAACACGGCCCGGCCGCCGCCGTCGGTGGCGTACCGCATGTTGACGTTGACCTTGAGGATCGGTCCGCCGTTGACGACCGGGTGGTGCGTCGGGTCGTGGCGCTCCGCGTAGTTCGGGTGGATCGCGTGGCCGGTGTCGGAGGAGAGGCACACCGTGCCGGCGAAGGCACGGGCGCGGTCCTCGTAACCGCCGCCCCGGGCGAAGACCGAGCGCTCCAGGACCGTGCCGAGCAGCGGCCCGTCCGCGCCGGTGTCCGACTGCGAGCCGTTCTCCTCGTGGTCGAAGGCGGCCATCACCGGGATGTACGGCAGCTCCGAGTCGGGCTGTCCGGCGACGGCGGCGAGCGCGGCGGTCGCCGCGTGCACCGAGAGCAGGTTGTCCATGCGCGGCCCGGCCAGCAGCTCGCGGTCGCGGCCCAGGTAGGCGGGCGGCTCGACGGGGTGCGGCATCAGGTCCCAGCCGGTGATGTCCTCGGCCTCGACGCCCGCCTCCTCGGCGACGAACCGGATGAGGTCGCCCTCCTCGACGTCTCCGAGCCCCCAGATCGGCTGCATGTGCTTCTGCCGGTCCAGCTTGAGCCCGTCGGGGTTGGCCGACCGGTCCAGGTGCACGGCGAGCTGCGGGACGCGCAGCAGCGGGCGGTCGATCGAGACGAGCCGGTCGCTGCCGTCACGGAGCGAGATCCGGCCGGCGAGACCGAGGTCGCGATCCAGCCAGGTGTTGAGCAGGGTGCCGCCGTAGATCTCCACGGCGATCTGGCGCCAGCCGTATGCGCCGCTGTCCGGAAGCGGCTTGACCCGGAGGTTCGGCGAGTCGGTGTGCGCGCCGACGATCCGGAACGGGGTGTGCGCCTGCGCGCCCTCCGGCACGTACCAGGCGACGATCGCGCCACCGCGCAGCACGTACTTGCCACCGGCGGTCCCGTCCCAGGCCGCGGTCTCCTCCACCTGCCGGAATCCGGCCTTCTCCAGGCGGGCGGCGGCGGTGGCCACGGCGTGGTACGGGGAGGGTGAGGCCATCAGGAAGGCCATCAGATCGTCGGTGTGCCCGCGGTCGAAGCGGAGGGAGGAACTCATGTTCTTCACTGTAGCCAGACGTGGCCGAAAGGATTCCCTGTCGCCCCCCGGCCCACCGCGCCCATCATGCGGCCGCCGCCCCCGGAAACGGATCCGGGGGCGGCGGCCGGCAGACGTGCGGAGCGGCTCCTAGAAGGCGGCCTCGTCCAGCTCCATCAGGGAGTTGTCGACGGACTCGGCGAGCGCGCGCTCGGCGCCGACGCCCGGCAGGATGTTCGCGGCGAAGAACTTCGCGGCGGCGATCTTGCCCTGGTAGAAGGGGACGTCCTTCGCGGAGGCGGTCGGCAGCTTCTCGGCGGCCACGGCCGCGCCCTTGAGCAGCAGGTAGCCGACGACGACATCGCCGGAGGCCAGCAGCAGGCGGGTGGTGTTGAGGCCCACCTTGTAGATGTTCTTGACGTCCTCGCCGGTCGCGGTGAGGTCGGTGATCATCGTGCCGACGATCGCCTCCAGGTCCACCGCGGCCTTGGCGAGGCTGTCCAGCGCGCCGGACAGCTCCTCGTGGTCCTGGGCGCCCGCGAGGAACTTCTTGATCTCCTCGGAGAGCGCGTTGAGCGAGGCGCCCTGGTCGCGGACGATCTTCCGGAAGAAGAAGTCCTGGCCCTGGATGGCCGTGGTGCCCTCGTACAGGGTGTCGATCTTGGCGTCGCGGATGTACTGCTCGATCGGGTACTCCTGGAGGTACCCGGAGCCGCCGAACGTCTGGAGCGACTGCGCCAGCTGCTCGTACGACTTCTCGGAGCCGTAGCCCTTGACGATCGGGAGGAGCAGGTCGTTGAGGCCGTGCAGCGCCTTGGCGTCCTCGCCCGCGGCCTCCTTCTCCTGGATCGCGTCCTGGACGGAGGCGGTGTAGAGGACGAGGGCGCGCATGCCCTCCGCGTACGCCTTCTGCGTCATCAGCGAGCGGCGCACGTCGGGGTGGTGCGTGATGGTGACCTTCGGCGCGGCCTTGTCCATGAACTGCGACAGGTCGGTGCCCTGGACGCGCTCCTTGGCGTACTCCAGCGCGTTCAGGTAGCCCGTGGAGAGCGTGGCGATGGCCTTCGTGCCGACCATCATGCGGGCGAACTCGATGATGCGGAACATCTGGCGGATGCCGTCGTGCTTGTCGCCGATCAGCCAGCCCTTGGCGGGGTGGCGGTCGCCGAACGTCATCTCGCAGGTGTTGGACGCCTTGAGGCCCATCTTGTGCTCGACGTTCGTCGCGTACACGCCGTTGCGCTCGCCCAGCTCGCCGGTGGTCCAGTCGAAGTGGTACTTCGGGACCAGGAAGAGGGAGAGGCCCTTGGTGCCCGGGCCCGCGCCTTCGGGGCGCGCCAGCACGTAATGGAGGATGTTCTCCGACATGTCGTGCTCGCCCGAGGTGATGAAGCGCTTCACGCCCTCGATGTGCCAGGAGCCGTCCTCCTGCTCGACGGCCTTGGTGCGGCCGGCGCCGACGTCGGAGCCGGCGTCCGGCTCGGTCAGCACCATCGTCGAGCCCCACTGCTTCTCGACGGCGATCTCGGCGACCTTCTTCTGCGCCTCGTTGCCCTCCTCGAAGAGGATGCCGGCGAACGCCGGGCCCGAGGAGTACATCCAGACGGCCGGGTTGGAGCCGAGCAGCAGCTCCGCGTAACCCCAGATCAGGGAGCGCGGCGAGGTGGTGCCGCCGATCTCCTCCGGCAGGCCCAGGCGCCAGTACTCGGACTCCATGAACGCCTGGTACGACTTCTTGAACGTGTCGGGGACCGGCGCGGTGTTGGTCTCCGGGTCGAAGACCGGCGGGTTGCGGTCGGCGTCCGCGTAGGAGTCGGCGAGCTCGTTCTCGGCGAGGCGGGCGACCTCGTCGAGGATGCTCTTCGCGGTGTCGACGTCCATCTCCGTGAACGGTCCGGTGCCGTACAGCTTGTCGCGCCCGAGGACCTCGAAGAGGTTGAACTCGATGTCGCGGAGATTCGACTTGTAGTGCCCCATGGGAAGGCTCCGTAATCAATAGCAGTGGCGCGCAGCGCCCCGTGGAGGGGTGGCCCGGACATATCAGGTGACCTCTACGATGATGCTACCCGTCAGTAATAAGACGCAACCCCCTGAGCCCCGGATGTGGCCGATTACTCTTTGTTCCATGTACGGCTACGACCAGAACCAGGGCGCGCAGCAGCCGATGGGGGGCGGCTACGGCGAGCAGCCGCTGTACCCCGAACCCTCGCCGCCGTCGTTGGGTGACGCGGTACGGGCCTTCACGACCGGCTCGCTGGCCGCCGAGGACTTCCAGCAGATCTTCGCGACCTCGAAGGTCTACTGCCCGCGCGGCGACAATCCGGGCTTCCTCGCGCTGCACAACACCCAGCAGCCGGTGATCCCGATGTTCACCACGCTCAAGGAGTTGCGGCGGTACGCGGGCAAGGACTCCAAGTACTTCGTGATCACCGGCGCCGAGGTGATCGACCTGCTGCCCACCGGCTACGGCTTCGTCCTGGACATGGAGGGCGAGCACCGGATGGTCTTCGACGCCAAGGCCGTCGAGCAGATGGTCGACTTCGCGATGCGCCGCATGTACGGCTAGGCCCTGCCGCGCAGGCGGCTGATCCGCCTCCTGAGGCTTCCGGAAGGGGCCCGTACCGCTCTCGGTACGGGCCCCTTCCGGCTCTCCCGGGGCGCGCGGGAATGAGGGGCGCCTTGCAGGATGTTCACCATTCAACTAAATTGACGGCAGTACCGTCCCCCGGAGGTGGCTCCCATGCCCGCAGTGACCGTCGAGAACCCGCTGACCCTGCCCAAGGTGGCCGCTTCCGGCGACGCCGCGGCCCGTCCCGTGCTCGCCGTGACCACGGCGCCGAGCGGCTTCGAGGGCGAGGGCTTCCCGGTCCGCCGCGCCTTCGCGGGGATCAACTACAAGTACCTCGACCCGTTCATCATGATGGACCAGATGGGTGAGGTGGAGTACGCGGCGGGCGAGCCGAAGGGCACGCCCTGGCACCCGCACCGCGGCTTCGAGACCGTGACCTATCTGATCGACGGCAGCTTCATCCACCAGGACTCCCACGGTGGCGGCGGCACCATCGGCAACGGCGACACCCAGTGGATGACGGCCGGGTCCGGGCTCCTGCACATCGAGGCGCCCCCGGAGTCCCTGGTCATGTCCGGTGGCCTCTTCCACGGCCTCCAGCTCTGGGTGAACCTGCCGAAGGCCGACAAGATGATGGCCCCGCGCTACCAGGACATCCGCGGCGGCCAGGTCCAGCTGCTCGCGTCCCCGGACGGCGGCGCGCTGCTCCGGGTGATCGCCGGTGAGCTGGACGGCCACGAGGGCCCCGGCATCACGCACACCCCGATCACGATGATCCACGCCACCGTGCGCCCCGGCGCCGAGGTGACGCTGCCCTGGCGCGAGGACTTCAACGGCCTCGCGTACGTGCTCGCCGGGCGCGGCACCGCCGGTGCGGAGCGCCGCCCGGTCCACATGGGCCAGACCGCCGTCTTCGGCGCCGGCTCCTCACTGACCGTGCGCGCCGACGAGAAGCAGGACGGGAACGCCCCGGACCTGGAGGTCGTCCTGCTCGGCGGCCGTCCGATCCGCGAGCCGATGGCGCACTACGGGCCGTTCGTGATGAACAGCCAGGCCGAACTGAAGCAGGCCTTCGAGGACTTCCAGGCCGGCCGCCTCGGCACCGTGCCCGCCGTCCACGGCATGTGACCAGCCCTCCCGCCCCCGCCGCCGGTGTGTGACGCTCCGTCACTCGTACGGCGGCGCGGGCGGGACACCGCTGCCCGGCCGTGATCGGCTGGCAGGGTGCAGACCCCGAAGCCACTCCTGCCCGACGGTGCCCGGCGGACCGCCGCCTGGTGCGGCGTCGTCCTGCTGGTCACCGGTGTCGCCGCCGTCGCCGTCTGGCTGTGCATCATCCTCAAGACCGCCGTCACCCCCGTGTTGCTCGCCCTGCTCGGTACGGCGCTGCTCGGCCCGGTCCACCGCCGGATGACCACCCACGGGGTGAACCGCTCGCTGGCCGCCGCGGTCACCTGCGCGGTCCTGCTCGCCGTGGTCGGCGGCGCCGGCTACATCGTCGTCGCCGCGCTGGTCGAGACCGGTGACCAGATCGTCCAGTCGCTGAAGGACGCCGGACAGTGGGTGGTCGACCACTCCCAGGTCGCGGACGACATCGATGTGAACGACCTGGAGGCCAGCGGCCGCAAGCTGGTCGAGAAGTTCGGCGCCACCGCCGCGGGCGGGCTGCTCACCGGCATCAGCGTCCTCGGCTCCCTCGTCGCGACCAGCGTCCTCGCCCTGCTGCTGACCTTCTTCTTCCTGCGCGACGCGGACCGCGCCGCGAACCTCGCGCACTCCCTCGCCCCGCGCGGCACCGGCGACATGGTCGAGGCGATGGGCCGGCGGGCCTTCGAGGCCGTCGAGGGCTTCATGCGCGGGACGACGCTCATCGCCCTGATCGACGCGGTCTGCATCACCGTCGGGCTGCTGATCCTGCGGGTGCCGGGCGCGGTGGGGCTCGGCGCGCTGGTCCTCGTCGGCGCCTACATCCCGTACCTCGGGGCGTTCATCTCCGGTGCCGTCGCCGTGCTGGTGGCCCTCGCGGACCGGGGGTTCGCGATCGCGCTCTGGGCGCTCGGCGTGGTCCTCGCCGTCCAGGTGCTGGAGGGCCACATCCTGCAGCCGATGATCCAGAGCCGTACGGTCCAGATGCACCCCGCGATGATCCTCATCGCCCTGACGGCGGGCGCGAGCGTCGCGGGCATCCTCGGGATGCTGCTCGCGGTCCCGCTCTGCGCGGCGGCCTTCGGCATCATCGGCGAACTCCGCAAGGGCGGGCGGGCCGCGCCGGAGGCTCAGGACGGCTGACGAGGGTCTTTCCTTTGGAACATGCCGGGCTCGCGGACCCGGCCATGATCGGCTAGTCCAGGTCCAGGCCGGGGAAGTCCGGTTCCGGGTGCTCGGCCTCGTTCAGCTCGAACCAGATCGACTTGCCCGCACCCCGCGGATCGACGCCCCACTTGTGCGCGAGCATCTCCATCAGCACCAGGCCACGGCCGCTGGAGGCCATCTCGCCGGGCCGCCGCTTGTGCGGCAGCTCGTCGCTGCCGTCCGACACGTCGACCCGCAGACAGCGTTCGCCCGGCGTCCCGGTCGCCTGGGCGACCATCAGCGCGTCCCCGTCCGTGTGCACCAGGACGTTCGTGGCGACCTCGGAGAGCAGCAGCACCGCCGCGTCGACCTGGTCCGCGTCCGCCCAGTCGTGCAGCAGCTCCCGCAGCAGCTGCCGGGCCGTGGAGATCCGCTCCGGTTCGGCCTGGGCGATGGACAGCGCGGTCCGCCGGGGTGCGGGCGAGGAGGTGACGGAGCCCTCGCGTCGCAGCAGCAGCACCGCGACGTCGTCCTCGCGCCGGTCCGCGAGCGGCCCGGTCGTGTAGTGCGAGCCCGGTCCGTGCACCGCCTGCACCAAGGCGTCCGCCAGCTTCTCCAGGTCGCCGGTGTGCCGCTCCAGGATCGGCCGGAGCCGGACCCAGCCGGTGGCCAGGTCGTGGCCGCCCGTCTCGATCAGCCCGTCCGTGCAGAGCATGATCGTTTCCCCGGCCTCCAGCACGAACCGGGTCGTCGGATAGTCCGCGTCCGCCTCGACGCCCAGCGGCAGCCCGCCCTCGGTCTGCCGGATGACGGCGGTGCCGTCGGCGGTCATCACCACCGGGTCCGGGTGCCCGGCCCGCGCGATGTCCAGCACACCGGTCTTCGGGTCCGCCTCCGCGTACAGGCAGGTCGCGAAGCGCGCGGCCGTGGAGTCGTCGTCCTCGCCCGGGTCGGTGAGGCCGGAGAGGAAGCGTGAGGCGCGTGCCAGCACCGCGTCGGGGCGGTGTCCCTCGGAGGCGTACGCGCGCAGAGCGATCCGGAGCTGGCCCATGAGGCCCGCCGCCCGCACGTCATGGCCCTGGACGTCGCCGATCACGAGGGCGATACGGCCGCTGGGCAGCGGGATCAGGTCGTACCAGTCGCCGCCCACCTGGAGGCCGCCGCCGGTCGGCACATAGCGCGCCGCCACGGTCATGCCCGGGATGCCCGGGCCCAGCGACGGCATCATCGTGCGCTGGAGGCCCAGCGACAGCTCCCGCTCGGTGTCCGCCGCGCCCGCCCGGGCCAGCGCCTGCGCGAGCATCCGGGCCACGGTCGTCAGCACCGACCGCTCGTCCGGCGAGAACGCCACCGGGTGCCGGAAGCCGGCCATCCAGGTCCCCATCGTGCGCCCGGACACGATCAGCGGCAGAAAGGCCCAGGAGCGGCGCCCGAACCGCTGGGCCAGCGGCCAGGTGGCGGGGTAGCGGGCCCGGTACTCCTCCGGCGTGGGCAGATAGATCGCCCGGCCCGTCCGGACGACCTCGGTGGCCGGGTAGTCGGTGTCCAGCGGCATGTCGGTGAAGGGGCCCTCGTCGCTGAGGGAGTGCCCGTGCTGCCCGACGACCGTCAGCCGCTCGCCCTCGACGCCGAAGACCGCGAGGCCGTCCGGCGAGAAGCCGGGCATGGAGAGCGAATAGGCGACCCGCAGCACCTCCGTGGTGGACCCGGCCTCCGCCAGGGCCCGCCCCGCGTCCAGCAGGAACGCCTCGCGGGAGCGCCGCCAGTCGCCGGTGATGGCGGTGTGCGTCCCGGCGGTGCCCGGCGGGGGCTCGGCGACCTCCTGGAGCGTGCCGATGAGGACGTAGTCCTCGCGGCCCTCGCCGGCCGGGACCGGCTTGGAGCGGCTGCGCACGATGCGCAGGACCCGGCCGCTGCCGTCCACGATGCGCAGCCGGGCCTCGGCCAGGGTGCCCTCCGCCACGGCAAGGCCGACCACCCCGGCGATCTCGTTCCAGTCGACGGGGTGGAAGCGGGAGCGGACCTCCGACTCGCGGAAGACGCCGGGCTCGGCGGGCAGCTCAAGGAGACGGGCGGCCTCCGCGTCGAGCGTGACCGTCCCGGCTCCGTTGTCCCAGCGCCACAGCCCGGTCGCGGTCGCGGCCAGCACATCCTCGGTGCGCATTGCCCCACTTTAAACCGGCATGCGTGGCGAGGGCACGGGTGCCGGTCCGCGGACGATCTTGGCGCGGACAATGACAATGAAACGCTCCGGTCGCGGGCGGTAGCCTGGGAGGGCTGAATTTCCCCCAACCGCGAAGACTGGATGAACGACGATGCATCGGTACAGGTCCCACACCTGCGGCGAGCTCCGCGCCTCTGACGTCGGCACCGACGTCCGGCTGAGCGGCTGGCTGCACAATCGCCGAGACCTGGGCGGCATCCTCTTCATCGATCTGCGCGACCACTACGGTCTCGTGCAGCTCGTCGCCCGCCCCGGCACCCCGGGCAACGAGGCCCTGGCGAAGCTCACCAAGGAGACCGTCGTCCGGATCGACGGCAAGGTCTCCGCGCGCGGCGCCGACAACGTCAACCCGGACCTGCCGACCGGCGAGATCGAGATCGAGGTCTCCGAGGTCGAGGTGCTGGGCGAGGCCGGCCCGCTGCCCTTCACGATCAACGCCGAGGACGGCGTGAACGAGGAGCGGCGCCTGGAGTACCGCTTCCTGGACCTGCGCCGCGAGCGCATGCACCGCAACATCATGCTGCGCTCCGCCGTGATCGCCGCGATCCGCTCCAAGATGGTCGCCCTCGGCTTCAACGAGATGGCGACGCCGATCCTCACCGCGACCTCCCCCGAGGGTGCCCGTGACTTCGTCGTCCCGTCCCGGCTGAACCCCGGCAAGTTCTACGCGCTGCCGCAGGCCCCGCAGCAGTTCAAGCAGCTGCTGATGATCTCGGGCTTCGACCGCTACTTCCAGATCGCGCCCTGCTTCCGCGACGAGGACGCCCGCGCCGACCGCTCGCCCGGCGAGTTCTACCAGCTCGACGTCGAGATGTCCTTCGTCGAGCAGGAGGACGTCTTCCGGCCGATCGAGAAGCTGATGACCGAGCTCTTCGAGGAGTTCGGCAACGGCCGCCACGTCACCTCGCCGTTCCCGCGCATCCCGTTCCGCGAGTCGATGCTGAAGTACGGCAACGACAAGCCGGACCTGCGCGCCAAGCTGGAGCTGGTCGACATCTCCGACGTCTTCGCGGACTCGGAGTTCAAGGCGTTCGCCGGCAAGCACGTCCGCGCCCTTCCGGTGCCGGACACGGCGGGCCAGTCCCGTAAGTTCTTCGACGGCCTCGGCGACTACGCCGTGCAGCACGGCGCCAAGGGCCTCGCCTGGGTCCGCGTCGGCGAGGACGGCACGCTGGCGGGACCGATCGCCAAGTTCCTCACCGAGACCGACGTCAAGACGCTCACCGAGCGCCTCTCGCTCGTCCCGGGCCACGCCGTCTTCTTCGGCGCCGGCGAGTTCGACGAGGTCTCCAAGATCATGTCCGCCGTCCGCGTCGAGGCCGCCAAGCGGGCCGGCCACTTCGAGGAGGGCGTCTTCCGGTTCTGCTGGGTCGTCGACTTCCCGATGTACGAGAAGGACGAGGAGACCGGCAAGATCGACTTCTCCCACAACCCCTTCTCGATGCCCCAGGGCGGTCTGAAGGACCTGGAGGAGAAGGACCCGCTGGACATCCTCGCCTGGCAGTACGACATCGTCTGCAACGGCATCGAGCTGTCCTCCGGCGCCATCCGGAACCATGAGCCCGAGCTGATGATCAAGGCGTTCGAGATCGCCGGCTACGACCGCGAGACCGTGGAGCGCGAGTTCGCGGGCATGCTCAAGGCGTTCCGCCTCGGCGCCCCGCCGCACGGCGGCATCGCCCCGGGCGTCGACCGCATCGTGATGCTGCTCGCCGACGAGCCGAACATCCGCGAGACGATCGCCTTCCCGCTCAACGGCAACGCGCAGGACCTGATGATGGGCGCGCCCACCGTCCTGGAGGAGACCCGCCTCCGCGAGCTCAACATCCAGCTCCGCAAGCCGGCCGCGCCGGCGAAGGACGCGCAGAAGTAGCTCCGCCCGTTTCACGTGAAACAGCCCCCGGCCGCCACTGGTCGGGGGCTGTTCGCGTGACGCGTCCCCAACGGTTCCGATTAAGCACACGAATCACCTGAACGCCTACGGCCGGATGGGGTCGGCCCCGGATTGGGCGGTGACGCGGGCGGCAATGACTGGCTGGGCCGACATCGGCGCATCCACTGCTGAGGAGCCCTCCGTGCCCGTGCCCCCTTCGCGCACACCCCTGCGCCTGCCGCACGTCGTCTGCTCCCTGGTCCTGCTCGCGCTGCTCGCCGGCTGTGGGGCGGGTGGCTTCGCCGGTACGGAGATGAGCGGGGGCGCCACGGATCAGGCTCGGGGCAGCGGCGTGCCGGGGCCGCCGGGGGCCGCCGCGTCCGCCGCCGCATCCCCCGCCGGGGTGCCGTCGTCCGTGCTGCCCGTTCCGTCGCCGCCGGCCGCCTCGCCGCAGCCGGCGGAGCTGCCCGGCCTCGGGCCGAAGACCAGGGCGGCGGTCCCGGCCACGGCCCGGCAGGCGTTCGTGGTGACCGGCGACTCGGTGGATGACAACCGGTCGACCGCCGTCCTCTACACCCGGGACGGGCCCGCCGGGCCGGGCTGGCGAGCCTCGCTGGGCCCCTGGCCCGCCCACAACGCCCTCAACGGCTGGACCGACGAGCACTGGGAGGGCGATCTGCGCTCACCGGTCGGAGTCTTCACGCTGACCGCGGCGGGCGGCCGCCTCGCGCCCCCGGACACGGCCCTGCCGTACGACCTGAGCCCGGACTTCCGTGTGGCGGGCGAGGGGTTCCACGGGGAACCGCTGGAGGGCTCCTTCGACTACGTCGTCGCCATCGACTACAACCGCGTCCCCGGCACCTCCCCGCTCGACCACGCCCGCCCCCTCGGCGAGGAGCGCGGCGGCGGGATCTGGGTGCACGTGGACCACGGGGGACCGACCCAGGGCTGTGTCTCCGTCACCGAGGACCGGATGAAGGAACTCCTGGGCGCCCTCGACCCGGCCATGGAGCCCGTCATCGTGATGGGGGACGCGGAGTCGCTGGGTCGTTGAGCGTCCCTGTCCGGTGCGCGGAACCGGCTGCCGCCGGGCCGGCGGGTGGCGAACCTGCCGGGCCGGCGCGGTGTCGTGTCGGTGGTCCCGGCGGCGGCCTGCTGGAAGGTCCGCAACACCGGGCCCGTCATGGACGCGGCGGACAACCCGGGGCTGCACGGTCACGGCGGTGCCGGGCCCCGGGGGCGGGCTCGCCGTGACCGTACGTCTGCCGGCGTCTCAGGAACGCGCGGCCACCCACGCGGGGAGCGCGGCCAGCAGCTCGCGGTAGAACGTGGCGTCCGGGATCTCCCGGGGGGCGGGGCCCGCGTGGAAGAAGCCGGTGTTCGGGGCGTCCAGCTTCCGCAGGAAGTCGAAGCCCTTGGCGTCCGCCTCGCCGAACGCGACGAACTGGAAGAACAGCGGCAGCCGGGCCGCCGCGTCGATCGCCTGGCGGGCGGTCTGCCGGACGTCCGGAGGGCCGTCCGTCTGGAAGACCACCAGCGCGGGACCGGTCGAGCCGGACGCCTCGTAGTGCGCGACGACCTCCTCGACCGCGCGGTGGTAGTTCGTCCGGCCGAGCCGGCCGAGGCCCGCGTTGAGGGCGTCGATCCGGCCCTCGTGGCCGTCCAGCTCCACCGTGCCGGTGCCGTCGATGTCGGTCGAGAAGAACACGACCCGCACCGTGGCGCTCTCGTCCAGGTGCGCGGCGAGCGCGAGCGTGCGGTCGCCCAGGTGCTGGGCGCTGCCGTCCTTGTAGAACGGGCGCATGGAGCCGGAGCGGTCCAGGACCAGGTAGACCGTGGCGCGCAGCCCGGTCAGCCCGTGGGCCTTCAGCCCGGCCTGCGCCGCCTTGTACGCCCCTGCCAGCTCGGGGGCCCGCGCCTTGACCTTGGCGAGGCTGAGCGCGGGCTTGCCCGGGGCGGCGAGGGCGGCCGGGGCCGCCTCGGGTTCCGGGTCCATGTCGATGACGATCGGCGTGGGGGCGGCGGCCTCCGGCTCGGGGACCACGACAGGGGCCGGCGCGGCCACCGGCTCGGCGGACGCCTTCGGCTCGGGGGCCACGACCGGCTCGGGCTCGGCGACCGGCTCCGGCTCCGGGGTCTCGCTCGCGATGACCGGCTCGGGCTCGGGGGTCTCGGTGGCCGTGACCGGCTCGGGGGCCGCGATGGGCGCCTCCGGCTCCGTCACGGGGGCGGCGGTCTCGGCGACCGGCTCCGACTCCGCGACGGGCTCGGGGGCCTCGGCCACGGCGGACGGTTCGGGCGCCTCGGCCTCCGCGACGGGCTCGGGGGCCTCCGCCTCGGCGGTCTCGGCGGCCGTCACCGGCGCCTTTGCCCCGGGCGCCTCCGGCGCCACCGCGTCCGGGCCCTTGCCCTGGGCCGGGACCGTGGGCGTGGCCGGGTTGTCGAAGGCCGCGGCCACCAGGTCCGACGCCTTGGCGTCCGACGAGGCCGTCTGCGTGTCGTCGTCCGACGACGCGGGGGCGGGGACCGAGATCCTGACGGGCGCCTCGTCCGGCTCCGGCTCCGTGGCACTCGTGTGCGCGCCCTGGGGCGGGACCGTGGCCGTCGTCGGGTCGTCCTGTTCCGTGCGGTCACGGCCGAACACCTTGCGCAGCAAGCTCCGAATGCCCATGGGCGAGCCTTTCGCGTGAGTTGGGTGCGATGAATGTCCGTACTGCGGGAATTGATCCCTGGCCAGGGCGGATACGTAAGGTTAGCGGCCGGATAAGGCCGTTCGACGGCACGGCCCGCATGTGGGACAACCGAGAGCGAACCGAGCCCGGACCGAGTCCTGAGGCCCTGTACGGGCGTTCACGGTGCCCCCACTTCACCTGCACCGCGTAGGCGTCGAGTTGACGCGGGAGCGTACCGTCCTGACCACCGCCTAGAGTCGGGCGCATGGTTTCGGGTGAGACTCCGCAGGCGGAGGGCAGCGTCCGGGTCGATGTCTGGATCTGGTCGGTCCGGCTCACGAAGACCCGGGCGCAGGCCGCTGCCGCCTGCCGTGCGGGTCATGTGAAGGTCGCGGGCGAACGCGCCAAGCCCGCGCAGTCGGTGCGCGTCGGCGACGAGGTACGGCTCCGGCACGCGGGCCGGGACCGGGTCGTCGTCGTGTCGAAGCTGGTGAAGAAGCGGGTGGGCCCGCCCGTGGCCGCCGAGTGCTTCATCGACAACAGCCCGCCCCCGCCGCCGCGCGAGACCGCGATCCAGGTCCCGGTACGCGACCGGGGCGCGGGGCGGCCCACGAAGCGGGACCGCCGCGAGATGGACCGGCTGCGCGGAACGGGCCCAGACCCCGCGGAGTAGCCGCGCCGCGCGTCAGCGGTGCAGCACGATCACCGTCTTGCCGCGCGCCCCGCCCGCCCGGTTGCGCGCCAGGGCCGACGGCGCCTCCTCCAACGGCAGTTCCACGTCGACGGGCACGCGCAGGATGCCGTCCGCCGCGCCCGCCGCCAGCACGTCCAGCAGGACCGGGCTCGGGTCGAGCCGGAAGTCGACGCCCCCGACGCCCTCGGGCAGCCGGGCCCCGGCGGCGGCGCCCCGGGCCGAGAGCGCGATGCCGCCCGGCCGGACCGCCGCCGCGTACGCCGCGAACGCGTCCGGGGCCGCCGACGCCAGGTCGGCGAGCGCGTCGATGCCGTCCGGGCAGGCCTTCCGCAGGGCATCGGCGGGCGGGCCGTCCGTCAGGTCCACCGAGGCGACGGCGCCCAACGACCCCATCCTGGACCGCTCGTCACCGCGCACCGCCGCGATCACCCGGACATCGCGCGCCCGGGCGAGCTGGGTCAGACAGCAGCCGACCCCGCCCGCCGCCCCGACGACCAGCAGGGTCTCGTGGCCGCGCAGGGCGACCGCCTCCAGGATCTGGGCGGCGGCCATCCCGGCGGACGGCAGCGCGGCGGCGGCGCGTGAGGTGAGACCGCGCGGGACGAGGGTGATGGCGGAGTCCTGCTCCACGCACAGGTATTCCCCGTACGAGCCGCATGCGTCGGCCACATCCGCCCGCCCGAACACCGGGTCTCCCACCCGGAAGCGGTTCTCGCCGCCACCGATCATGTCGACACGGCCCGCGTAGTCCAGGCCGACGACGAACGGGAAAGTCTGGGGCGCCGGGGCGAGTTCACCGGCGGACCCGTCCGTGACCTGCCAGTCCAGCGGATTGAGCGAGGCGTATTCGACCCGCACCCGGACCTCGCCGGGCCGGGGCTCCGGCTTGGGCAGCTCCACCAGCACCGGGTCGGCCCGCAGCGCGCTCACGGCGATGGCTCGCATCCGTACACCTCCCAGTCGGGCCGCTCCGGCGGGAGCGGCCGCGTCATTCCGCCGGGGCCGGCAGCACCCGCTGGGCCCAGATCCGGGCCGCCACCGCGCACACCGCGACGGCCAGGCCCAGGCCGAAGACGATCCACACCGCGGTGCGCAGCGAGGAGGTCAGCGCGTCGAAGACCGCGGCGGCGGCGCCGGTGTCGCTGTCCGGGACCTCGTCGAGGACCCGGTCGCGGGCCAGCGCCAGCAGCCCCCGCAGCACCAGCGCGCCGAGCGCGAAGCCGGCTCCGGCCACGGCGGTGCCGGACAGCGTGGCCAGGGTGCGGGCCCGGCGGCCGGGCCCGCCGCGCAGCCAGGCGATCGCGACGGCGAGCAGCGCGAACAGGAGCGTCCCGACGGCGGGCCACACGCTCGCGGTCCGCAGCCACCGGAAACTCTGCCGCAGCTGGTCGGCGCGGTCGGCGGAGACCAGCTGGATGTCGGTGTGCTGGACGGGGATCTGGTCGGCGAACGGCACCCCGTTGTCCACCAGGTTCTGCTTCACCTGCTCCGTGACGGGCGCCAGGTCGATGGTGACGCTCTCGCCGCTCTGCCCGTCCAGCGCGGCGGTGACCGTCTCGTGGGCGGTGCGGTTGGCCGCGGTCCAGGCATCCTGGAAGGCTTCCGTGGTGGTGAAGGACTTCACGGCCTGGTGCAGGAAATCGCGCACGGTGCTCTGGAGCGGTCCGACGTCGATCTGCTTCATCGCGTTGTCGGTGATCAGGTCGGCGACGGTGGACTGCACCGCCGGGTCGTCGGCGAGCGGGGCGACGGCGGAGACGTAACGGTCCGTGTCGTCGATCTCCAGGTCGACCCAGGCGGACAGCGCGCTCAGCGGCACCAGGACGGCCAGCAGCACCAGCAGTACCGCCGACAGGGCCACCGAGAGATACGTCCGCACCCCTCCAGGGAATCCCGGATGGCGCCGGGGCGCCCCGGGCCATGGGCCATCCGAGTTGCCGGGCGGCCCGACCAGGTGTGCTCTGGAGGGAAAGCGGGGGTGACGGAAGGAGCTCTCTGCCATGGCCGCACAAGCTTCGGTGCCGGCACGCGGGAGGCACGCGATGCCCGCCCGGCACCGCCCGGTCCTCAGCTGGGCGATCCCGGTCACGCTGGGCGTGATCATGGGCTGCTACGCGACCGCCATCGTCCGCGGCGGCGGGGTCCTCACGGGCACCCGGCTGGCCCTCGGGCTGGTCTCGGGCGCCGTCCTCGCGGTGCTCTGCTTCGGGCTCGGCCGCATCCAGAACCGGCTGCCGCGCGAACTGCGGGCCGCCGCGTACGGGGTGCTGACCGGGGGTTCGATCGGCTTCCTCTACAGCCTGTCCGGTGCGAGCATCCTGGCGGCGTCGGTGCTCGGGCTGGTCCTCGGAGCCGGCGGACTGCTAGCCGCGTACTACTACTTCTATACGCGGGAGTGACGCCCGCGCCCACCCGCACGTCAACGATCCTTGACCTTCTCCATGGGGGAAGGCCAAGGATCGAGTGTGCCGGGGCGGGAAGTCCGCCCGGTATGAGGAGGCGTGCGGTGACGGAGGACGGGCAGGGGCGGGGCCCCGGCGCGGAGCTGGTGACGATCGGGGCGTTCGCCCGGCTGTCCCGGCTCTCCGCGAAGGCGCTGCGCCGCTACGACGAGCTCGGCCTGCTTCCGCCGGCCCTGGTCGATCCGGTGAACGGCTACCGGTATTACGACCCGGCGCAGGTGCGGGCGGCCCGGCTGGTGGCCTGGCTGCGCCGGATCGGGATGCCGCTCGCCCGGATCAGGGAGGTGATCGCGCTGGACTCCGGCGCGGCCGCCGCGGCGATCCGGGCGTACTGGGCGCGCGTCGAGGCGGAGACGGCGGCCCGCCGTGATCTCGCGGCCTTCCTCATCGACCAGCTGTCGACGGAGGACGTCATGACATCGGTGGGCACACTCGGAATCCGCTACGCGGCCCGGACGGACACGGGCGCGGTGCGCGAGACCAACCAGGACGCGGTCTACGCCGGTGCCCGGCTGCTCGCGGTCGCCGACGGGTTCGGCGCGGGCGGGGCGGGGGCCAGCACGGCCGCGATCGAGGCCCTGAAGCCGCTCGCGCCGGGCGCGGTGCCGGCGGGCGAGCTGCTGAACACCCTGCACGACGCGGCGGAGCGGGCGGCGCTCGCGGTGCGGGACGCGGTGGCGGGGAGCACGGCGCCGGAGGAGTCCGGCACGACGCTCACGGCGATGCTGTGGACGGGATCGCGGCTGGGGCTCGTGCACATCGGGGACTCCCGGGCCTATCTGCTGCGCGGGGGCGAGCTGTTCCGGATCACGCACGACCACAGCCTGGTCCAGTCGATGATCGACGACGGTTCGCTGACGGAGGAGGAGGCGTTCTCGCACCCGCAGCGCGCCATGCTCCTCAAGGTGCTGGCCGGGGACGGCCCGTACGGCTCCGGGCCCGATGTGGACGTGCGGGACGCGCTGCCCGGCGACCGCTATCTGCTCTGCTCGGACGGTCTGTCGGCGGTGGTCGACGGCGGGGAGCTGGCGCGGGTGCTGGCCGGGGCGGACGGGCCGTCCACCGCCGTGGGCGCGCTGATCGGGCTGGCGGAGGCGGCCGGCGCGCCGGACAACGTGGCGTGTGCGGTGGCGGACGTCGTGGAGCTGTGAGTACGCGGGAGGGCCCCGCACCACGCATGGTGCGGGGCCCTCCCCTGCGTACCGGATCAGTTGCGGACGACGGTCACCGGGCACGAGGCGTGCTGGGTGACGTGCAGGCTGACCGAGCCGAGCAGGGTCGCCTTGAAGCCGCTGTAGCCGCGCGCGCCCACGACCAGTAGGTTCGCGCCCTCCGCCCGGTCCAGCAGGGCCTGTGCCGGGTTGCCGATCACGACGACCTTGCTGACGGCGGCGGCGCCCTGGGCGCCCAGCGCCTCCTCCAGGGTCTCGGTGAGCGACACCGTGGCCATGGCCTGGGGGTCGAAGTCCTCCGGGAGGCCCGGCATCATCGACGCCCAGCTGGTGGCGGGGTACTCCCAGCTGTTGACGGCCTCCACCGTGTCACCGGTCAGTTCCGCCTGGCGTACGGCCCAGTGCAGTGCCTTGACCGACGACTCGGAGCCGTCGACGCCCACCACGATCCTGCCCATCTCTGCCTCCAGCTCGGTTCCGCGGTTGTGCTCGGATCACGTGTTCCCGTACGACTCTAGTCAAAACGGGCGAAACGGCGATCTCCGTGGGTGCGGTCAGGCCGTGCGCAGGGCCGCGAGCTGCTGCTCGAACGGGACCACCTCGTCGTCGAGCCCGGGCGTCCTGGACGCGCCGGAGACCGCCCGGCCGCCGCTGACGGCGTCGGCCAGCTCGCCGCCCGCGCGCCGGATGCGGGCGGGCAGGCCCTCGGTGTACTCGTCGCCGGACGCGCCCCAGTCCTCCGACGCCGCGTAGACCGAGGTCGGCAGGGTGACGGCGCGCAGGTAGGCGAAGAGCGGACGCATCGCGTGTTCCAGGACCAGCGAGTGCCGGGGCGTGCCGCCGGTGGCGGCGACGAGCACCGGCTTGCCGGTCAGCGCGGTGTTCTCGACCAGGTCGAAGAACGACTTGAACAGTCCGCTGTACGAGGCGGTGAACACCGGCGTGACCGCGATCAGGCCGTCCGCGCCCGTCACCGCCGCGAGCGCGTCCTCCAGGGCGGGCGGCGGGAAGCCGGACACCAGGTGGCTCGCGATGTCCCCGGCCAGGTCGCGGAGGTCGACGACCCGGACGTCGACCGGGCGGTCCTGCGTGGCGTCGAGCCGTTCGCGGGTGGCGGCGGCCAGCCGGTCGGCCAGCAGCCGGGTCGAGGACGGGTTGCTGAGGCCCGCCGATACGGCGACGATCCTCACGGGTTCGGTGGCGAACACGGTCAGCTCTCCTTCGTGGCGGCGTGGGCGGGGTGCAGTGGCGCGGTCTCGGGGACGCCGGCCGGGCGCAGCGCGGCGAACTCCTTGCGCAGTACGGGGACGACCTCCTCGCCGAGGATGTCCAGCTGTTCGAGCACGGTCTTCAGGGGAAGTCCGGCGTGGTCCATCAGGAACAGCTGACGCTGGTAGTCGCCGACCGCGTCGCGGAAGGACAGCGTCCGCTCGATGACCTCCTGGGGCGAGCCGACGGTCAGCGGGGTCTGCTCGGTGAAGTCCTCCATCGACGGCCCGTGGCCGTAGACCGGCGCGTTGTCGAAGTAGGGACGGAACTCGCGTACCGCGTCCTGGGAGTTCTTCCGCATGAACACCTGGCCGCCGAGGCCGACGATCGCCTGCTCGGCGGTGCCGTGACCGTAGTGCGCGTACCGCTGGCGGTACAGCCGCACCATCTTCTTCGTGTGCTCCATGGGCCAGAAGATGTTGTTGTGGAAGAAGCCGTCGCCGTAGTACGCGGCCTGCTCGGCGATCTCCGGCGAGCGGATGGAGCCGTGCCAGACGAACGGCGGCACGCCGTCCAGGGGCCGCGGGGTCGCGGTGAACGACTGGAGCGGCGTACGGAACGTGCCCTCCCAGTCCACGACGTCCTCGCGCCACAGCTTGTGCAGCAGGGCGTAGTTCTCGATGGCGAGCGGGATGCCCTGGCGGATGTCCTTGCCGAACCAGGGGTACACCGGGCCGGTGTTCCCGCGCCCCATCATCAGGTCCACGCGGCCGTCCGCGAGGTGCTGGAGCGTGGCGTAGTCCTCGGCGATCTTCACCGGGTCGTTGGTGGTGATCAGCGTGGTCGAGGTCGACAGGACGATGTTCTTGGTCTGCGCCGCGATGAAGCCGAGTGTGGTGGTCGGTGACGAGGGGACGAACGGCGGGTTGTGGTGCTCACCGGTCGCGAAGACGTCGAGCCCGACCTCCTCGGCCTTCCGCGCGATGGCGACGGTGGCCTTGATCCGCTCGTGCTCGCTCGGCGTCGTACCGGTGGTGGGGTCGGTGGTGACGTCCCCGACGGTGAAGATCCCGAACTGCATGGCGTCCGCCTCCTGGTCGCTATTGTTGAATCTTGAACTATCCGACGCCCCGTACAACGGGGGGCGGGGGCGGGGTATTCCTTCCGACCCGGGGACCAGGTCCGATGGCCGATGCGTGCGGCCCGGCGGCCCTCGTACGCTGCGGCAACGCAGCCACGCGCCCGCCCGACGAAGGGACCCCCGTGTCATTCACCGCCGAGACGCATGTCCGCCTCGCCCGTCCCTCCCGCGATCTCGGCGCCGCCGAACGGTTCTGGGTGGAGGGGCTGGGGCTGACGGTCCTCTTCCGCGCGGATGCGGGGCGGGAGCCGGGAACGCATGACCTTCTCATGGTGGGGCATCCCGATGCCCCCTGGCATCTGGAGCTCACACGGGGGCACGTCGCCCCCCGGCCCACCGAGGAGGACCTGCTCGTCCTGTACCTGGACGGCCCGGTCCCGGAGGACCTGGTGGCCCGGCTGCTCGCCCGCGGCGGTACGAGGGTCGCCTCCCCGAACCCGTACTGGAACGAGTGGGGGGTGACGGTGGAGGACCCGGACGGATACCGGCTGGTCCTGTGCCGCCGGGGCTGGCGCCCGTAGCGCGTACCCAGCCGGTCCGGCGCCCGAGGGCACGGCGCGCCCCGGGTCTCACACGCCGGACGGGCTCGTGCGGCGGCGCCGTCCCAGCAGCTCCGCGAGGCCGCGGCGCGTCGCGGCGATGATGACGCGGTCCGTGGGGCGCAGCACGTAGCCCGGGTGGAGGTTCCAGACGAGGGAACCGGGGGCCACGTCCAGGGCCAGGACGCGCCAGGCCCCCTCGCGGAAGGCCTGGTCCACCGTGCGGCCCTCCAGCTGGGGGTGGCCGCCCACCTCCACTGCCGCGAACAGGAGCACCTTGCGCTCGACCGGGATCGCCCCCAGGATCTGCCGGCCCATCATGGCGACCGCGAAGGACGGGCCCGCCAGGTGGGAGACCGAGCGGGAGCGGGTGATCGCCTGCGGGTGCGCCGTGCGCAGCGTGCGGTAGACCGCCGTGGCGAACTCGTCGTCGAAGAGGCGGACCGTCACCCGCAGCCTGGGCTTGAGGGACCTGGCATACAGCGCCGCCTCCAGGTTCGTCGTGTCGACGCTGGTCAGCGCGAGGAGCCCCCGGGAGCGGCCGATCTTGGCCGCCTCCAGCACCCCTTCGTCCGTGACGTCACCGAGCACCACCGGCACGTGCAGCCGCCGGGCGAGGGGGATGCCCCGCGCGTCCGGGTCCTCCTCCACGCAGACCACCGGGATGCCCAGCTCCCGCAGGTGCACCAGGACCCGGGTGCCGATCTTGCCGAGCCCGAGCAGCACCACGTGCCCGGAGAGCCCGCGCGGCGGCCGCCGCAGCGAGGAGGCGCTGCGCAGCGAGCCGAACGCCTCCAGGACCCCCGCCACCAGCAGCGGCAGGAGCATCAGGCCCGCGATGCCGGAGAGGATCTGGATCACCTGGCGGGCGGTCGGTTCACCGATCGCCGGGTCGCCCATCGCGAACAGGTCGAGCAGGGTGAGGTAGGCCGCGTGCAGCGGATGGTCGCCGGTCGTGAACGAGGACGCCACCGCGAGCCCGAGCACCGCCAGCCCGACGCCCAGCGCCGACCACCGCAGCCGCCGCGAGAAGAACTGGCTCAGCGGCGCGCTCCGCCCGCTCATCCGGGGCTTCGGGGCCGCCGGACCGGACTGCGTGACGGCCTCCAGGACGACCGTGCCGCGCCCGGTCGCGGCGGCGATCTCCGCGGGTCCGGGCAGTAGTTGCGGCCCCTCCGCCCCGCTGCTGTCGGACCCCTCCGCGCCCGCCGGGTCGTGGGTGGTGGAGGAGAGGAGGGCCAGGGTGCACAGACCGGGGTTCGCGATCTGGCCGCCCGGCGGCGGGGTGCGCTCGGCGGCCCGCAGGAAGAGGCCCTCGGCCCGGATGACCCGCGTCGACCCGGCGAGCGCGGTGGCCGCGAGGGCCGGCGCGGCGGTGTCCGCGTCGGACAGCACGGTGGTGGAGGCGTCGATCGAGGCCGGGTCGAGCCCGGGGGACGCGACGGCCGCCGCCTGGTCGAGCAGGGTCTCCAGATGCTGGCCCAGCTTGCGGTTGTAGAGCCGGATCACCAGCCGCACACGGGGGTTGAGCCGGCGCGCGGTCAGCGCGGCCCGGATGTTGCGCTCGTCGTCGTCGTAGACGAGGGCGACCGCCGATGCCCGGGCGATGCCCGCATCCGCCAGCGACTCGTCGGACGGCTCGGCCGCCTGCAGGATGCGCACCGGCTCGACGCCCGCGAGGGAGTCCCCGTCCGCGCCGTGCAACAGCCCTCCGCCGTTGCGGTTCATCGCGGACGCCATCCGCCCGAACAGCGCGGCCGCCCGCCCGCGCCCGCTCAGCGGTTCGTCCGGCCTGACCGCACCCGGCTCCGGCGGCACGACGAGGGTGACCCGCTCCCCGTACACGTAACGCAGCTCCACGGCGAGCCGCTGGGCGAGTGCGTCGTCTCCGCAGACGACCATGTGGCCGGTGAAGGGGGAGGGTTGGGGTTGCTGGGGGAAGGACACGTGACCCAGCATGCCCTGCTCCCTTCCGTTGATCGAGGACGGTCAGCGGTCGTCGTGCGGCCCGGCCGGCAGATGGCGCGGGTCGGCGGCGCGCCCGATCGCCGTCTCGACGGCCGCGATCCGGTCCGCGAGCAGCCCCAGCGCGGCCACCGCGCGGGTCATCGGATCGCCCTCGGGCCCGCCCAGCGCCTGGGTGCGGACGTACGAGGAGCAGAGCGCCGCCCACCGCTCGGCCCGCTCGGGCGTGAGCGTGCCCCGCAGCGCGGCGAGCTTCAGGAGCGCGGCCTCGGCGCCGCTGGTCAGGGTCTGCGCCTCGCCCGCGTAGTGGTCGTCCACGACGGCGGACAGCTCCGCGTCGTTCATCACGGGCGCGATCCGCTCCGCGATCCGGTTCATGTTGCGGTACGAGCCCTGGAGCCGGAACGGCGGCTCGGTGCGGGTGGCGTCGGTCTGCGCGGCGGACGCGATGTACGCGGAGTTGACCGCGAGCACCGTGTCCCGGGCCCGCAGCAGATGGCGCAGCACGGCGGTGATCCGGTCCACCTCGGCGGGCGCGTAGGGGTGTTCGAGCTGTTCCGGGCGGGCCGTCAGGTCCCCGGACGCGAGCCGCAGCAGCAGCGCCAGGTCCTCGCGGGAGCGGCCGGCGAGCGGGGCGAGGACCGGGTTGGCGGTCAGCGCGTTCTCCACGAAGCTCAGCGCGAAGGTGTCCTCGCGGCCGGACAGCACCTCGCCCAGATTCCACACGTCCGCCCGGTTCGCGAGCATGTCGGGTACCTGGAAGCGCGCCCCGGACTCGGTGTACGGATTGCCCGCCATGCACACCGCGAACCGCTTGCCCCGCAGGTCGTAGGTGCGCGGCCGGCCGTCCCGTACGCCCTCGATGCGGCGCGTGGCGTCGCAGAGCGGGATGAACTTCTGGAGGAGTTCCGGCGAGGTGTGCTGGATGTCGTCCAGGTGGAGCAGCGTGTTGTTGCCCGCTTCGAGCGCGAAGTTGATCTTCTCGATCTCCTGGCGCGCGGTCGCGCTGCCCGCCTGCGCGGGGTCGAGCGAGGTCACGTCGTGGCCCAGGTTCGGTCCGCTGACCTTGACGAGGACGAGCCCGAGCCGGTCGGCGACGTATTCCATGAGCGTCGTCTTGCCGTAGCCGGGCGGCGATACGAGCAGCAGCAGGCCCTGCGAGTCGGTGCGGCGGTCGGCGTCGGCGGTGGAGAGCTGCTTGGCGAGGCTGTCCCCGATCAGCGGCAGATAGACCTCGTCGAGGAGCTGGTTGCGCACGAACGCCGACATCACGCGCGGGCGGTGGTCGTCGAGCCGCAGCCGGGTCCGCTCGGCGGCGACCAGGGCGGTGCGGCGGCGCTGGTAGGCGCGGAATCCGGGGACGAGGGCGGTACGGAACTCCTCGGTCCGGGAAAGGAGTTCATCGATGCGGACGGTGATCCGGCCGCGTTCGATGCGCGGGTGCACGCCGAGGAGCCCGTCGACGGTCTCGGTGAGCGGCGCGTCCGCCTCGTACCGGCCGAGCAGGGGCTCGGGGCACAGCTCCACGGCGACGGCCTCCGCGAGGTCGCCCGGGTCGAGCTCCGTGCCGCTCGCCTCGGCGTACGAGGTGAGCCAGCCCTCCACGAGCTGGCGCCGGGCGGGCAGGTCGTCCGCGAGGGCCGCGAGGTCGTCGTCGTACGCCGGTGTGCCGGTGGCGTGCCGGAACTTGTCCAGGAACGCCCGGACGGAGGCGCCCGTCACAAAGCCCTCGGGCCCGCCGGTCAGTTCCTCGAAGAGGTACGCGGCGACGGACCGCGCACCCTCGCCGCCGATCACCGACGCCCACTCCTCCTGGAGCGCGGTGACCGCCGGGGCGAGCCCGAAGGTCTCCCGGGCGCGGGCCAGCGAGCGGGCGCGGCGCGTCCAGGAGGTGCGGCGGGCCTCGTCCGTCCCATGGGCCCAGAACAGCTGGGCGGCGGCCCGGACGGCGGCCGGGAAGCGCAGCAGCCCGGCGCCCGCGTGCAGCCGCAGCAACGCGGCCAGGATCGCGGTCGTGTCCTCGTCGTGGACCCCGCGCTGATACCCCTCGTCGTACGCGGCCGCCGCCGACTCCCGTACAAGCTTGGTGAGTTCGCCGTCGTCCAGGGTGGCGAGGCGGTCCGCGCCGTGCTCGTCGAGGAGGCGGGCCGCCAGGTGCTCGCCCCGGTAGACCGCCGGGGACTCGGAGGGCAGCGTCTGGTCCCAGTACGGGCGGGTCGCGGCGAACTCCGGGTCGGCCACCGGCATCCGGTAGTCGGTCCCGGTGACGGCGAACGCGAGCGTGCCGTCCTGCGGCACGAGGGTCAGCTCGAACGGCTGGGTGTTCACCGCGAACCGGTGGCGGCCGAGGCGGATCACGGACCCGCCGTCCGCGTACAGCTCGTCGCGGTCGCGCAGGGCCCGGCCCGCCTCCTGGCGGGCGGCGAGCAGCTGCCCGTCCAGCTCCTCCGCGCGCACGGTGTCCCCGAGCGCCCGCAGCTCCTCGGCGGTCCGGCGGAGCTTGGCGACCATCGGGTCGGAGGCGAAGTAGGTGTGGACGGCGTCCGCGTCGGGGAGGGCGGCGCCGCGCCGGGCGACCGTCTCCAGGACCCGAGCTGCGGAGTCCGCGAGGCGTTCGGTGCGGCGGGCCAGCTCGTCCTGGAGGCCCTGCTTGCGCGCCGAGAACGCCTCGTACACCTCCGTCCGGCGCTCCCTCAGCTCCGCCAGGAAGTCGTCGTACTCCGCGAACCGGGCCTCCAGGTTCTCCAGCTGGAGCAGCAGCCTGGCCAGCTGCTCGTCGCAGGACTCCGGAGTGCCGGCGGCGGCCAGGGCGGCCGTGACGGCCTGCCCGAGCAGCGCGGACTCGGCGGCGAACTCGGCCCGGCCCTCGTGGTCCGCGAGCGCGCGGCGGCGGGCGTCGAGTGTGGCGCGGGCCCGGTTGACGGCGCCCAGGACCTCCGCGACGCGTTCCAGGATCGACGTGCGGACCACCCCGTCGCCGATGTCGAGCCCGGCGACGACGTCCGTGACGGTGCCCAGGCCGTCCGTCATGGCGGCCAGCCGGTCCCCGAGCGCGGTGGCGTCGGTGACCGTGGCGAGCTCGGCGGCCTCGTCGGTGAGGCGGGCGATGTCCTCGTGGTACCCGGCGAAGGCGTCGTCCCTGGCCAGGAAGGCGACCGCGCGGCGGGCGGCCGCCTCGATGTCCTCGGCGGTGGTCGCGGTGAGCTCCGCGATGCGCTCGGTGTCCGCGTACCGCATCTCGGCGAGGGTGGTCAGGTGGCCGTGTGCGCGGCGCAGCTCGGTGAGCCGGTCGACCCACTCGGCGGCGGTGCGCGGGGCCTCGCCGCGGACCCGGCGGACCAGTGTGGTGATGCGGTCGGCGGTCTCGGTGAGCGCGTCGGCGGCCTGCCGGGTGAGGGCCTGGACCGCCTCGAACTCGGCGACGACCTGGCGCGCGGTCTCCCGCAGCTCGCCCAGGGGCTCCGCCAGGGAGCCGAGTCCGGCGTCGTCCAGCCAGTGGTAGCGGTCGCCCGCCCGTACACAGTCGGCGACCAGCCGGTCGTAGACGGCGGCCGTCGGCGTCGTCTTGGACGCGGCGTGCGCGAGGGCCAGGCAGTCGGAGATCCCGCGCACGAGGTCGGCGTTGCCGACCCGGGCCAGCGGGCCTTCGCCCGCCGGGCGGGACGCGGCGCAGGTGTCGGAGAGGTAGGGCGTCTGCCAGCGCTGCAAGGGGTGTACGCGTGCCGGGCCGTCCTCCACCGGATCGCGCAGCACGACCAGCGTGCCGTCGTCCAGCAGGGCGTGGCCCCGGCCCTGGAGCGGGGTCGCGACCTCCTGGCGGATCACGTTGTACGGAAGCAGCAGGCTGCGGCCGTCCTGCCGGGAGCGGAAGACGTACAGCACGTCCTCGCCGTTCGGGGAGCGCACGGCCTCCTCGAAGACCGGGTCGGTGAGCGGCTGCGCGATGTCGAAGGTCCGGGCCTCGCCGGTCGTCAGGTAGAAGCCGCCGGGGAAGATGATCCCCTGGTCCTCCGGGAGCCGTTGGCAGGCCGGGCCGATGCCGTCGAGGCGGGTGACGGTGCCCAGGAGCGCGTTGAAGACGAGGTACCGCCGCGCCTCCTCCTTGTACGGGCGGACCCGCAGCAGCACGAGCGGGCCCAGTTCCGCGTACTCGACCTCGGCGTCCGCGAGCGACTGGAGGGGTTCGGTGACCGGCTCCTCGTAGATCCCCTCCGGCGTCTCCGTGTCGTTGACGGTCTTCACGGTGAGCGTGCCGCCCAGCGTGTCCACGTACAGCTCGGCCTCGCAGCCGATGGCGAGGTGCGGGTGGCGGCCCGCGACGTGGGCCTCGCGGCCGGCGGTCGTCCAGGTGAAGTCGTGCGACGGCGGGAAGACGTGGTCGCGCTCGCCGCGCGCGTCCAGGAACGCGCCGGGGGAGCCGTCGGGGTCGAGCGCCCAGCGCAGGACCCGGATGTCCTCGGCGGTGTCGCCGGTACGGAAGACCGCCAGGAGGCGGCCCTCGGTCCGGCGCAGCCGCAGCAGGCGGGCGTCGCGGAAGTAGCGGTGCAGGCCGTCGAATTCACGGACGAAGGAGGCGTCGGTGAGGGGGGTGCCGGTGCCGGGGGTGAGGTCGGCGGCGTACAGGGCGAGCACGTCGTCCACGGCGGGGGCGTCCTGTCGGCCCGGGCCGCGTTCGAAGCCGAACAGCAGCTCGCCGCCGAGCGCGACGAGGTCGCGGGGGGTGGAGGGGCGGTCCGTCCGGATCTGCTCGCTGCCGAGCAGCTGGAGGCCGGTGGCGCCGAACGCCTCGGTGCGGCGGGCGTTGAGGTCGGTGGCCCTGCGGGCGAGTTCGGTGGCGTGCGTGCGGAGGCGGCGCCGCAGGACGTCGTAGTCCCCGGCGGCGGGGGCGGTCACGGTGTCCACTGGGTGCTCCTTGCGGTGTGGCTTGCGGCGGTGTCCTCAATCGCCGGACGGGCTTCATTGATCTGCGGGCCGGATCGGACGTGCTGTCCCGGTGTCCTCAATCGCCGGACGGGCTTGGAAGGTCCGCCCGGCCGGCCGGTTCCGAGCGGTGGCCGGGCCCCACCCAGCCCGTCCGGCGATTGAGGACGGAGGGCGCCGGTGTAGGCGTACGGGCTGCGGACGTCGGCCCGTCCGAGCCCGTCCGGCGATTGAGGACGGACGGGGCTCGGTGGGGCGTTCGGGCACGGGCCCCTACGACACCGGCGTACCGTTCAGGCCCGCCGGGGCCAGGCCGCTCAACGGGACGTCCGCCAGGCCCAGCGACCGCGCGTGGTCCAGCAGCGCGCGGACCTGGTCCGCACCGACCCCCGCGGAGGGCGCGGCCATCAGCCGCATGAGCAGCGCCGACACCGTCAGGTTCTGCACATCGCCCGTTGACACCGACGACAGCACCCGCGTCAGATCCTCCGTGAACGAGGACTCGCCGTTCAGCCACGGACCGGCCAGCGCCTTCGCCGTATCGGAGTGGGAGACGAAGCCGTCCAGGCTCTTGCCCAGCGAGATGGACGACACCAGCCGGTCGAAGAAGGCCGACTCGCCGCCGACGATGTCGATGTCCGCGTTCTCCAGCCCCGTGGCGAGCACCGTCGCCTGCGATTCGGCGACCTGCCGCTGGACGTCCAGACCCGCGAGCCGGATCTCCTTCTCGGCGGCCAGCCGCAGCCGGTACTCCTCGTGCCCGCGCGACGCGTCGTCCAGCGCCGCCATCGCGGCCGCCTTCTCCGTGAGACCGGCGGCCTCCGCCTTCAGCTTCTCGCCGATCATCGCCGCGTCGGCCGTCGCCTGCGCCTGCGTACCCTCCGCGTCCGCGAGGGCCTTGAGACGGGCGCCCTCGGCCTCCGCCTTGAGCCGCGCGGACGTGGCCTCGGCCTCGGCGAGCCCCGTCTTCTCGATCACCTCCGCCGCCGCGTCCCGCACCTGGACGTCCGCGAGGCCGGGCGCAGCCGACTCCGCCTGGATGCCCTCGGCGAGCCGCAGCTTGGCCTGCGCGTCGAGGTCGGCGGTCTTCAGCCGCGCCTCCGCGAGCGTCAGCTGCTCGGCCGCCCGGTGGGTGGCCGCGGCCTCCGCCGCCTCGGCCGCCTTGATGTCCTTGACCAGCCGCTCCTGCGCCTCCGCCTCGGCGGCGATGATGACCGACTTGCGGGTGCGCTCGGACTCCTCGACGGACCGGAGCGTCTTGATGGACTCCTCCTGTTCGGCGACCGTCCGGTCCACCGCGATCCGCTCGCGGATCACGTCGGCGACCTCGCGGCGCTCCGCCTCGACCTCCTTCGTCGCGGCGATGCGGTTCAGCTCGGTCTCGCGCTCGCGCCCGATGACCTCCAGCATCCGGTCCTTCTCGATGCGCTCGTTCTCCACGGCGATGACCCGCTCGCGGTTCTTCTGCGCGACCGCGATCTCGCGCGCCTGGTTCTCCCGCTGGATGCCCAGCTGCTCCTCGGTCCTGATGAACGCGGCCTGGGCGCCCAGGCGTTCCTCCTCCTGGACCCGGGCGGTCGCCGCCTCCTCCCGAGCCCGCAGCGTCTCGACCTCGCGGCGCTGCTTGATCTCCGCCTCGGCCTGCCGGCGCTCCAGCTCCAGGATGGTCTCCCGGGCGTCCACGTCCTGCCGGGTGATTTCCTTCTGCTCGGTGCGCTGGAACTCGTTGGTGCGGACGTGCTCGATCGCGGTCAGCTCGGTGATCTTCCGGATGCCCTGGGCGTCCAGGATGTTGGCGCTGTCGAGCTGCGCCATCGGGGTCTGCTCCAGGAAGTCGATCGCCGCGTCGTCCAGGTGATAGCCGTTCAGATCGGTACCGATGACCCGGATGATCCGGTCGCGGAACTCCTCGCGCTTCGTGTACAGGTCCACGAAGTCCAGCTGCTTGCCGACGGTCTTCAGCGCCTCGGAGAACTTCGCCGCGAAGAACTCCTGGATGGCGACCTTGTCGCTGGCGCGCTCGGTGCCGATGGACTGGGCGACCTTCTTGACGTCCTCGACGGTCTTGTTGACCCGCACGAAGAACGTGATGTGGATATCGGCGCGGATGTTGTCCTGGCAGATCAGGCCCTCGCGCCCGGTGCGACGGATCTCGATGGTCTTGACCGAGATATCCATGGACTCGGCCTTGTGCAGCACCGGCAGGACGACGGCGCCGGTGAAGGTCACGTCGACCTTCTTGGTCTTGGAGATGATCAGGGCCTTGCCCTGCTCCACCTTGCGGAAGAGCCGGGTGATGATCAGCAGCACGGCTACGGCGATGAGCAGGACCACGGCGACGAGCAGGCCGAGGCCCAAGGAGATGGCATCCATGACAGTCCTTGGCGGCAGGTGGTGCGGAAATGAGCGGTTTCACGTGAAACACGGCGCGGCGGAACACGGCGTCCGGGCAGGCGGGACGGGCGCACCGCGCCGACAGGAGCGGTGGCTCAGACGGCGGGGCCGGAGGCCGTACGGCCGTGCGGCGGACCCGGGTCGAGCGCTTTGTCGAAGGCCGAGACCCAGAAGAACTCCCCGGCCTCGTCGTACGCGTACAGCAGTCCGGAGCATCCGGAGGTCAGCTCCGCGTCGACGGGCTCCAACTGGCGCACCTGGACGGTGGCGGTGGTCCCGTCGTCGGCGGTGACCTCGGCCTGGCCGAAGTCCGGGCCGACCGAGCCGGTACGGATCGTGCAGACGCGGCCCAGGAAGTCCTGGCGCGATGGCGGAGGCTGGTCGGGGAAGCAGCGCCGGAAGTGATGGACGAGCAGCCGCACCGCACCCCAGGCGAGCAGCAGCGCCCCGGCGAGCACCGCGCAGGCCAGCACGGCGCGCAGCGGTCCGGCGGCGCCCGAGCGGTGCACCAGGACGGAACCGGTCAGGGCGGAGAACCACCCGATGGCGATCATCAGGGACACCGAGACGGTGACCGGGACGCCGCCGACGCCCGCGAGATCGGCGTCCAGGTCGGCGTCGAAGGAGTGGTGGTCGGCCGCGCCGACCAGGACGAGCAGCCAGAAGGCGATGACGACGACCAGAGCGGCGGCGAAGAGCACGGCCGGGAAGGAGAGCGTCGCGTCCAGGAACTCCCGCATCGGTCCCGCCCCCCTGCCGTTCCGTCGGCGATGTCGCCGGCGTCCGCGCGGACCGGTCCAGGACCCCGGTGCCACGGCGTCGCCCTCGACGACACCGCGGCAGCCGGGTCTTCCCCCGATCCCCCCTGCACCCCGTGTTTCCCCCGTTGGTCCCCCGGTTGGTGCTGACAGGATCGTGTCATCCGGGCACGCCCGATCGCATTGCCGGAATGCGGCAACGTTCTCCGCTCTCCGATGCCGGGCACCGGCACCGCTCCTCGTGCGTTGGGCTGGTGTCGGTACGGGACAGGAACGGAGGCGGACGCGTGGCGGAACCGGTGATTCCCGACAGCTTTCTGGAGGGTTACGCCCGGATACTCGGCGAGGCGGCCGTCTCGGGGAGGCGGCTCACCCGCGAGGAGCTGGACTCCCGCCGCTCCCTGGGCCGGAAGGCCGCCGAGGCCGGCCACCAGCTCCGCGCCCTGGTCCGCATGCATCTCGCCGAGACCCGCGCCGCCTGGCCCGCCCCCGCCCCCGGCGCGACTCCGGCCGCCGTGGCCGCCTCCACCGACAGTGCGCTGGCCGCGATGGAGCAGGCGGTCGACGCGTTCGCGGACGGCTTCGAGCGCGCCCAGCGCCTCACCGTGCGCCGCGAGGAGGCCGCCAGGCGGGAGTTCATCGACGACCTCCTCTACGGGCGCAGCGATCTGGGCCGGCTCGCCGAGCGCGCCACCCGTTTCGGGCTGCGCCTCTCGCGCGCCCACGCCGTGGCGGTCGCGACCGGCCCGGAGGCGTACACCGAGACGGAGGCGGTGCCCCGGCACGTGGAGTCGGCGATGCTGGCCCGGTTCGGCGGCCGCAAGATCCTGCTCACCACGAAGGACGGGCGCATGGTGTGCGTCGCGCCCGGCAGCCAGCCCGACGTCCTGCGCTACTTCGCGAAGCAGGCTCACGCGGCGACGGACGGCGGCCGGGTCGCCGTCGGCCGCGCCCACCGGGGCCCCGGCGGCGTCGTCCAGTCGTACGACGAGGCGCTGGACGCGCTGGACCTGGCGGACCGGATGGACCTGGACGACCCCGTGCTGTTCGCCGCCGACCTGCTGGTCTACCCCGTGCTCACCCGGGACCGGCAGGCCATGGCCGATCTCGTCCGCAGTGAGCTGGGCCCGCTCCAGAAGGCCCGGGGCGGCGCCGAACCGCTCCTCAAGACGCTGACGGTGTACTTCGACGCGGGCTGTGTCGCCGCCGAGACCGCCCGCCGTCTCTCGCTGAGCGTCCGGGCCCTCACGTACCGGCTGGAACGCATCCACCAGCTGACCGGCTCCGACCCGGCGGACCCCCAGCACCGCTACACGCTCCAGACCGCGGTGATCGGCGCCCGGCTGCTCGACTGGCCCGCCAAAGAGGTCTGAGCTCCGCTCCACATGCGGGACCGGCTCCCTCCGCCTAGCGTGATCAGCCGGGGGATTCCGGCGGTGTGCGCAGCGAGGGAGATCCGCCCCATGGCCCGTGAAGCAGGTCCCCGAGAAGCAGGAACCCGCCGGGCGAACGCCCGGGAGGACCATCCGTCCCACCGCTGGTGGGTGCTCGGGGTGATCGGCCTCGCCCAGCTGATGGTGGTGCTCGACGCGACGATCGTGAACATCGCGCTGCCCTCCGCCCAGCAGGACCTCGGCTTCAGCGACGGCAACCGGCAGTGGATCGTCACGGCGTACGCCCTCGCCTTCGGCTCGCTGCTGCTGCTCGGCGGGCGCATCGCCGACCTGGTGGGCCGCCGGGTGGTCTTCCTGACCGGCCTCGTCGGCTTCGCGGGCGCCTCCGCGATCGGCGGTGCCGCCCCGAGCTTCGAGATCCTGGTGCTGGCCCGCGCTCTCCAGGGCGTGTTCGGCGCGCTGCTGGCCCCGGCTGCGCTGTCCCTGCTCACCACGACGTTCACCGTGCCCAAGGAGCGGGCCAAGGCATTCGGGATCTACGGCGCCATCGCGGGGGCGGGCGGTGCGGTGGGGCTGCTGCTCGGCGGGGTGCTCACCGAGTACCTGGACTGGCGCTGGTGCCTCTACGTCAACCTGGCCTTCGCGTTCCTGGCCTTCGTCGGCGGCTGGCGGCTGCTGACGGCGGGGGCGCCGGCGGACCGGCCCCGGCTCGACATCCCGGGGACGCTGCTGGTCTCGGCCGGTCTCTTCTGCATCGTCTACGGGTTCTCGGAGGCCGAGTCGCATGCCTGGAGTTCGCCCCTGACCTGGGGGTTCCTGGTGGCGGGCGCGGTGCTGGTGGCGGCTTTCGCATGGTGGCAGACCAGGGCGGCGCATCCACTGCTGCCGCTGCGGGTGGTGCTGGACCGGGACCGGGCGGCGTCGTTCCTCGCGATGTTCATCTCCGGCGGCGGCATGTTCGGCGTATTCCTCTTCCTCACGTACTACTTGCAGAAGGGCCTGGGCTATTCGCCGGTCTCCACCGGGCTCGCCTTCATCCCGATGGTCGCCTGCATGATCGCTTCGTCGGTGACGACGACGAATGTGCTGCTGCTGCGATTCGGCGCGAAACCGATCGTCCCGACCGGGATGGGCATCGCGGCCGCCGCGATGGTGTGGCTGACCGCCTTGGACCTGAACAGCAGTTACGCCGCCCATGTACTGCCGCCGTTGCTCTGCCTGGGCATCGGCCTCGGCGCCGTCTTCGCCACGGTGATGAACCTGGCCACCGCGGGCGTCGGGCCACGGGACGCCGGGGTGGCGTCGGCGACGGTCAACACCAGCCAGCAGGTCGGCGGCTCCATCGGCACGGCCCTGCTGAACACCCTCGCGACCACCGCCGCCACGAACTACCTGGTGGGCCGCAGGCCGACCCCGTCCGCCGTCGCCCAGGCCCAGCTGGAGAGCTACGCCACCGCGTACTGGTGGTCCGCGGGCTTCTTCGCTCTCGGCCTCGTCGTCACCCTGTTCCTGTACCGGCCGGGCGCGCCCCGCCCGCACCCCGTGGGGGAGCCCGAACCGGCGCGGGTCTGAGGGGTCAGCGCTTCGCGCCCTCCGTGAGCCGGACGAACGGGATCGACTCGCCCACCCGCCGGTAGTCCTCCGTACCGCCGTCCACCTCGAAGCCCAGGTACCCGCAGAGCCGTCGGGCGACCCTGGGGTGGCGGGGCGCGTACCGGGCCATCAGCTCGCCGCCCTCCCCGGCGGTCAGCACCTGCGCGGTCACCGCGTGGAAACGGCGGCCCACCTGCACCGTGGCGTGCGGGGTGCGCTCCAGGTTGCGCAACCAGTCCGCACCGGGGCCGAAGCCCGAGGCGACGGTCCAGCAGGCCCGGCCCTCGTGGCTGCCCGCCTCCACGACCTCGATGACGGTCCGGCGGGGGAGGCCCGAGACGCGGCCGGTGTGGACGAGCAGCAGAAGCCGGCCCCCGAAGAGCGGCCCGAGCCCCATGCGGAACAGGTGGACGGGGAGCCGGAAGGCGGTGCGCCGCCAGCCGGTCGGCGGGGCCGGGCGCCGGGGAGCGGGCGAAGCTGCGGATTCATGCGTCACTATGCAAACGTTGCACAATCCAAAGGTCGGTGCCAGCGCTCGCCGCTGTCGGTCCGGTACCGGTTGCGCGGCGTTTCCGTATCGGATGACCGCCGGTTCGAGTAAGCCGGGCGGGCGCGGTAAAAAGGGGCATGGCCGCGCACGGACAGGCACCCGAAGACCCCCCGACCGCCCCGGACGGGGACGACGTCGACGCGGTGACGGGTGCGGTGCTGACCGCGTCGAGACTGCTGGTCGCCGTCTCCGCCCGGTCGCTCGCGGCGGTCGAGGACCGGGTGACGCTGCCCCAGTTCCGGCTGCTCGTGGTGCTCTCCACGCATGGCGAGGCCAAGCTCGTCACCCTCGCCGATCGCCTCGGTGTGAACCCCTCCACCGCGATGCGGATGCTCGACCGGCTGATCGCGGCGGGCCTCGCGGAACGTCAGGTCAACCCGGCCAACCGCCGCGAGACGGTGCTCCGGGTGACGCCCGAGGGCCACCGCCTGGTGGAGGAGGTCACGGCGGGCCGCCGCCGGGAGGTCGCCTCGATCGTGGAGCGCATCGCCCCCGCGCAGCGCGCCGCGCTGATCGACGCGCTGCGGGCGTTCACCGACGCGGGCGGCGAGGCGGCGGCCCCCGCCGAGGGCACCGACGCCTACCCGCTGGGCTGGGCGCCGGACCTGCCCGCGGGGGCGTAAGGGGCCCGGCGGCCGGGGCGGGCACCGGCGCCGCACCCGCCGCCCCTACCCCGACGCACCGTCACTCGGTCGACGCCGAGACCTCTTCCCGGGCCGCCGGGACGGGAGCGGTGTCCGCGGCAGCGGCGGACCCGCCGTCCTTGCCGCGCCACTTCTGGACGCGCTCGACCACCGGCTGGGTCCAGCGCGCGGTGAGCGGGCCGACGATGACCAGGATGAGGACGTACGCGGTGGCGATGGGGCCGATGCGGGGCTCCGTGGCGACGGCCAGACCCGCGATGACGATGGAGAATTCGCCGCGCGCGACGAGCGTGCCGCCCGCCCGCCAGCGCCCGCGCGGTCCGATGCCGGCGCGCCGGGCGGCGTACCAGCCGGTCCCGATCTTCGTGAAGACGGTGACGACGGCGAGCAGCGCGGCCGGCAGGAGCACCGGCGGGATCTCGGCCGGGTTGGTGGAGAGCCCGAAGAACACGAAGAAGACGGCGGCGAACAGGTCCCGCAACGGGGTCAGCAGCTTGCGCGCACCCTCCGCGACCTCACCGGAGAGCGCGATGCCGACGAGGAACGCGCCGACGGCGGCCGAGACCTGGAGCTGCTGGGCCACCCCGGCGACCAGGACGGTCAGCCCGAGCACGACGAGCAGCAGCATCTCCGGATTGTCTGAGGACACCGCGCGGCTGATGAGCCGGCCGTGCCGCAGCGCCAGATAGAGCACCAGGCCGACCGTGCCGAGCGCGATCAGCAGGGCGACGCTGCCGCCGGCCAGGCCGACGCCCGCGAGCATCGCGGTGAGCAGCGGCAGATAGACCGCCATCGACAGGTCCTCGATGACCAGCACCCCGAGGATGACCGGTGTCTCCCGGTTGCCGAGGCGTCCCAGGTCCGCGAGGACCTTCGCGATCACACCGGACGAGGAGATCCAGGTGACACCGGCGAGCGCGACGGCCCCGACCGGCCCCCAGCCGAGCATCAGCGCGGCGACCGCGCCCGGGGTCGCGTTGAGCACGAAGTCCACGGCCCCCGACGGGTACTGCGTCTTCAGGCTGGTCACCAGCTCGGAGGCGCTGTATTCGAGGCCGAGCAGGAGCAGCAGCAGGATGACGCCGATCTCGGCGCCGACGGCGGTGAACTCCTCGCTGGCCCCGAGCGGCAGCAGCCCGCCCTCGCCGAAGGCCAGCCCGGCCAGCAGGTAGAGGGGGATTGGCGAGAGCCCTATCCGGCCGGCGAACCGCCCGATGATGCCGAGTCCCAGGATGACGGAGCCGAGCTCCATGAGCAGTGCGGTCGTGTCGTGCACGGTCAGCCCTCCGCGATGATCTCGGAGAGCGTGTCGACGCCCTCGCGTGTTCCGACGGCGATGAGCGTGTCGCCGATGGCCAGCCGGAAATCCGGCCCGGGGGACGGGTGCGCGCTGTGGGTGCGCAGCACCGCCACGATCGAGGCGCCGGTCCGGGTCCGCGCCTTCGTGTCGCCGAGCAGCCGGCCGCCGTACGGCGAGCGGGCGCCGAGCGGGATGTGCTCGGTGACCAGGTCGATGCCCTCGGTCCGTACGGCGTCGATGGGCGCCGCGTCGATGAGGTGCGCGAGACCGGTCGCCTCCTGTGGGGTCAGGGGGACGGAGAGCCGGCACGAATCAGGGTCGTCCTGGTCGTAGAAACCGATGAACCGCCGCCCGTCGTGGTGGACCACGACGGAGATGTGCTGCCCCGACTCGGTGGTGTAGTCGTACTGGACGCCGACTCCGGGCAGCGTGGTGCGGTGGGTTCCCATGGCTTCCTCCCGAGGAGCGCGGTACGCGCGAGGCACTTGGCGATCTCTTTAGACCCGCATTACCTTATCCGGAGGTATGCGCCACCCCGGAGGGCCGTTTTCCGGCCGGCTGCGCGTGACGGTCCGGGGCCCGGCACACGCGTGCCCGGCCGGTTGCGCAACCGGCCGGGCACGCGAGTCGGGTCCGACGGTGGATCAGTTCGTACGGGGATCAGTCACCGATCTCGATCTTCCCGTTCTTCTCGGCCGAGGCCGCCGGGGCCGCGGGAGCCACCGGGACCGCCGGCTCGGCGGTGGCCGGCTTCGGCACCGCGCCCTTGAGGTTCTGGAGCAGCGCGGCGAGGTCGACACCGGTGGTGGAGCTGAGCAGCTCCATGCCCTGGGCGACGTTGTCCGTGACCGTACGGGACAGCTGACTGGCGCCGTCCGTGGAGATGACGGTCATCTTGTCGATCGCGCTCATCGGCTCGGCGGCCTTGGCGACGACCTGGGGCAGCACCTCGACGAGCATCTGGAGCACGGCCGCGTCTCCGTACTGCGCGAAGGCGTCGGCCTTCTTCTGCATGGCCTCGGCCTCGGCCGAACCGCGCGCCGCGATGGCCGCGGCCTCCGCCTCACCCTCGATGCGCACCGCCTCGGCGAGCGCGGAGCGGTGCAGCTTCTCGCCCTGACCGGTGAGCCGGGCGCGCTCGGCGGCCGCCTCGGCCTCCTTGACCTGGGCGATGCGGCGGGCCTCCGCCTCCTGCTCGGCCTGGTAGCGGGCGGCGTCGGCGGGCTTGCGGACCTTGGTGTCCAGCTCGCGGTCGGTCAGCGCGGCCTGGCGCTCGGCGACCTTCTCCTGCTCGGTGAGCACTTCCTGCTGGCGGGCGGCCTCGGCGAGCGGACCGGCGGCGTTGGCCTTGGCGGCGGCCGCCTCGGTCTCGGCCTTGATCTCGGCCTGCTTCAGATAGAACGTCCGCTCGGCGATCGCGATCTCCTCGGCGGCCTTCAGCCGGGCCTGCTCCGAGGCGCGGCGGGCGATGGCCTCCGCGATGTCGGCCTCCTGCTTGGCGCGGGCGGCCTCCGGGCGGCCCAGGTCCTCCAGGTAGGAGCCCTCGGTCGTGATGTCCTGGATCTGGAAAGCGTCCAGGATCAGCCCCTGACCGGACAGGCTCGCCTCGGCCTCCTCCGCCACCTGGCCGGCGAACGCGGCGCGGTCGCGGATGATGTCCTCCACGGACATTCGGCCGACGATGGCGCGCAGCGCGCCGGACAGCACCTCCTGGGTGAAGCCGACGATCCCGTCCTGCTGGCGCAGGAAGCGCTGGGCGGCGGCCCGGATGGCGTCCTCGCTGCCGCCGACCTTGACGATCGCGACGCCTTCGAGGTGGGCCTTGACGCCGCGCAGGGTGACGGCGCCGCGCACGGCGACCGGGATGTGCCGGCTGGACAGGTCCAGGGTGAACTTCTGCTGGACGAACGGCACGACGAAGACGCCGCCGCCGACGACGACCTTCTGGCCGCTGTTGTCGATGCTGGTCCGGCCGGTCACCGGGTCGACGGACTTCTTGCCCCGGCGGCCGGTGATGATGAACGCCTGGCTGGGGCCGGCCACCTTGTAACGGGTGATCACGGCGAGGGCGAGCAGGAAGAGGAGTACGACGACTCCGACGATCGCGATCATTACGGGACTCATGCGGTTTCCCCCTCTGCCCCCTGGCGGGGGCAGTCGTGAGACGAGCGGTGATGGTGCCGGGCGTACCGGTCAGCGTTCGACGGGACGGACCGACACCGATGTGCTGGAGAGCGACGCCTCGACCCAGACCTCGGCGCCGCGCGCGACCGGCACCGTGCACTTCGCGGACAGCTTCACGAGATGGCCGCCGAGGCGGAGCAGGACCTCGCCGTAGCCGTCGGCCGGGATCGCGGTGACCACCGACCCGGACGTGCCGACCAGGTCCTCGCCGCGCGGCGTCGCGTCGGTCTGGTCCCGCATCAGGGCGCGGCTGAACTTCCAGGTCAGCAGGGCGGCGACCACCCCGGCCGCGGCCCCCGCCGCGGTGGCGACGAGGGTGCCGGCTCCGGTCGTGCCGAGCACGATGGCGCCGCCGAAGCCGAGCATCGAAAGGAAGCCAGCGATCACCGGAAGGGAGACGAGCCCGCCGAACAGGCCCTCCAGCAGGCCCCCGAAGAGGCCCTCCAGGATCCCGTCGAAGATCAGCGACAGGGCGAGCAGGGCGACCCCCGCGATGCCGAGACCGAGAAACAAGGTCACATGATCACCCCTCCCGGCCCCGCCGACCCCCGTGCTGCTTTTCCGTCGAACTGGCTGGATGGTCCCATACGCACCCCCCGTGCGACATTGCCGGAACCCGGCAACCTTTTACGCGTTCTTGATGCCGGACAACTGGTCGGCGAGGGTGTCCAGGGACTGGAACGTCGCCCCCAGCAGCGCCACGTGCTTCCACCGCAGCACCCCCTCCGCGTCGATCAGGAAGACGGCCCGCCGCACCCCGATCCCGGGCGCCGCGACGCCGAAGGCCCGGGCCGTCTCCCGGCCCGGGTCCGCCAGCAGCGGCATGCGCAGCCCATGGGCGCGGGCGAACGACTCATGGCTGTCCACACCCTGTGGACTGATCCCCCACACCTCCGCGTCCAGCTCTTCGAACGTCTCCATGCCCGAGGAGTACGCGCACAACTGCTTCGTGCACACGGTGGTGTTGTCGCCCGGATAGAAGGCGAGGACCAGGGTCCGGCCGCGCGCCTCCGCGAGCTTGTAGTCGCGCCGCTCGAAGGAGTCCTCGGTGAGCACACCACCCGGAAGCGTGAAGTCCGGTACGGCTGAACCCAGTTGCGGTGACGATCCCATGGCGTGCCCTTCGGTGTGCTGCGCCCGGGCGGCGGTGGTGCCGCCCGTGTCGCGTACAGCATGCCTCCGTCACGGGGGACGGTCAGCCACCCGGGGACGGTTCCGGCTCGGTGAGGAACAACCCGAGGAGCACGGCCAGTACGGGGATGGCGCACAGGATCGTGAACACGCCCTGCGGCCCGTACGCCTGCGCCGCCGCCCCCAGCGCCGGGGCGATCAGGCCCCCGATGCTGACGGCGAGGCCCAGCGTGACCCCGGCCGCCGTGCCCGGGCGCCCCGGCAGGTAGTCCTGACCCAGCTTCACCAGGACGGCGAACGGCACGTTCAGCGCGAGCCCCGCCAGGACCGCGAACACCAGCGGCAGCAGGGTGCCCGGGGTCACCCGCAGCGCGACCAGGGCCGGCACGGCGGCGAGACCGCCCAGCTGCACCGTACGGACCATGCCGACGCGGTCCGCGATCCGGCCGCCGAGCAGTGTGCCGGCGACCCCGCCGACCAGGAAGCAGGCCAGCGCGACCCCGGCCACGCCCCGCCCCGAGTGGAGGTGGCGGATCCAGAACAGCTCGATGAAGGTGATCGCGCCGAAGAACGCCACCGAGCGCACCACCTCGATCCCGGTCAGGAAGAAGAACGGCCGCCAGCGGTCCCGCCCCGCCCGCCCGGCCCGGCGCGCGGGGGCGGCGGCCGGGCGGTGCCGGAGCAGGACGAACGCCATCAGGACGGCGGGCGGGATGAACAGCGCCGTCGCCCCGACCCCCATCGCGACGAGTGCCGGGGTCGCCAGCACCGGGGCCAGGAAGAAGCCGACGCTGCCGCCCGCCGCGAAGACGCTCATCGCGGACGCGCTGTCGCCCGCCGCCTCCCGGGCCGCCTTGCCCGCCGCCGGGTGGAACATCGCCACGCCCAGACCGGAGAGCAGGATCAGCAGCCAGACGGCGGCGTACGGCCGCACCAGACCGGACAGGCCGAGCCCGGTCCCGGCGACGGCGAGCCCGGCGGGCGCCAGCCGGGGCAGCCGGTAGCGGTCCACCGCGAGGCCGATGAACGGCTGCGGCACCGAGCTGCCGAGGGCCGCCGCGAGGGTCAGCCCGGAGGCGGCGACATAGCTGTAGCCCCGGTCGAGCACGAAGTACGGGACGCAGGCGGGCACGAGGCCCTGGTAGAGGTCGTCCACGGCGTGCGCGGCGCCCCACATCCGCATCCGCCGCCAGGCGGAGACGGGCGCGGCGGCGGCCGCGGCGGAGGGGGCGTCGGCGGGCGGGGCACCGGCCCGCGCGGCGTTGTCGGTGGTCATGAAGGCGCTCCTCCTCGAAGGGTCCCTTCGAGGATTCCGGCCGCACCGGGAAGCGGGCTAGCGATAATCTGCCTCTTCATGTCGCTGAACGGCCGCACACTGCACGGCCCCGCCCGGGTCCCGCTCGCGCACCAGGAACGCATCGAGAGCCACCACCACCTGGAGCACCAGCTGGTCTGCCCCTCGCGCGGGGTCCTGGAGGTCGCCACCCCGCTCGGCGTCTGGGCGGTGCCCCCGCACCGGGCGGTCTGGATTCCGGCGGGCGTCGTCCACGCGCACCTCGCGTACGGGCCGACCGAGCTGCGCGCGCTCAGCTTCGCCCCGGCCGACAATCCGCTCCGGCTCGACCGGCCGACCGTCCTCGCCGTCACCCCGCTGCTGCGCGAGGTCGTGGCCTGCCTGACCGACGACACCGAGCTCACCGGCGACGCGCGCCGCCGCCGCAACCTGGAGCGCGTCGCGCTCGACCAGCTGCGCCGGGTCGAACCGCTCGGGGTCTGCCTGCCCACCCCGGCCGACGCCCGGCTCCGCGACATCGCCCGCATCCTCCAGGACGACCCGGCGGACGGCCGGACCCTCGGCGAGCTGGGCACGGCCGTCGGCGCGGCGCCCCGCACCCTCAGCCGGCTCTTCCGCGCGGAGACCGGGATGTCCTTCCCGCAGTGGCGCACCCAGCTCCGCCTGCACCACGCGCTGACCCTGCTCGCCTCGGGCGGCTCGGTCACCTCGGTGGCCGTGGCCTGCGGCTACAGCGGCCCGAGCGCCTTCATCCAGTCCTTCCGCCACGCCTTCGGCACGACCCCCGGCTCGTACGCGGCCGGCACCCCCTAGGCGCTGCTGCGGATGCGGGAGCGGGCCCGGCGACCGAGGATGAAGGGCCGGGCAGCAGGCGGCCCGTGCCCTGCCTCAGGAGGTTTGTCTTGCCGGTGCACGCCGACCATCCGCCGTCCATCGACGTCACGGCGCTCGCCACCGTGCTCGACGGCACGACGGCGGGCGTGGCCGTGTTCGACACCGAGCTGCGCTATCTGTACGTCAATCACGCCCTCGTACGCCGCAACGGCCTCCCGCCCTCCGCCCACATCGGCCGCCGCCCCAGCGAGGTGCTGCCCGACATCGACGCCCGCGAGGACCTGATGCGCGCCGTGCTCGCGGACGGCCGGGCCCGCGAGGTCACCTCCAGCGGCCGGCTGCCCGCCGAGTCGGGGACCGCCCGGATCTACTGGCACGGGGCCTACCACCGCCTGGAGACGGACGGCCGGGCCGTCGGCGTCGTCGGGATCGTGCTGGAGGTCATGGCCGACGACGAACAGCGCCGGCTCGCCCAGGCCCAGCGCCACCTCTCCCTCCTGGACAGCGCGAACACCCGCATCGGCACCACCCTCGACATGGACACCACCTGCGCCGAGCTGGCCGACCTCGTCGTCCCCGGCCTCGCCGACGTCGCCATCGTGGAGGTCTTCCCGCCGGACGTCGCCCCGCCGGTGCGCCCGGCCCCGCCCGACGTGGTCCGGCTGCGCCGGGCGGCCATGTCGGCGGTACGCGGGCTGAGCCGGGGCGTCACCCGGTTCGGAGTGGCCGGCGACTACATCGACTATCAGGAGGAGGCCGCCGTACCGCGCTGCCTGGCCACCAACCAGCCCGTGGTCGAGGACCTCACCGACCCCGAGCGGCTGAGCCGCGTCGCGCCCAGCCCGGAGCGCGTCGCCGCCTACCGGGAGCTCGGGCTGCACTCGGCGGTCGCCGTCCCCCTCTCCGTGCGAGGGGCCCCGATCGGCGTGCTCGGCCTGCTCAGGGCCGGCGGCTCCCCGGTCTTCTCGGACGACGACGTGGTGGTGGCCCGGGAGCTCGCCGGGCGGGCCGCCGTCCATCTCGACCACGCGCGCCGCTTCACCCACGAGCACACCATCGCCCTGGAGCTCCAGCGCTCCCTGCTCTCCGAGCCACGGCCGCCCCACCCGCACATCGAGGTCGCCACCCGCTATCTGCCGGCCGACCGCAGCGTCCTGGTGGGCGGCGACTGGTTCGACGTCATCCCGCTGCCCGACGGGCGCCACCTGAAGGCGATGGGCGACGTCATGGGCCACGGCGTCGAGGCGGCCGTCGCGATGAGCCACTACCGCTCGCTGCTGCGCCTCCTCGCCGACGAGGAGCTGCCCCCGCACCGCATCCTGGAGCAGCTGGACCGGATGGTGGAGCGGTCCGGGATCGACCGGGCGGCGACCTGTCTGCTCGCCGTGGTCAACGCGGACGGCGGGCTGTGCGAGGTGGCGAGCGCGGGCCACCTGCCGCCGGTCTTCCTCGACCCGGGCGCGGCGGGCACCCGGATCTGCGACGTACCGGCGGCCCCGCCGCTCGGCACCGGCTTCGGCGGCTACCGGTCCGCGGTGATGGAGTGCGGCCCGGGCACGGTGCTCTTCATGTACACCGACGGGCTCGTGGAGCGGCGCGGCGAGGACATCGACGCCTGCGTCGCCCGGCTGGGGGAGCTGACCCTGCCGGACAACGGCGATCTGGAGACCTTCCTGGACCGGGTGCTCGAACACTTCGGCCCCGGCGCCGAGGACGACATCGCGGTCATGGCCTCGCGGACCAGGGAGCAGCCGGAGGCCGTGCCCCCGGAGCTCTGAGCCGGGGTCACACGAACAGGAACGCCCCCGCCGTCGCCGCGCCCAGCGCCGTCCCCGCCGTGACCTGGCCGACCGTGTGGTAGCCGAGCGCCACCCGCGACCAGGAGACGGCGGCCGCCATCGCGTACCCGAGGAGCCACCACGGCGAGTGGACGGCGGCCAGCAGGGCGACCACGGCCGAGGCCACGGAGGCGTCCACGGAGATCTTCCACACCGTGTTGACCGCCAGCAGCACGACCGTCATCGCCCACAGCGCGAGCATCGCGGCCAGGATGCCGGTGGGCGCCCCGCCCAGCACCATGACCGCCGAACCGGCGCCGATGGAGCCCAGGATCACGAAGAAGATCGGCGCCCGCTTGGTGCGGTCCACGACATGGCGGTCGCCCCAGGTGCCGCGCCCCCGCTCCCACTCGATGTATCCGGCGGGCACGATCCCCGCGCACAGCGCGCCGAGCAGCCCCCAGAGCAGCCCGGTCCACTCCCCGGCCGCCGCGAGCCCGATGCCGAGCATGCCGACGAGGAGCAGATTGCGGGGCTGGAGGACGTCGGTCACCCGCCGCGCGAGGGTGTGGTCGGGGGCCGACGCCGTGCCGGTGGAGTCGGTGGTGGTCATGCCGGCTGCTCCTTGCCCGTGGTGTCACACATGTCGAGGATCTGACGCGCCCGCTCCGGCGTGACCGTGCGGTACGCCGCCGCGACCCGGACCAGCCAGGCGACCTCGCCGTCCTGGTCGGTGGCGTGCTGGGTGGAGACGGCCGCCGCCTCACCGGCCGCCGCCCCGCCGTCCCGGGCGCTCAGCGCGGCCTTGATCCAGTACGCGGCGGACAGCGGCGAGCCGGGGCCGGCCCCGGCGGCGGCCTCGGCGGCGGGCAGCAGGGTGTCCGGCACGTAGTGGCGCAGCTTCTCGACCGCGTCCGCGATGTCCGCCGCCCAGCGGTCGACGCGCAGGTCGGCGGGCGTGTCGAAGCGGGTGAGCTCCCGCGGCAGCGGGCGCGGGGGCTCGAAGGGCTGGTCCGGGAAGGCGGTCATCAGCTCGTACCAGAGGCCGTGCAGCCGGACCTGCGCCCGCCAGAGCTTGGCGCGGCGGCGGACGTTGCTCAGGGCCGGGATGGAGGCGCCGACCGCGAAGAAGAGGAAGAGGACGACCTGGGCGGCCTCGGTGACCTCGTCGAAGTCCAGCGCGAAGGACTCGCTCGGCCGGTCCACGACGCTGACCCAGAGGAACAGCGTCCGACTGACGGTGTAGCCGACGCCGATGAACATCGCGAACGTCATCATCCCGAGCCCGACGCGCAGATGACGCATCCGGGCGCTTCCGGTGGCCAGCGCCCACTGGTACGCGCAGACGGCGGACGCGGCGCCGAGGTAGAGGTAGAAGACGCTCATGTACAGCGTGGCGCCCCACTGCCCGGCGTGGTCCGCGACGAAGCGGTCCGAGGGCGTGGAGCGGTCGACCACGGTGAAGAACAGCACGGTGAGCAGCACCAGGGTGGCGGCCGACGCCTTGGCCGCGACCTGCTGGATGAGCCGGGCGAACCGTACGTGCCGGGGGATGTCGCCCTCGTCCTCGTACCGGCCGTAGATCGCCACGATGTAACTGAGAATGGCCAGAATCGCGATGGTCGCGGTGTAGTGCTTGATGAGGACGGACAGGTCGGTCACCGGGCTGTCGTTGAGCCCGACGCGTACGAACCGGGTCTTCGTCCAGAGCGCCAGCGCGAATCCCGCGTAACACCCCCACAGCGCCCGGCGGCGCCGGTCCTCCTCGTCACCCCAGAGCGCGGCCGGCATGCGCCACAGGGCGACGGCTGTCATCAGGCCCGCTATGAGATAGCCGGCGAGGTCGAGCGGGGTCACGGAAGAAGTCCTCGGGTGTGGGGGGAGTCGAGCCGGGCGGTACGGATCCTACGGACGCCGGAACAGGCCGCCGCGGCGGTGGGCGACCGGGCGCGAGAGCGAGTTGGCGAGCCGCCCCACCATGTCATCGCTCGTGACGTCCCGGGCCATCCGGGGGATCAGCGAGGCACCGAATTCGGCCATGCGTTCGTCGTGGGTGTCGTACTGCGCGCGCGCCTGCACGGCGTCCGGGGCGAGCACCGCGTCCGGGCCGACCATCCGGGAGATGAGCGAGGTGTCGAAGACGGGCAGCAGCCGCTGGAGCTGCTGGGCGTCGAGCGAGGTGCCGTGGTCGAACCACTCGTGGCACAGCTCGTGCAGGATGACGTGCTGGGTCTGGTACGCGGTGGGGCGTCGGCGGTACAGCACGAAGCTGGTGTCCCCGCTCTTCAGGCGCAGCCCGCAGGCGGCGTTGACACGCGCCAGCCGGTCGGGCATCTCGTGCAGCACGATGGTCCGGCCCCGGGCCGCCTCCATGTTGGCCACCAGGCCGGGTATGGAGAACGGCGAGGGCAGCGGCAGCTCCGCGAGACCCTCCTCGCACTCTCTCCGCAACTTCCGCAGGGACATGGCTCAGCCCTGCTGTCCGCCGCCGGCCGGGGGCGTGCGCTCCTCGGCGTCCCGCAGCAGGGACATCGCGAACTGCAGCAGCTCGGGCGGCAGCCCGTCCTCGTCGAGCCCGCGCCCGGCGAGCCCGCTGATCTCGCCCGTACGCCGCTTGGCGAGGAACTGGAGCCCGGCCACGACGTCGTCCACGACCTCGGACTCCTCCTTGAAGAACCGCCAGTCCACGCCGAAGCCCAGGCCGAGCGCCTTCAGGATCTCCTCGGACGGCTGGGTCACCTTGCCGGCCAGGATGTTGGAGAAGTAGCTGTGGGAGAGCGATCCGCCGCGCTCCTTGACCAGGTCGGCGAAGAAACGGCCCGAGATCTTCCGGCCGGGGAAGGTCTTCTCGACCATGTACTCGACCTTCTGGCGCAGCGTCCGCAGCTCCGGCGCGCGCTCTTCGCCGTTGTCCATCCGGCCCCCACGTTCACGTCCGCCACAGGCCCCTGTCCGGCCCCGGGCGGCGCTCGATTCGGTCAACGGGCTCGTACTGTAACGAACCCCCGACCACCCTCCCGGAGGCGGGCGACCGGAGAGGGCGTGAAGCGGAGCAATCTCATCCGGTGTCCGGAGCGGGCTTGCGCAAACACTCTACGTCACTGTTAACTCGAAAAAACATGGGCAGGGGGCCACGAGGGGAGTCCCTTGCCCGTGAAGACGCCGGTGCGCGCTGCCGCCACGCGCGCCCGCAAAGGGGTGTAGCCCTTCACGACGGGGGATGCGTGAAGGGCTACCCGCACATTATGGCCCCTGCTCGGGCAGTCATCAACTGACCGTCCGGTCAGTGTCCTTGTCCGGGGCCGGTTTTACGGGCCCGGCGCCCCGCACCCGCCCCGGTTACCATCGGAAAGAGCCGCCCCAGACGAAAAGGTTCCGCTTGAGCCGCGACCGCGCCCCCCGCCCCCACGACCGTTCTTCCCGCTCCCGGGGCCAGGGTGCCTCGGGCTCCCGCGCGGGCGGCGGCTTCCGCACCCGGGGCGCCGGCCGCTCCGGACAGGGCCGCTCCGCAGCCCCCGACCGCCGCTTCGCCGGCAAGGGCGGCAAGCCCGTGGCGCGGCAGGGCGAGTACGAGCTGCCGCGGACCGAGACCCCGGCGCTGCCCCCCGTCGCGGCCTTCGCCGAACTGGACCTGCCCGACGCCGTGCTGGCGGAGCTGACCGCGCAGGGCGTCACCGAGCCGTTCCCGATCCAGGCGGCCACCCTGCCGAACTCGCTGGCCGGGCGCGATGTGCTGGGCCGGGGCCGCACCGGCTCGGGCAAGACCCTCGCCTTCGGCCTGGCGGTGCTGGCCCGCACGGCGGGGCACCGCGCCGAGGCCCGCCATCCGCGCGCCCTGATCCTGGTCCCCACCCGCGAGCTGGCCCAGCAGGTGACCGCCGCGCTGACCCCGTACGCGAAGCCGCTGCGGGTGCGCCTGGCGACCGTCGTCGGCGGGATGTCGATCGGCCGCCAGACGGCCGCGCTGCGCGGGGGCACCGAGGTCGTCGTGGCCACGCCGGGCCGCCTCAAGGACCTCATCGAGCGGGGCGACTGCGTCCTGGACCGGGTCGAGGTGACGGTGCTGGACGAGGCGGACCAGATGGCCGACCTGGGGTTCATGCCCCAGGTCACCCAGCTGCTCAACCAGATCCCGGTGGGCGGCCAGCGCATGCTGTTCTCGGCGACCCTGGACCGCGACGTCGATCTGCTCGTCCGGCGCTATCTGAACGACCCGGTCGTCCACTCGGTGGACCCGGCCGCGGGCGCCGTGACGACGATGGAGCACCACGTGCTCCACGTACGGCCGTCCGACAAGTTCGCCGTCACGACGGAGATCGCGGCGCGCGACGGCCGGGTGCTCATGTTCCTGGACACCAAGCAGGAGGTGGACGAGCTGACCGCCCACCTCCTCGACAGCGGGGTCCGGGCGGCCGCCCTGCACGGCGGGAAGACGCAGCCGGAGCGCAACCGCACCCTGGAGCGCTTCAAGACCGGGCACGTCCCGGTCCTGGTGGCGACCAACGTCGCGGCGCGCGGCATCCACATCGACAACCTGGACCTCGTCGTCAACGTCGATCCGCCCGCCGACCCCAAGGACTACCTGCACCGGGGCGGCCGCACCGCCCGGGCCGGGGAGTCCGGCAGCGTCGTCACGCTGGTGCTGCCCAGCCAGCGCCGCGACATGATCCGGCTGATGGCCGACGCGGGCATCACCCCGCGGATCACGGAGGTCCGCTCCGGCGGGGAGGAGCTCAGCCGGATCACCGGCGCGCAGGCCCCCTCCGGCGTCCCCGTCACCATCACCGCGCCGCCCTCCGAGCGCCGGGTCAGGCCCAGACCGCCTCGGCGAGCGTGACGCCCGCGAAGGCCGCGCCGAGACCCACGACGACGCTGACCACGGCATTGGCGGCCGCATAGAACCTGGCCCCGTCCTCCGCGAGCCGCAGCGTCTCGTAGCTGAACGTGGAGTAGGTGGTCAGCGCCCCGCACAGCCCGGTCCCGAGCAGCAGCTGAAGGTGCGAGGAGGCCGCCCCGGCCGCCACCGCTCCGGTCAGCGTGCCCAGGATCAGGCAGCCGGCCATGTTGACGGTGAACGTCCCCCACGGGAAGACCGTGTCGTGGCGGGACTGCACCGCCCGGTCGGTGAGATAGCGCAGCGGGGCGCCGACCGCCGCTCCGGCGATCACCAGGAGCCAGTTCACCCCTGTTCCCCCTCTATCCGGGCGCTCCGTACGATCTCGCAGGCGTCCAGCGTCACCGGGCAGCCGCCGGTCAGCTCGGCGATCTCCGGCAGGAACGCCCGTACCGCCTCTTCCGTGTCCACGATCACCACGGCCACGGGCAGGTCCTCGCTCAGGGACAGCAGCCGCTGGGTGTGGATCATCGAGGAGGCGCCGAAGCCCTCGATGCCCCGGAAGACGCTGGCGCCGGAGAGCCCGGCGGCGTGCGCCCGGTGCACGATCTCCGTGTAGACGGGCCGGTGGTGCCAGTTGTCGGACTCGCCGACCAGCACGGTCAGCCGCAGCCCCGGTTCGGTCACGGGTGTCGTCATGCCTGCCTCCACGCCAGTGCGCGGCGCGTCAGCCACACCGCGCTCCACACCGCCGCGAGGGCCGCGAGCAGTGTCACTCCGAGATAGACCAGTCCGGTGCCGGCCCGGTCCTTGGACACGAGCTGTTCGATGTCGACCGCGTACGTCGAGAAGGTGGTGAACCCGCCGAGGACCCCGGTCCCGAAGAACGGTCTCACCAGGCGGTGCGCCGCCCACACCTCGCTGATCACCACCATGAACACCCCGATGACCGCGCAGCCGGTCACATTCACGACGAGGGTCGTCCAGGGGAATCCGCCGCTCGCGGTGGGCCACAGCAGCCCGGCGCCGTAGCGGGCCGAGGCGCCGGTCGCGCCGCCGAGCGCGACCACGGCGACGACCGCGGTCTGCGGGTTCTTCGTGAATGAGCCGGGCATACGTCTCCTACCTGCCGGGGCGCCCGTCGGATACGGGCGCGCGTCTGCGCAAGTAGGGACCGTTGGCGGCGCGTGAGCGCTCGCGGTTCGGGTACGGCGGGCCCCACCGCCGCGCAGTGGCCGTCACCGGCCCGCTGCTGCCCCCAGGATATCGCCGGACCGGGCAGGTCCGGACGCGGCCCGGGGCTATTCCCCGGCCGGGGTGATTTCACCCGATCGGCCACCTCATCTGCGGGCCGGGCGGGATAGCCGCAGGGTGGAGCCATGTGGCCCCACCGAATATGGCTGGGTGCCGCGGTTCTCCCGCTGGCCCTGCTGGTGCCGCGGGACGCCCCGGTACCCCACATCCTGGCCGAGCCGCCCGCCGCCCCCCGCACGCGGGCGGTGGCCGCGCCGCAGCCGGTCGTCGTCAGCAGGACGGCCTGGCACGCGGACGAGTCCATCGTCCGGGAACGTGCCGCCTACACGGGCGCCGTCCGCGCGGTCTTCGTCCACCACACGGGCGACACGAACGACTACGACTGCGCACAGGCCCCGGAGCTGATCCGGAACGTCGAGGAGGCCCACATCAAGGGCCGGGGCTGGGACGACATCGGCTACAACTTCCTGGTCGACCGGTGCGGCACCATCTACGAGGGCCGGGCCGGCGGCATCACGCGCTCGGTGCGCGGCGCCCACACCACCGGCTTCAACGCCGACAGCGTGGGCATCGCGGTGCTCGGCGACTACCACGACGGCGAGAAGGTCCCGGCCCCCGTCGTGCGGGCCCTGGCGACCCTCGCGGCGTGGAAGCTGCGCCCCGGCGAGGACCCGCGCGGCAAGGTGAGGCTCCGCTCGACCAACGACGCGAGCCGCTACCCCAAGGGCGAGGTGGCCGTGCTGAACGTCATCTCCGGCCACCGCGACACCTACCAGACGAGCTGCCCCGGCCAGGCGCTGTACGACGAGCTGCCCGAGATCCGGTCCATGGCGGCGGCCATGCGTGCGGCGGCCGGGCGGGAGGGCGAGGCGGACACGGAGGACGCGGGAAATACGCACTAGTGCATACATTGTTTGACGCTAGTACGTACAAGGGTAGGCTGCGGACATGACCGCCACGCGCCCGCTCCCCGTGACCCTGACCGGCCGCCATGTCCGCGTCGAACCGCTCGCCCCCGGGCACCTGGACGACCTCTTCGCCGCCGGCGGGGACGACGACGAGGTCTGGCGCTGGCTCGGCGGCCCGGTGCCCCGCACCCGTCAGGACATGGAGGCCGCGCTCGCCGCGATGCTCGCCAACGCCTCGTACGTCCCCTTCGCCGTCGTCCACCTGGCCACCGGGCGGGCCATCGGCTGGACGTCCTTCCTGGACATCGACGTGCCGCACGAGCGCCTGGAGATCGGCTCGACCTGGTACGGCCGCGCGTACTGGCGGACCGCCGTCAACACGGAGACCAAGCTGCTCCTGCTCACCCACGCCTTCGAGGACCTGGGCATGGGCCGCGTCCAGCTGAAGACGGACCACCTCAACGAGCGCTCCCAGCAGGCGATAGCCCGCCTCGGTGCCCGTCACGAGGGCGTCCTGCGCCGCCACCGCCGCCGCCCGGACGGCAGTTGGCGCGACACGGTGTACTTCTCGCTGCTCGCGGACGAGTGGCCGGAGGCGAAGGCCCGTCTGGCGGCCCGGCTCTGACGGGTCGCTCGGCCCGGCCGGGTCAGGCGGCGCGCGGAGCCGGCACCGTGCGCGCCCGGCCGGTCTCGCGGAGCACCAGCATCCCGGTGACCACGATGAACGCGCTGGTCAGCCCGTGGATGCCGAACGCGGCGGAGAGCGGTCCGTCATGGGTCAGCACATTGATCATGTCGCCGAACGGGGCGACCGCCTCCATCAGCAGGACCAGCCCCAGGGCGCGGCGGTGGCCCGTGACCAGCAGGACGCCGATGACCAGGCCCATGGCCAGCTCCCGGGTGCCCTTCATGATCAGGAACCCGTCGCCGTTTCCGGAGGGCCACGTGGGCAGGCCGACCCCGTGCGTGGACGCCTCGGGGGCCAGGATGAAGGTCAGCCCGAGATAGAGCACGAACAGCGTGCAGACCGCGATCAAGGCGGTGTTGACGTTCTTCAGTGACATGGTGCTCCTCCGTGGCATGGCGCTTCTCCGTCGTTCGGGTGCGGCGGTGGTCATCGGCGCTCGGTGGCGCCCGGTGTGAGGATCTCCATCAGATGCCCGTCGGGGTCGCGGAAGTAGGTGCCCCGGCGGCCCGGGATCTGCTTGCTCTCGTAGATCTGTCCGGGTTCGCGGCACGCGGGGTCGGCGTAGCAGGTGATTCCGCCGTCCCGGATGCGGGCGAACGCGGCGTCGAATTCCTGCTCGCCGAGCATGAACGCGTAGTGGTGCGGCTCGAATCGCTCCGCCCGGTCATAGTCCAGGGTCACCCGGTTCGACAGCCTGACCGGCGTGAAGTGCGCCAGCGGCGGATCGACGGCCAGGCCGAGGACGCCGGCCAGGAAGTGCGCCGAGACCTCAGGATCGCGGGCCGGAACGATGGTGTGGTTGAGCTCCACGGACATGGTGGTCCCCTCCCGGAGATGCGGTCGCGCTGCTTTGCCAACACCCGTTGGCCAACGCGTGTTGGCTAACGTAGGACCCCGCTTCTGGTATGTCAACGGTTGTTGGCCTACGCTCGTTGGTATGACCGGCACCACGGAGAACCAGCAGGCCGCACGGCGTTCCGACGCCACCCGCGCCGCGATCCTCGCCGCGGCCCGCGCGAGGTTCGCGGCCGACGGCTATCAGAAGGCGACCATCCGGGCCATCGCGGGCGACGCGAACATCGACCCGTCGATGGTGATGCGCTACTACGGCAACAAGGCGGGCCTGTTCGCGGCGGCCGTCGCCATCGACCCCGGACTGCCCGGCCTGCCCCTCGAACCGCACGACGAGATCGGCCGCACGCTGGTGCGCCACTTCCTCACCCTCTGGGAGGAGAACGGCGAACTGACCGCGCTGCTGCGGGTCGGCTCCACCGATCCGGCCGCCGCCGAGCGCATGCAGACCGTGCTGCGCGACCAGCTCATCCCGCTGGCCCGCCGCCTGGGCCACGACCCCGAACAGGCGTCGACACGGGCGGCGTTGTGCGCCTCGGCGGTGCTGGGGCTCGCGCTGACGCGTTACGTACTGCGCTTCCCGGCAAGCGTGGCGCTCGGCCGGGACGAGATCGTGGACTGGCTCGGGGCCACCGTTCAGCGGTATCTCACCGCGCCCGAGCCGTAGCCGGGGGTCCACCGACCGGTGGACCCCCGGTTCCACCGGACGAGGCTGCCGGGCGCACCCCCCTCCGAAACAGCATGGGGGACATGAGACTTCGACCCGTACACATGGCCCGGTGGAGCGCCCGGCACCCCTGGCGCGCGATCACCGGATGGTTCCTCTTCGTCCTCCTCTGCCTCGGGGCCGGCATCGCGGCCGGCTCCAACGCCGCCACCACCAAGGACTTCTGGGTCGGCGAGGCCGGTCACGCCGAGTCGATGGCCACCGACGCGGGCCTTCAGCGCCGGCCCACCGAACACATCCTGATCCGGTCCGCCTCCGGCCCCCTGGACACCGCCCGCGCGAACCAGGCCGCCCGCGAACTCACCGCCCGCATGCGGGCCCTGGACGAGGTGCGCGACGTGGCGGCACCGGTCCCCTCGGCGAACGGCACCGCTCTGCGGGTGAGCGTCGTCATGGAGGGCGCCGAGCTGGACGGCAGGAAGAACGTCGTCCCGCTCCTCGCGGAAACCGCCGAGGTGGCCGGCGCCCACCCGGAACTCGTCGTCGAGGAGACCGGTTCACCGGCCATCAGCAAGGGGGTCAACGACCAGCGCGGCGACGACCTCGCGCTTTCCGAACGGCTCTCCCTGCCGGTCACGCTCGTCATCCTGCTGGCCGTCTTCGGCTCGGTCGTCATGGCCGGGGTGCCCCTGCTGCTCGCGCTCTCCTCCATCGCCGCGACGATGGGCCTGTCCATGCTGGCCTCGCACCTGCTGCCCGACCCGGGCGTCGGCACCAACATGATCCTGCTCATGGGCCTCGCGGTCGGCGTCGACTACACCCTCTTCTACCTCAAGCGCGAACGCGAGGAACGGGCCCGCGCGGGCGGCCGCCTCGGCCCCGAGGCCCTGGTGGAGCTCGCGGCGGCGACGGCCGGCCGGGCCGTGGTGGTCTCCGGGCTCGCGGTGATCGTCTGCACCGCGACCCTCTACCTCGCCACGGACGTCATCTTCTCCTCGCTGGCCACCGGCACGATCCTGGTCGTCGCCGTGGCCGTGCTCAGCTCGCTCACCGTGCTCCCCGCCCTGCTGGTCAAGCTGGGCCACCGCGCCGAACGCCGCGCCGCCAGGAAGACCGCCCGGCGCGCGAAGCGCGGTGCCCCGGTCACCACCAAGCGCCCGAAGCCCGAGAACGGCCGGGTCTTCACCGCCCTCCTGCGCCCCGCCCGGCGCCACCCCGTGGCCACCCTGTGCGCCTCGGTCCTGGTCATGCTCGCCGTCGCCGCGCCCGCCCTGGGCCTCAAGCTCGTCGACCCCGGCAAGGACACCTTCTCCCGCTCCATCCCGGCCATGCAGGTGTACGACCGGCTGACCGCCGCGTATCCCGAACTCCTCGTGAAGCACGAGGTGGTGACCCGTACGAGCCCCGACCGCGCGCCCGAGGCCAGGGCGGCGCTGACCGAACTCGGGCGGCGCGCCCAGGCCGACCCGCTCTTCGCCCGCACCGGCAGGCCCGTGCTCCGCACCTCCGCCGACGGCCGGGTCTCCGTGCTCGAACTGGCCGTCCCGCACCCCGCGCCCGCGGACGAGGCCATCGCATCCCTGGACCACCTCCGCGACCGCTACATCCCCGCGACCGTCGGGAAGTTGACCGGCGCCGAGACGGCGGTCAGCGGTGACGTGGCACGCGGACAGGACTATGTGCACCACGAACGCGGCAAGCTGCCGCTGGTGATCGGCTTCCTGCTGCTGTTCACCTTCGTCACCACCGCGGTCGCCTTCCGCTCGGCGGTCATCGGCCTGATCGGCGTCGTCCTCAACCTGCTCTCGGCGGCCGCCGCGCTCGGCGCCCTCGTCCTGGTCTTCCAGGGCACCTGGGCCGAGGGGCTGCTGGACTTCGACTCGCTCGGCGCCATCGCCTCCCGCGTCCCGCTCTTCCTCTTCGTGCTGCTCTTCGGACTGTCGATGGACTACCAGGTCTTCGTCGTCAGCCGGATCAAGGAGGCCATGGACCACGGCATGAGCGCCCGGGAGGCCGTCCTCGAAGGCATCGCCCGCTCGGCGAAGGTCGTCACGAGCGCCGCCCTCGTCATGGTCACGATCTTCGCGGCCTTCGTCTTCCTGCACCTCACGGAGATGAAGCAGATGGGCTTCTGCCTCGCGGTGGCGGTCCTCCTGGACGCGGTGGTGATCCGGATGATGATCCTGCCGTCGCTCCTGCTGCTCCTCGGGGAACGCGCCTGGCCCCGGAAGCCCCGCACCACGGCCGCCACCGAGGCCGCTCCGGCCCTCCCCGTAGGCTGACCGGCATGCTTCAACGGCCGCAACGCGGCGACCCGCTCTGGATCTGGGTGCTCCACGGCTGGGAGGCCCTGTCCTGGGGCCTCGTCGCCCTCGTCACCCTGGTCACGACGGCGGGCGGGTCGCCCGGGGACCGGAAGCTCGGCATCCTCGCCGTGACGGTCGTCATCGCCGCCTGTTACGCGCGGGTGCGACTGCGCCCCGGGAGCCGGGTGCCGGGCCCGTACGGCTATCTGTCGGTGCTCACCGCGGGGCTCGGGCTCCTCGCCTACCTGGGCGACGGATTCGGCGCCCTCTACACCGTGATGCTCGCGCAGTTCATCGTCTTCGTGGACGGCCCCCGGGGCGCCGTCCTCTTCACGGGGCTCGGGGCGCTGGCGATCACGGTCGGTGGGAGTCTCAGGGAGGGCGGGGAGCCGGAGGTCTTCCTCCACAACACCCTCTCCTCGCTGGGCGTCTGGGCGGTCGCCGTCCTGATGGCCGTCCTGACCCCCAGGGCCCTGGCCCAGCGCGACGAACGGGCCGCCCTGCGGGCCGAGTTGCAGAGCACCCAGCTCGAACTGGCCGAGATCCAGAAGCGCCAGGGCGCGGCCGAGGAGCGCGAACGCCTCGCCCGGGAGATCCACGACACCCTCGCCCAGGGCTTCGCGTCGATCATCGTCCTCGCCGAGGCGGCCAGGTCCCAGCTCGCCACGGACCCGGCGCGCAGTGCCCAGCAGTTGCAGTCCATCGAGCAGACGGCCCGGGAGAATCTGGCCGAGGCCCGGGTCCTGGTCGGGTCCGCCCCCAGCAGCGGGGTCGCCGCGGGCTCCGTCGCCGCGACGCTCCGCCGCACGCTGGACCGCTTCACCGAGGACACCGGCCTCACGGTCACCGCCGAACTCGCGGACATCGACTGCGACCAGCCGACCCGGGTCGCCCTGCTCCGCTGCACCCAGGAGTCCCTGGCCAACATACGCAAACACGCCGCCGCCACCACCGTGGGCGTCGTCCTCACCGAACACCCCGGTGGCGCCGAACTGGAGATCACCGACGACGGGCGCGGCTTCGTCGTGGAGGACTCCCGGGGCTTCGGCCTGGACGGCATGCGCCGGCGCCTCGCGGAGTTCGGCGGCGGGCTCACCGTCACCAGCTCGCTCGGCGACGGCACCCGCGTCCTCGCCACCATCCCGCTGCACGAGAGGCCCCAGGTGCCATGACGTCCACCCCCGCACCCCTGCGCATCGTCCTGGCCGACGACCACACCGTGATGCGCGCCGGACTGGTCGCCCTGCTCGGTTCCGAGCCGACGCTCGACATCGTCGGCGAGGCGAGCAACGGCCGCGAGGCGGTCGCCCTGGTCGAACGCCTCAGCCCGGACGTGGCCCTGCTCGACCTGCGCATGCCGGTCCTCGACGGCGTCGGCGCCACCACGGAGATCGTCGCGGGGCCCGCCCCGACCCGGGTGCTGATCCTCACCACGTACGACACCGACGCGGACATCGAACGGGGCGTGGAGGCGGGCGCCACCGGCTATCTGCTCAAGGACGCCACCCGCGAACAGCTGGTGGACGCCATCCACGCGGCCTCCCGCGGCGAGACGGTTCTCGCCCCGCGCGTCGCCCAGCGCCTGGTCGCCAAGATGCGCCGCCCGGCCCCGGTCGCCCTGACCGCCCGCGAGTCGGACGTCCTGGAAGCGGTCGCGGACGGCCTGTCGAACGCCGAGATCGGCCGCCGCCTGTTCATCGGCGAGGCCACGGTGAAGACCCACCTGCTCCGCATCTTCGCCAAGCTGGACGTCAACGACCGCACCCGCGCGGTGGTGGTGGCCCTGGACTCGGACCTGCTGAAACGCCGTTGAAGGCCAGCGGTCCTAGAGGGCGTCGGGCCCCCGCTCGCCCGTGCGCACCCGGATCACCGTCTCCACCCGCTGGACCCACACCTTGCCGTCGCCGATCCGGTCCGTCCGGGCGGCCCGGACGACCGCGTCGAGGGCCGCCTCCTCGTCCGCGTCGTCCACGACCGCCTCGATGCGGATCTTGGGGACCAGATCGACGCGGTATTCGGCGCCCCGGTACACCTCGGTGTGCCCGTGCTGGCGGCCGTAACCACCGGCCTCGGTGACGGTCAGACCCTGGATGCCGACCTCCCGGAGCGCGGTCTTGACCTCGTCGAGGCGGTGCGGGCGTATGACGGCGGTGATGAGCTTCACGGTGCGGTCTTCCTGTCCCTGGGGAGCGACGCCGACTGCGGGGCCGCGTGGCCCAGCGCGCCGTGATCGTAGGCGCTCTCCGCGTGCAGCGTCTGGTCGAGGCCCGTGACCTCCTCCTCGGCACTGGCCCGCAGGCCCATCAGCCGGTCGATCGCCTTGCCGATCCCGTACGTCACGAGGAAGGTGTACGCCGCCACCGCCACCACGGCCACCGCCTGCTTCAGGAGCTGGCCCGCCCCGCCCCCGTACAGCAGGCCCTCCGCGCCGCCGGTCATCGAGGTGGTCGCGAACAGCCCGATCAGGAGGGTGCCGACGACGCCCCCGGCGAAGTGCACGCCGACGACGTCGAGCGCGTCGTCGTAGCCGAAGCGGAACTTCCACGCGACCGCGTACGAGCAGACCGCACCCGCCGCGAGCCCGACCGCCGCGCCGCCCACGATGCCGACCGTGCCGCAGGCCGGTGTGATCGCGACCAGCCCGGCGACCGCGCCCGAGGCCGCGCCGAAGGTGGTGGGGTGTCCGTCGCGCTTCTGCTCCACGAAGAGCCAGCCCAGCAGACCCGTGCAGCCCGCGACGAGCGTGTTGAGCATCGAGGCGGCGGCGATCCCGTTCGCGGCGAGCGCGGAGCCGCCGTTGAAGCCGAGCCAGCCGAACCAGAGGAGCCCGGCGCCGAGCATCACCATCGGCAGGTTGTGCGGGCGCATCGCGTCCTTCCGGAATCCGATGCGCGGCCCCACCACGAGCGCGAGGGCCAGCCCCGAGGCGCCGGACGCGATCTCCACCACGAGCCCCCCGGCGAAGTCCAGCGCACCCAGCGCGTCCTTGATCCAGCCGCCGGGCCCCCAGACCCAGTGCGCGACGGGCACGTATACGAGCAGCGTCCACACCGGTACGAAGACGAGCCACGCGGCGAACTTCGTACGGTCCGCCACCGCACCGCTGATCAGCGCCGCCGTGATGATCGCGAAGGTGAGCTGGAAGGTGGTGAACAGCAGGGTCGGCACCCCGCCGGTCCGCGCGTCCGGCCCGATGCCCGCCAGGCCCAAGTGGTCCAGATTCCCCACCAGCCCGCCGAACGCGTCGTCGCCGAAGGCCAGCGAATAGCCCGCGAGCAGCCAGACGACCGTGACCAGGGCGATCGAGACGAAGCTCATCATCAGCATGTTGAGGACGCTCTTCGTGCGGACCATGCCGCCGTAGAACAGCGCGAGCCCGGGCGTCATCAGCAGAACGAGGGCGGTGGCGGCGAGCAGCCAGGCGGTGTCGCCGGTGTCCAGGCCGGGCGCGGCCACGGTCACGGGGGTCACGGGGAGTCCCTCCTCGGGGCGGTGAGCGGTGGGAGCGACTGCGAGCGTGACCGGCTCGCGTTTCGACGAGGGACCCCGTGTGTTTCCGCCGCATTTCATTGCCCGGGTGTTGCCGAGATCTCACCGGCGTGGGGAGGGTGCGGGCTCGCCCGGAGGGCGCACGGCCGGGGCCCGGGGTTTGCGGGGGGCCGGGGTGCAGGGGGCGGGCGGGGCCCGAGAGCGCGGAGGCGGGCCGAGGGCGCGCGGGCGCGCGGGCGGGCCGAGTGCGCGGGGCCCCGGCGCGCTCTCAGCAGCCGCGCTCCGTGAAACGGGCGAGTCCGTACGCCGAGTCCAGCCGGTACGTCCCCGGCTTCCGCACGGTCAGCCGCGTCCACTCGCCTTCCTGCCGCAGACAGGCCCCGCCCGGCCCGCGCACCCGGAGCCACGGCGAGTGCGCGACCCGTACGGTCACCGGGCCGGCCCGCTCCACGCGCAGGACCAGCTCCGCGTCGTCGCCGCCGGTGACCGTGGCGGGCGGGGACGCGAGCGGGGTGGCTTCCCGGACCCGGTAGACCGTCCAGCCGTCGTCCTCCCACACCTGGTCCAGCCACGGCAACCCGCCCCTGACCAGGGCCGCTTCCGCCTCGGCCGGTCCGTCCGGGCGCCCGTGGTGCAGGACGACGAGGCCCACCGCCCAGCGGTCGAGCCAGGCGCGGTAGCGGTCCGGGGTGAGCCGCCCCTCGTAGAAGAGGCGCCCGCGCTCGACGTCCAGCTGGCGGTTCCAGCCCCGGGCCATGTTCACGTGCGGGGCGAGGACGGTGGCCTCGCGGTGGTTGCGCGCGGGGACGACCTCGACGCGGACCCGGTCGGCGCCCAGCCGGTCGAGCGCGGCGACGACGCCCTCGGTGCGGGACGCCCAGGCCGGGACGGGGGTGGACACGCGCAGATCGTCCACGGTCTTGTCGACGAGCCAGAGCCCGGAGAGCAGGAGGACGGCGGCCAAGAGCCCCGCGCGCACCCGCGCCCCGGCCCGGACCGTGTCGAGGACGGCCGCGCACAGCACGGGCACCGCGACCAGGCCGAGCAGCCGCTCGACGTTCGTGCCGATGGGGGACGCGACGAGGAACGTCAGCACCACGCCGACCGCGTACACCACCGCCCCGTACCGCGTCAGCCGCCATTCCCGCGTCCGGGGCGCCGCCGCCGCGAGCACCGCGCAGACGAGGACCGGCATCCACACCCGGTCCGCGTGCATGGGCTGCTCGCCCCGGAACGGGAACAGCAGCGTCGTCGCGCCGACGGCCGCGAAGAACGGGACCATCAGGACCGCGCCCGTGCGCCACCGCCGGTCGAGCAGGTGGGCCGCGCCCACGACGACCAGGAAGAGCCCGGCCACCGGGCTCGCCATGGTGGCCAGCGCCCCCGCCACGACGGCCACCGAGGCCCGGTGGGCGTAACGGCAGGCGACGAGCCCGACGGCCACGCCGAGCGCGAAGGTCGTCCGCCCCGATGCGACGTTGCACCACAGCGCGAACGCGCCCAGCAGCGCGGGCGGCAGCGGGCGGCGCATGCTCGTACGGACGAAGAGACGGGCCAGCAGCCAGGTGGCGGCGAGCCCGGAGAGGACGGAGACCGTGCGGACGCCGACCAGTGCCATCACGTACGAGGAGAAGACGCTGTAGTTCGCGGTGTGCGTCCCCCCGTACCAGGACAGGTTGTACGCCGATCCCGGGTGGCGCGCGGTGAACCCGGACCAGGCGAGCTGCGCGGCGAGGTCACCGCCACCGGTGGACAGGACGGCCGCCCACACGGCGTACAGCGGCAGCACGGCCACGACGGATACCAGCGGGACACGGTGGACCCGCCACCACGGCTCGCACACCGACTCGCTCGCGTCCGCCCGTACGTCTTCACCGACCACCACGTGCCAAACCCTAGAGGCTGATCACTGCCCTCACCGACCCGAAACTTTCGAAATGAAGGCCATTCGGTTCGATGGGACCACCTCCTTCGAATCGAACCGGTCCCGAACTTCCCACGTGCTTGTAGTCGTTGAACTGCACAATCGTCCAACTCGCCTATCCCGTAGGGCAATCGAAGGTTTCGCAACTCATGCCGAAACCATTGACACCCCCAGGGGGCGGTCCAACACTGAGCGCCGTCGGCAGGCCCCCGCCGACGCCTACCTGCTCACGGGACGAGGAGGACATCCCCCCCATGCACGCAAACCCCGCACATCCGACGAGCCGCACCAGACCCCCGAACGGTCTACGACTGTTCATCCGCAGCGCCTTCGCCCTGGTGATCGCGGTCGTCGCGGCGATCGCCCTGCCCGGCACGGCCACCGCCGACACGACCGTCACCTCCAACCAGACGGGGACCAACAACGGCTACTACTACTCGTTCTGGACGGACAGCGCAGGCACGGTCTCCATGAACCTCGGCTCCGGCGGCAGCTACGGAACGTCCTGGAGCAATACCGGCAACTTCGTCGCCGGCAAGGGCTGGAGCACGGGCGGCCGCCGCAGCGTGACGTACTCCGGCTCCTTCAATCCTTCCGGCAACGCCTACTTGGCCCTCTACGGCTGGTCGCAGAACCCCCTGGTCGAGTACTACATCGTGGACAACTGGGGTACGTACCGGCCCACCGGGACCTTCAAGGGCACGGTCACCAGTGACGGCGGCACGTACGACATCTACGAGACGACCCGGACCAACGCCCCCTCGATCGAGGGCAACAAGACCTTCAAGCAGTACTGGAGCGTCCGCCAGTCCAAGCGGACCGGCGGCACCATCACCACCGGCAACCACTTCGACGCCTGGGCCCAGCACGGGATGAACCTCGGCAGCTTCAACTACATGATCATGGCCACCGAGGGATACCAGAGCAGCGGCAGCTCCAGCATCACGCTGGGCAGTACGTCCGGCGGCGGTGACAACGGCGGCGGTACCGGTGGCGGAACGGGCGGCGGCAACAACGGCTGCACCGCCACCCTCTCCGCCGGCGAGAAGTGGGGCGACCGCTACAACCTCAACGTCGCGGTCTCCGGCTCCGGCAACTGGACCGTGACGATGAACGTCCCCTCCCCGGAGAAGGTCCTCTCCACCTGGAACATCAGCGCCAGTTACCCCAGCGCCCAGGTGCTGACCGCCAGACCCAACGGCAGTGGCAACAACTTCGGCGTCACCATCCAGTCCAACGGCAGCTGGACCTGGCCCACGGTCTCCTGCACGGCGTGATCCACCAGGTGCTCCGGGGTGGCGGCGGCCGCCCCGGAGCGCTTCCGCCGTCCACCTGTCTCACAGAACCGGCGGCCTTCCCAGACGGGTCATCCGCCACACCGTCCGCCAGCTCATCGGCGCCCGCTCCCCGGCCGGCGTCCTGACCCCCTCCACGAACCCTCCCCACCACGCCCTGAGCCCCGTCAGCGAGCGCATCCGCAGCATGGCCAGCGTGATCCACACGCCGAGATAGACCGGGATCAGCGGAGCCGGCAGCCGCCTGCGCGCGAGCCACACCCGGTTCCGCGCGGTGAACCGGTAGTAGACGGCGTGCCGCGCCGGCGACGTCCGGGGATGCTGGAGGACCAGCGTCGGCACGTAACGGATCTCCCACCCGCCGTCCAGCGCCCGCCACGCGAGGTCCGACTCCTCGTGCCCGAAGAAGAACTCCCCCGGCCACAGCCCGATCCGCCGGAGCATCGGCACCGAGAAGGCGTGCCCGCCGCCCAGGAACGCGGTCACCGGCCCCCCGCGCATCGGATCGCCCGCCCGCAGCCGGGGCACCCACCTCCGCTCGGTCCGCCCCTGCTCGTCGGCCACCCGGAACCCGATGATCCCCAGCCCCGGGTCCTCGGCGAACTGCCGCCGCACTTCGCGGAACACGTCCGTCGCGATGAGCAGCCCGTCGTCGTCCAACTCGACCACGACATCGACCTCGTCCGCATCGCAGATCATCCGAAGGCCCACGTTCCGTCCGCCGGGGCACCCCAGATTCTCCGTGAGCGGCACCTTCGTCACCTCGGTCGCACCGGGGGTGCCCGCCGCGCCGAGGACATCGGTCGAGACGTCGTCCAGCGAGGTCGCGTTGCCCACCAGGATCAGGCGGGCGGCCGGCACATCCTGCTTCGCCACGGACGCGAGCAGCGCCTCCAGCTCCCGGGGTCGGGTCCCCATGGTCACGATGACAACCCCGATACGCGGCGACAAGGTCATGGCGGCTTACTCCAGTGATCGGTGGGCCCCGATGCTAGGCCCTGTCCCCGGGGACCCCGCCACTCCCGGCTCCGGACCCCTGCCCCGCCGCCGCCCCCTTCTTCACGCCGCCGCTCCGCTGTCGATGACCAGGTCCGTGCCGACGACCGCTCCGGCGGCGGGCGAGGCGAGATACAGCACCGCGGCCGCCACCTCGTCGGCCCCGGCGAGCCTGCCGAGCGGGTTCTGCGACTTCACCCGTTCCGCCCGGTCGGCCTCGGTCTCGCCCGGGCGGAGGGACATCGGCGCATCGGAGGCTCCCGGGCTGACGGCGTTGATGCGGATGCCCTCGTGGATGTGGTCGAGCGCCGCGGCCCGGCTCAGCGCGGAAACGGCGGCCTTCGACGTGATGTAGGCGGCGGCGTTCGGTATCCGCAGGTGGGCCCCGAGGTTGGAGGCGATGTTGACGATGACGCCGCCTCCATGGGCGCGCATGTGGGCGATCTCGTGCTTCATCGCCAGCCACACCCCGGTGACGTTCGTCCGCAGCACCGCGTCCCAGTCCTCTTCGGTCACGTTGGCCACCGGGCCGGAGCCCCGCAGTATTCCGGCATTGTTGACCGCGATGTGGAGCCCCCCGAAGCGGTCCACGCTCTCTTCGACCAGGCGGCGGACCTGCTCCGATTCCGTGACGTCGGCGACGACCGCGGTGGCCGTGCCACCGCTCGCCCCGATGAGCCGCACGGTCTCGTCCAGGGACGCCCGGGTCCGCCCCGCGACCACCACCGACGCGCCTTCGGCGGCGAAGGCGAGCGCTGTGGCACGGCCCAGGCCGGAGCCGGCGCCCGTGACGAGGACGGACCTGCCGATGAAGAGGTTCATTTCCGCAACTCCTCCGGAGAACAACGTGAGTGAAGTACTGGATCGATCGTTCCATTATCCGGCCCTGCGAGATCGCCTCCGGCTCGCGCCGGGGAGTGGCAGGCCGTTCGGGCGGCGGGGCTCAGTCCAGCAGTGACAGGGCCTGCTCGGCGGCGTCCCGTACGCGGGCGGGGTCGCTCGACGCCTTGCCGACGACCCGTATGCCTTGGAGTAGGACGAGCAGCATGCGGGCCAGTGCGCGCGGGTCGCGGTCCTCCGGCAGCTCACCCTGGGCCTGGGCCCGGATGAGCGCGGAGTGCAGCGGCGTTTCGAGATGCTCCCAGCTGATCTCGACGCGGCGGGCCGCCGCCGGATCGTGCGGTGCCAGCTCGGACGCGGTGTTGGTGATGAGGCATCCGTGCAGCCGCGCCTCCAGCGATGTGGCCTCGTCGGCCATGCGGCGCACCACGGCCCGGACGGCGGGCAGGGCGGGCCCCGGCTGGGACAGCTCCGCGAGAAGGAGCGGATCGCGCCCCTCCGCGTAACGGTCCATGGCCTTCAGGAACAGCTCGTGCTTGTTGCCGAAGGTGGCATAGATGCTGGCCCGGCCGATGCCGAGGTGCTCGACGAGGTCGGCCATCGACGTCGCTTCGTAGCCGCGCTGCCAGAACAGCTCAAGGGCTGCCTGCAGTGCGGCCTCCGGATCGAATTCCTTGGTCCTGGCCACGTTCAAGATCGTAGGCCTTACTGGAACGATCGGTCAATTACCTCGTTCGGGTGATCGTTGCCAGGGGGCGGCCCACCTTCACGATTCTTCGTCGCCGGAGCCGTCGCGGGAAGCGCCGGCAGCGGCAGCGGCACGGCGAATGCCAACAGCGCCACGCCCGCGCCGGTCGCGACGGTCACCGTGACGGCGACGCCGAGGGCCGACGCCACGGCCGACGCCGAGCCGCCCGCACCGAAGGCCACGGCCCGGCCGGCCGACGACGACTCCGGCGCGAAGGTCTCCGTACCCGACTTCGTCGGCATGGGCCTCCAGTCCGCGCAGGACGCGGCCCAGGCCGAGGGCTTCTCCACCCTGACCTCGCACGACAGCGCGGGCCGCGACCGCATGCAGGTGCTCGACCGGAACTGGAAGGTCTGCTCCCAGAACGTCCGGGCGGGCAAGTCGGTCGCCACGACGACCGAGTTGGACTTCGGCGCCGTGAAGACCGAGGAGAAGTGCCCGGCCGAGGGCCAGAAGGCGCCGAAGGCGGTGGGCGGCCGGATGCCCGACCTCGCGGGCAGGTCGGTGAACACCGCGCGCGCCGCGCTCGACTCGGGTACCTCGCTCACCGTCAAGGACGCCGCCGAGGACCGCATGGTGCTGCTGGAGAGCAACTGGAAGGTCTGCACCCAGGCACCGGCGGCGGGTACGAAGCTGAACGGGCAGCCGGTCGAGATCACGGCGGTGAAGTTCGAGGACAGCTGCCCGTAGCGCGTCGTCCCCAGGCGTCCCGTCAGGCAGCCGGCATCTTCGTGACCAGGTCGATCCACGTCCTGGCCTCGGCCGCGAAGTCCACCCGCCCGAGCTCGTGGTGGGCCGCGACCCAGCTGCCGGCGGTTCTGTCCGCGTCGTGCGAGCCCGTCAGCCGGCCGACTCCAGCTCATCGGCCCTCGCCACCAGCCCGGTGGCCACGTCGTCCCAGTCGGGACCGTGCAGCCACAAGCTCTGAGCCGCCTCCCGCAGCAGCGCCGGTTCGTCCGGCCGCTGCAACAGCACGAGTCGGTAAGCCAGGTTGCGTACCCACACGGGCAGGTAGCCATCCACGATGTTCGGGGCCAGCTCACGCAGCATGGCGAGGACGGCGCCCGCGTCGGCGAACGTCAACTCCTCGATGAAGTAGTGCTCGTCGTGCTCCAGCCCGCACGCGGGGGTGGGCCCGTACTCGTCCCCGTAGAGGCAACGCGCATGCGCTGTCGGGCTGCTGTGCATGGACGCGAGGCTAGCGCGGACCGCGCCCGCCCTCAGTCCCCGCCGCCATCGCCGCCGTCACCGTCGAAGATCCAGCTCAGCGGGTTCCAGCCCGAGCCCTCGGCCAGCGGCTCGGCGCCGCGCGTGCGCCCCGGCGTGCCCTCCCGCTCGCGGACCAGGTCCCGTACGGTGCGGGCGATGGGGTCCCGGCCGGCGGAGGCCGTCACTTCGCTGCGCGCCCGGAAGAGCTCGTCCCCCGGCAGTACGTTCCGGGCCAGCCCCATCGCACCGACGAGCGCCGCCAGCAGCCGGGCGCGCTCGTCGTCGGTCGTCCCGTGCCCCATGGCGGACACCCGCTCGCGCGCGGCGGACGTCCGGTCGTCCGGGCCCACGCGGTGGCGGCGCTGCGCGATGACCCCCAGGGCCCGGGTGCGCTCCTCGCGCAGGGCCCCGCGCGCGACGAGCCGGTGGCGCCACACCTCGTCCGTCCTGCCCGCGCTGGTCTTCACACCCGCGGTCTCGCGCACCCACCGCGGGAGCTTGTGCCCCTTACGACGGCCGGCGACCCCGGCCAGCGCCGCGTCCAGAAACGAGTCCCCGAGCGCCGGCGCACCGGTCGCGCCGATCTTCCCGTCCTGTACGACGACCCGCCCGGCCAGCAGCAGTTCGGCGGCCACGGCCCCCGCGATCCCGATCCGCAGCGCATACGGCCGGCACACGGTCCGTCCCTCGACGGGATCGTGCGCGAGCAGCAACAACTCCTCCGGAAGCGTGAAGTGCGGCACGAACACGACGACATGACCCCCCAGCGCCCGACAACCAACATCCCATGCTCGCACGCACGCGCGAGTCCCGGTGAGCGGCTGGGCGCACCCGTGCTGCGCGGAAGCGCGTGGTGCGACCCCTGCCCGAAGGCCTCGCAGCCGGTGAAGCAGCCCACTCTCTGACGTACGCCGATGCGGCCCTGTTCGAGGCCCAGGGCCGGTGACGCGCGAGGCCCCGGAGCCGGCTCGGTACCTCGGTGCCGGGCGCGGCGAGTGCGCTCCGTTCCGCTGTGCTTGTGCGGAGCCGTGACCGCGAACACCGGGACGGCGACCGCTGCGACCGTCACACTCGACGGTGCTGCTGGATCTACGACGAAAGGCGCCAGACGCGTATGACTGCGATCGAGCGATTGTGGGAAGAGTGGACGCTCCCCATCAGGGACGCACTCCATTACGCCGACGGGCGCTCCTACGACGTCGACCTCACCCCGGACGTACCACCGGGTTTCACGGTCGCCGCCCCCTTCGACCTCGACGCGACGCTGGAGGACGATCCGTCGTGGGTCTCCGCCGTCGACGGCCTGACCGTCGTTGACCTGGGGGTGCGGGGTCTGCTGTGGGGCGGCGAGGGGTCGCACGGATCGGATGGCTTCCTCGCGCGGCTGACCACCGACCGGGCACTGATCTGGGCGCTGTTCTTCACCGAGTCCAATCCCTTCGACCGGATCCGGGTCTCGGGAAACACCGCCACGTTCCGTTCGACGCTGGATATCGAGATCGCGGTGGATATCGATGACCCGCGTCGGGGAGAGGGGTGACGGTCGCGGTCGGGTCATCCGACCCCGGGAGGACGACCGACTGCGGGACGCCGGGCCGAGCCGTGCATAGGATCGGCTCTCATGTCGAAGCCTGACGAGCTGCTCGTAGACGTCGCCACACTGGTGGAGTCCGGGCACAGCAACCAGATGTCCCTCACCGTGGTCACCGGTGGTGCCGTCATCACCGGCCGCCTGGCGCCCGAAGCCGTATGGCGGCAGCGGGTGTCCGAGGTCCTGACGGACTCGGCCCGGCTGGGCGAGTTCTCCGCCGTCTTCACCGCTACGGCCCGGAAGGAGAGCCCGCCCGAGTATCTGCACTTCCACATGGCGCGGATCCTCCAGGGCACGGTGGGGATCCCGGAGACGGGCGGGATGTACCGCGTCGCGATCGCGGACATCAGCGCCTGGACCATGGGCGACTTCACGTACTCCGAGCACTGACGGTCCCACCGGTACGCGGGAGGGCCCGGCAGGCACACACGCCGGCCGGGCCCCCGGCCGGCGAAAGGCATGGCGTGCGGGTCCGACAGGACCGGGTAACGTCATCGGCATGTTCTTCCAGGCGCCGATTTACGGGTGAGAGCGAGACGGGCCCGCTGACGTCCCGCGTCACCGCCCCGTCCCCCACCGTGAATCCGTAGATCCCTTCACCACACCACCGGGAGAACCCGTGACCGACAGCAAGAACATCAACAACCCCGTGGGCCAGGGCGGCGGCCAGCGCAAGAAGCTGTCCCGCGCCGAACGGCAGAACAACGGCCCGCACCGCAACCTCGACCGCCAGGGCGCCGCCGACCGCAAGGCGGAGCTGGTGCGCAAGATGCGTGAGAAGACGCGTGCGGCCGGAAGTACGGAGCCGCCGGACGACGACGCCCAGAGCTGACGCCCGCGCCCCCCGGGGCCCAGGCAGCGCCCGAGGACCGCATTCCCCACGGGAGCGCGGTCCTCGGCGCATGCGGTTACGAGGTCGTCGTCCAGCCGCCGTACGGCACGGTGATGAGCTCCATGGCGTGACCCGCCGGATCCATGAAGTACACGCCCCGGCCGCCGTCGTTGTGATTGATGGTGCCCGGCTGCTTCCGGTGGGGGTCGGCGTAGTGCTCGATGCCGCGCTCCCTGATCTGCGCGTACGCCGCCTCGAACTCCTCCTCCGAGACCAGGAAGGCGTAATGCTGCGGCGTGATGCTGTCCACCGGAACGGTCGCGAAGTCCAGGGTGACGCCGTTCCCCAGAGCGACCGCGATGAACGGGCCCCACTCGGCGGTGATCTCGAGGTTGAGCAGGTTCGCGAAGAATTCCGCGGAATCCCGGTTGTTCCGGGCGTGGACGATCGTGTGATTCAACTCGACTGACAAGGAATGCCTCCGAGGGCATGTCCCGACACCTCCATGCCTCACCCAGCCGGTGACCGACACGCGATGTCGCCGTAAACCGTACCCGTATCCACCAATGGATCAAAGAAGGTGCTCCGATCCCGCTGCCGAATGCGAGGTTGCTTCGATTCCGATCCCGATGCCGAATGCAGTGACGGCTTCGAGGCGGATCCGTCCGCGGCGGCCGGACGCGTCGGCGGCACCGTCCGGCTGACGTGCGACGCCGATGCCACGGACGGCGGCCCGGTGATCGAGTCACCCGTGGATGGTGCGGTCCAGGAGTCCGACGCCCGGGTCCTTCTCCAGCTCGCGGTATCCAGCGGCCGAGGGCGGGCCGGGTTATCAGCGGCCGGGCGGCCGCGCGGATGGAATTCCGCTCCTCGGCCACCGCCAGGAGGGCACGAAGACGGCGAAGCCATGCCACGCGGCGCGCCCTGTTCCGGCCTCTGAGCTGGCCTTATGCCGCACTGGTATCGGCTGAGCCAGAGCAGGTCTTTCCCCCGCGCGCTACCGGGGCCATACGTTCATGGCACCGAGAGAGACAGCCCCACGGAAAGGCAGAACAAGATGAGTACCCAGGAGGCCACCGCCGCCGCCAAGGCCGTCGTCCAGGCCTACATGGACACCTTGATGACCGGCGACATCGAGGCCCTGCGCGGCTTCTTCACCGCCGAGTCGACCTGGACCCTGGCCGGCGACCTGCCGCTGTCGGGCACCTGGACGGGGCCGGAGGCGATCCTCGAGGAGTTCGTGCCCCAGATGGTGGCCCGACTGCTGCCGGAGACCATGGAGTTCAGCTTCGACGGTCTGATCGCCGAGGGCGACAGGGTGCTCGCCGAGTGGAACACCCGCGCCCAGGCCAGGTCCGGCGGCTACTACGACCAGCACTGCCTCGCGGTCTTCACCGTCCGCGACGGCAAGATCGCCGCAGTGCGCGAGCACTTCGACACCCTGCACGCCAAGAACGTCGTCTTCACCGAGACCGATCCGACCACCGTGGTGCTGCGGTACTTCGACGCTCTGGCTGCCGGTGATCAGGATGCCATCCGTGACTCCTGGGCCGTGGACGGCAGTTGCTGGTACGGCGGCGATCTGCCGATCTCAGGCACCTGGCAGGGCCGCGACCAGGTGATCAACGGCTTCCTTGCCACCGCCTTCGCGCACCTCGACCCGGAAAAGGAGATCGGCATCAAGGTCACCCACCACTTCGGGGCCGGCGACCAGGTGCTGGTCGAGTGGGACTCCTGGGCCACCGGCAAGACCGGCCGCCCGTACCGCGAGAGCAACGTCGGGGTCTTCACCGTCCGCGACGGCAAGATCACCAACATGCGCGAGTACGCCGACACCCAGCACTGGCAGCGCGCGCTCGTCGCCTGAAACCGCCCACCGACCACCAACCACCCACCCGACAATCCACCCGACAGGACAGCAAGACCATGAAGGCGATATTTCCCGGCGCGCCCGCCGACACCGACCAGCCCGTTCTCATCGGGGAGGCTCCCGAACCCGAACCCGCCGACAACGAAGCGGTGGTCGCGGTCGAGGCGTTCTCTGTCAACCGCGGCGAGACGTTCCAGCTCGACGGCGGCCTGGCCCGCCGCTGGGACGGCTGGCGGCCGGGCAAGGACGTCGCCGGCACCGTCGCACGGGCCGCCGCCGACGGCAGCGGACCCGCCGTCGGCACCCGTGTGGTCGCCCACCCGCCCGCCCACGGCTGGGCCGAACGGGTCGCCGTGCCCACCACCGATCTCGCCGAACTCCCCGACAGCGTCGACGCCGTCACCGCCGCCGCCCTCCCCCTGGCCGGACTCACCGCGCTGCGGCTGCTGCGCGCCACCGGCCCGGTGGCCGGCCGCCGACTGCTGATCACCGGTGCCAGCGGCGGGGTGGGGCACTACGTCACCGAACTGGCCGCCGCCTCCGGCGCCGCCGTCACTGCCGTCAGCGCCACCGTCGAACGCGGTGCGAAGCTGATGGAACTCGGCGCCTGCGAGCTGGTCACCTCCGTCGAGGATGCCGCCGGCCCCTACGACGTGGTGCTGGAGTCCGTCGGCGGAACGAGCCTGCCGACCGCGCTGGCCGCGCTCGCCCCCGGCGGGCTGCTGGTGTGGTTCGGCCAGGCCAGCCGCGAACCTGCCACCCTGAACTTCTTCGACTTCTTCGGGGGCCCCAACCAGGCCCGCATCCAGCACTTCGACTACACCACGTCTGACACCACCTACGGCCACGACCTCGCCGCCCTGGTACGCCTGGTCGCCGGTGGCCGGCTGCACCCCGAAATCGGCTCGGTCCGCGACTGGTCCCGTACCGCCGACGCCATCATCGACCTCCGGGCCCGCCGAGTACGCGGCAACACCGTCCTGACCGTCAGCTGAGCACCGACCGCAATCCCCACACCTATACGCGTGGCGCGGAAGCGGTGCGACGGCCGCGACCACGAGGCCGGCGACCCGGCCCGTCAAAGAGCGGGTGACGAGAATCGAACTCGCGCTCTGAGCTTGGGAATCAGCGGTGTTGGGGGCGTTGACTCGGCTCTGACCTGTCCTTTCGCATGGGCCGGGATGCACAGCCATGGGCTATGGGGACCACGCCCGACCATTGTTGTCCGCTCTGCTGGGCACGGGGGTGGGCGGCGCGACGATCCAGGCGGAGAGCTGTTCCGAGTCCAGGACGACGGTGTCGATGTCGCTCGCTCACGCGGTGTCCGCGCCCTTGGAGGCGACTGTGGAACCGAAGATCTTCGCGCGGGCCTCGGCAAGCTCTTCGTCACTGAAAGACCCGTGCTCCTCTATGTGAGCCAGGGCACACACTGGAGGTCGATCATCTTGCCGCTCGTCGTCGGTCATACGGGTGACACCGTCGCAACGAGGAAGGCACGCCATGACCGGCACGTTCACCACACCCGGCCCCATCCACTCGGTAGCCACCATCCAGCGATCCACGGCGCGGTGGCTGACGGTCGGTGGTGTGGTGGCAGGTCCACTGTTCCTTGCGACCGGAATCGCCCAGGGCCTCACGCGCGACGGCTTCGACTTCACTCGAAACGCGATCAGCCAACTCGCTCTGGGTGGGGCCGGCTGGGTTCAGACGCTGAGTTTCGTGGTCACCGGAGCGCTGCTGTTCGTCGGCGCGGCCGGGCTACGGCGGACTCTTCACAGAGGCCCCGCCGAGGTATGGGCACCGGCCTTGGTCGGAGTGTTCGGCCTCTCCTTCTGTGCAGCAGCCGCCTTCCCGGCCGACGCCGGTGCGGGCTTCCCCGCAGGCTCCCCGGACGCGACGGTGATGAGCGGCCACGGTGCGGTCCACATGGCTGCCGGAATGATCGGCTATCTCGCTCTGTGTGCGGCACTCGTCGTTCTGGCTCGCCCGCTTGCCGCCCGGGGTCTTCGCCGCTGGGCCGTGGCATCGCGTGTCATGCCTGTGGCTGTCCTCGCCGGATTCGCGGCCTCTGCCGCCTCGGTTCTTGCGTTTACCGCCAGTGCCGGCTTCGGTCTGTTGTGGCTGAGCGCGGTGATGGCGCGGCTGGCCGACACTCCGGGCGACCACTAGCAGAACGCTGTTCTCACCCGTACCACCAAGAGGATCACGATCCGAAAAGGAGCAACCATGAACGACAACGCGGTGAAAGGCCCTGCCAGTTACTTCCCGTCCATCGAGAAGAAGTACGGCCGTCCGATCGCGGAGTGGAAGGGTCTCATTCGTTCCTCCCCGCTCACCAAGCACATGGAGCTGGTCGGCTGGCTCAAGTCCGAACACGGACTCGGCCACGGTCATGCGAATGCCCTCGTCGCCCACACACTCGCCGAGGGCAGCGCCAAGTGATCAGGTCGGGACGCCGGGACATGCTTCACCGCTCAGGTGTCCTGGCAGGCCGAACAGAGGGAAGAGGAGCGCGGTGTCACGGAATGCCGTGATGCTCTCGATGCGGTCGCCGGAGAACTCGAGGACTTGGAGAGCCCAGGGCTCGTAGCCGGTCCCATCCGTACGGGGCCGGTACTGGCCGAAGGCGGGGGAGCTGTTCGCCACGGTCGGGATGAGCCGCGAACCGCGGCAGCCGACGGCTGGTCCGGTCAGCCACGACTTGATATCGGCCATCCCGCGCATCCACTTCGCGTACGGCGGCAGGGACAGAGTGGCGTCGACGTGGAGCAGCAATCCCAGCTCCTCCATGTCGTACCGGGAGAACGCCGTCGCGTACCGCTCGGCCAGGACCTGCTGGGTGCCACCGGGCGCCGGGAGGCCGAGTTCGCCGGTCCTGTCCCGGCGGTCGGCCAGAGTGGCGCGGGCCCGCTGGAGAGCGCTGTTGGCGGAGGCGAGGGTGCAGCCGTGCAGGTCGGCGACCTCGCGGGCCGAGAAGCCGAGGACATCCCGCAGGAGCAGCGTGGCTCGCTGCTTGGGCGGCAGGTGCTGGAGCGCGGCGACGAACGCCAGCCGCACCGACTCGCCGGTCATCGCGGAAGCCGCCGGATCGCCATCGGGCAGAGGGTTGATCCACAGCGTGCTGTCCGCCGGTGCGCCTGGAGGCGCGGCGCCGTCCGACGGCCCGGACAGGTCCATCGGCAGCGCCCGCCGCCTCCCGGCAGCCAGGGCGTCCAGACACACGTTGGTGGCGATGCGGTACACCCATGAGCGCAGGGACGACCTGCCCTCGAACTGCCCGGCGTTCTGCCAAGCTCGGACGAGGGTCTGCTGAGCGGCGTCCTCGGCTTCTGCGTACGACCCCAGCATGCGATAGCAGTAACGAACCAACTCGCCTCGGTATGGCTCAAGTTCCAGCACCGTCGCCCGCGCCTCGTCATCCATGCCGCTCCCCCCGCTCTCGACGACGCGCCACCTCAGCATGTGGCCAGGCGTGCCCGTCCGGCGCGCATAACGATAGGGCTGCGGGCATGTGCGGCGATCCTGAGGTCTGGGCAACGACGGACCCCCAGGTCTACGACCTGGGGGTTCATGGAAGAGCGGGTGACGAGAATCGAACTCGCGCTCTGAGCTTGGGAATCAGCGATTCTGGGTCAGTGAAAGTGGTCCTGACCTGCGTGTTCGGTCGGGATGTGTGAGGTCGGTGTGGTCTATGGATACCGCACGTGACCGCGGTTGTCCGCTCTGAAGGGCACGGATGGGGCACGTTCGCTGGGTGCTGACTGGCCAGACGTGCATCTTGCTGAGCATGTCCGGTCTCCACGCGGCCATCAGTCTTCGTGCGGAGTCTCCAGCTCTTGGAGTCGTTCGCCGATGTCGGTGGCCCATGCCTGTGCCCACTGGCGCAGCCCGATTGTTGCTTGCTCGTCGAGTCCGTAGGCGGCGAATTCCGTGTCGTCGATCCAGTCGGCTCCCATCAACCGTGCTTGGAGCTCGCTCAGGTCGAAGGAGTCGCGGGCGTGACGCCGTCCGAGCTCTTCGAGTTCGACGTGGCTCCAGCGGTTCGTGGCGGCCTGTACGTCGATCAGGTCCCTGGCGAGACCCCGGTCGGCCAGTGCGCGGACCTTGGTGCCGACGACGTCTTCGAGGGAGAGCACCAAGCCGTGCTCTGTGTGTACGGGGGGCCGCCAGAGTGCTTCCTTGAGGATGTCGACCTCGCACTCGTCACGGCTGACAGGGTCGGTGACGATCAGGCGCGCGGACAGCGGGTCTGTTTCCAGAGCACTGACCTGCCATCCGCAGTGCTCCAAGCCGATGCGTACGGCGGTCGCGATGTCCTCCATGCGCTGGGGATTTTCGGTCGCGACATCGAGGTCCTGGCTGAGCCGATCGACCAGGCGCCGTGCGCCTGGACAGCGTAGCCACCGGTAAGCGCCAGAGGGTATTCGCCACCTACGGCGAGCACATCAGCCAGCAGGCGACGGTGCAGGTCGGTGAGGTTCACGCAGCAGCCTGGGCACTGTGAGCCAGCTCGTCGAAGGCGCGTTCCCAGACTTCACGGACATCACGGCTGATCAGCGTGCGCAGTGTGGGCCACAGGCTGACGAGGAGGCTGCGATTGAGGTACCGCACCAGGTCGTCGTGCTGGCCCTCGGCCAGGACGATGCGGTAATAGCTCATCCGCAGCCGTGGCTGGTCGAGGTCGAACGTGGTCAGTCCCGACCACGCAAGGGGGAGCGGCAGGCTCACCGTGCCGTGCTCGGGGCCGGCGAGCTCGGACAGCGCTGCGGGCATGCGCCGGGCGAACTTGGCACGACGGAGATCGGAAAGGCTGGGCTGTGATGCCATACGTCGATTATCCAGGGAGAGGCCACCGAAGCCGACCGAACGCATCCAAGGTGACCCAAACAAAGAAGCCCCGGGCCACTGGCCTGGGGCTTTTTCATGGAGCGGGTGACGAGAATCGAACTCGCGCTCTGAGCTTGGGAAGCTCATGTTCTACCATTAAACTACACCCGCGAAAATGGCCGATGTGGTATCCAGCGGCGCATCCTCGGACACTGTACCCCATCGTGATCCCCTCGCGGCGACGTCCCGGATCCGCTGTGCGCGGCGCGGGAGTTGGGGGCGTAGCGTGGGTGGGCGGAGTGGTGTGTGGAGGGGGCCCTGTTCATCCCCTAATGTGGCGGTCTCGTCCACGGCTTGATGGGGAAGGGACTTGATGGACTCCATGGAGCGCACCGTCGTCCGCTGTGCCGAAGGGCACGTTTTCGCAACCAGCTCGTTTCCGATGCAGCAGCTCGGGGCAGGGCGGATCGGGCCCGGGCGGCTCATCCGGTGTCCCCGGTGTGCTCGGTTGCGGCATGCCGTGCCCGTGGTGCTTGAGCAGCGGTAGCGGCGGCGGGTGACGGACGACAGGCGCGCGGGCGGCCCGATGAGGGCGGGCCCGCGCGTTCTGCGTATCCTCGGTGGGTGCTTCTCTCAGACAAGGACATCCGCGCCGAGATCGACGCCGGACGCGTACGCATTGATCCATTCGACGCGTCGATGGTGCAGCCGTCGAGCATCGACGTGCGGCTCGACCGCTATTTCCGGGTGTTCGAGAACCACCGCTACCCGCACATCGACCCCGCCGTCGAGCAGGTGGATCTCACCCGCACCGTCGAACCGGAGGGGGACGACGCGTTCATCCTGCACCCCGGGGAGTTCGTGCTGGCGTCGACGTACGAGGTCATCTCGCTGCCCGACGATCTCGCGTCGCGGCTGGAGGGAAAGAGCTCGCTCGGCCGGCTCGGGCTGGTCACGCATTCCACGGCGGGCTTCATCGACCCGGGCTTCTCCGGGCATGTGACCCTTGAGCTGTCGAATCTCGCGACGCTGCCGATAAAGCTCTGGCCCGGAATGAAGATCGGCCAGCTGTGCATGTTCCGGCTGAGTTCTCCTTCGGAGTTCCCTTACGGCTCCGAGCGGTACGGGTCGCGATATCAGGGGCAGCGCGGTCCCACCGCGTCGCGCTCCTTCATGAATTTCCACCGGACGCAGGTGTGAGGGCCCGATGACTGACGATGTACGCGAGAACCTGACGTACGACGGCTTCGGGCACGCCGTGCGGGAGCTGGCGCAGGCCGTGGCCGACGACGGGTACGAGCCGGACGTGGTGCTGAGCATCGCGCGCGGCGGTGTGTTCGTCGCGGGCGGTCTGGCGTACGCGCTGGACTGCAAGAACATCCACCTGGTGAACGTGGAGTTCTACACGGGCGTGGGCACCACCCTGGAGATGCCGGTCATGCTGGCGCCCGTGCCCAACGTGATCGACTTCTCGGACAAGAAGGTCCTCATCGCCGACGACGTCGCCGACACCGGCAAGACGCTGAAGCTGGTGCGCGACTTCTGCATCGACCACGTCGCCGAGGTGCGGTCCGCGGTCATCTACGAGAAGTCGCACTCGCTCGTGAAGTGCGAGTACGTGTGGAAGAAGACCGACCGCTGGATCAACTTCCCGTGGAGTGTCGAGAAGCCCGTCGTGCGGCGCAGTGGGCAGGTCCTCGACGCGTAGTAACAGCCTCGCAGCGCGAAAGGGCCCCGGTCACCCGGGGCCCTTTCGCGTACGTGCGGCGCAGCCGTCAGATCGTGCCCAGCTTCAGGATCGACACCAGCGCGAGCAGCTGGATCGCCGACGCGCCCAGCGCCTTCGGCCACGGCAGGTCGTGCGACTTGCTCACCATCGAGGTGAGGAGCGCCGCCGCGGCCAGCCAGGTGACCCAGCCGAGGATGACGACCAGTGCGTTCTCGCCGCCCAGGAAGATCGCGAAGACCAGGCGCGGGACGTCCGTGATCGACATGATCAGCATGGAGAGGCCCACCGTCGGCTGCCACGCGCCGTCGCCGCCGAGCTGGCGGGCCAGTGTGTGGGTGACCGCGCCGAGTACCAGGCCGCCGAGCACGAAGCAGACGCCCGTGAGGATCACGTAGGGCACGGCGCTGGAGACCGGGGCGTGGATCGCGTCGTCGCGCGCCTGGTCGAAGCCGAAGAGCGCCAGCAGGCCGTACAGGAACGTCACGATCAGGGCCGGACCCCAGACCGCGTAGTCGCGCATCTGCCAGAACGTCGGGCCGGGGCGCGTCACGATGCCGCTCAGCAATTGCTTCCAGTGCAGGCGCGGGCCTATGGGGGCCGCGGGCGCGTGGCCGGCGCGGTAGGCGTTGCCGTCGCTGTACGGCTCCTCGTCCACGCGGAACGCCTGCGTGTGACCCGGATTGTTCGCGTACGGGTCGCCGCCGTGGTTGGGGCCCTGGGGATACGGGTACGGCGTCGGGTCGGTGAAGTACTCCGGCTCGTCCGGACCGGCGCCGGCGTAGCCGCCGCCCGGGTAGCCACCACCCCCTTGGCGGCCGCCGTGGTGACCCGGTGCGGCGTGGTGCGGGGCGCCCTGTCCTCCCGACGGCGGCCATTGCTGCTGCCCGTACGGCGGCGGTGCCTGATTGCCGTACGGCTGCTGCCGCGGTTGCTGTTGCCCTTGCTGCGGGGTGCGGTTGTCCCGGCCGCGTCCGATCCTGAATCCAGCCACGTCATCGAACGTACCCGGTCCGCCGGTTACGAGAGCCCGGGGCCGGGGAAGTACCGGCCTTTGACGCCCAGCTGTGACATCCCCTAGGGGAACCCCGGGGGGCTTTCCCCACCCTTCCGCAGGGGAAACGCGGAAGGGAAACGCGGAAGCGGCCGGTCCTGCCCCCGAGGCAGGTCCGACCGCTTCACCGCGCCGTGACGCCGCTCCGGCTACTTCGCCGGTTCCGGCTCCGGTTCGTCCGCCGACTCCGGGTCGCCCGCCGGGTCGGCCGGGGTCTTCACGGAGTCGAGCAGCAGCTGGGAGACGTCCACGACCTGGACGGACTCCTTCGCCTTGCCGTCGTTCTTCTTGCCGTTGACCGAGTCGGTCAGCATGACCAGGCAGAACGGGCAGGCCGTCGAGACGATGTCCGGGTTGAGGGAGAGGGCCTCGTCGACGCGCTCGTTGTTGATGCGCTTGCCGATCCGCTCCTCCATCCACATCCGGGCACCACCGGCGCCGCAGCAGAAGCCGCGCTCCTTGTGACGGTGCATCTCCTCGTTCCGGAGACCCGGCACCTTCGCGATGATCTCGCGCGGGGGCGTGTAGATCTTGTTGTGACGGCCCAGGTAGCAGGGGTCGTGGTACGTGATCAGACCCTCGACCGGGGTCACCGGGATCAGCTTGCCCTCGTCGATGAGGTGCTGGAGCAGCTGCGTGTGGTGGATGACCTCGTACTCGCCGCCCAGCTGCGGGTACTCGTTCGCGATCGTGTTGAAGCAGTGCGGGCAGGTCGCGACGATCTTCTTCGCGGCCTTGGCCTTCTTCGTCGAGTCGTCCTCGTCGTCCTCGCCGAACGCCATGTTCAGCATCGCGACGTTCTCCGCGCCGAGCTGCTGGAACAGCGGCTCGTTGCCGAGACGGCGGGCCGAGTCACCGGTGCACTTCTCGTCGCCGCCCATGATCGCGAACTTGACGCCCGCGATGTGCAGCAGCTCCGCGAAGGCCTTGGTGGTCTTCTTGGCGCGGTCCTCCAGGGCGCCGGCGCAGCCGACCCAGTAGAGGTAGTCGACCTCGGTGAGGTCCTCGACGTCCTTGCCGACGATCGGGACCTCGAAGTCGACCTCCTTGGTCCACTCGACGCGCTGCTTCTTGGCGAGCCCCCAGGGGTTGCCCTTCTTCTCCAGGTTCTTGAGCATGGTCCCCGCCTCGGACGGGAACGCGGACTCGATCATCACCTGGTAGCGGCGCATGTCGACGATGTGGTCGATGTGCTCGATGTCGACCGGGCACTGCTCCACGCACGCACCGCAGGTGGTGCAGGACCAGAGGACGTCCGGGTCGATGACGCCGTTCTCCTCGACCGTGCCGATCAGCGGGCGCTCGGCCTCCGCGAGGGCGGCCGCGGGGACGTCCTTCAGCTGCTCCTCGGTCGCCTTCTCCTCGCCCTCCATGTCCTTGCCGCCACCGGCCAGCAGGTACGGGGCCTTGGCGTGCGCGTGGTCGCGCAGCGACATGATCAGGAGCTTCGGGGAGAGCGGCTTGCCGGTGTTCCAGGCGGGGCACTGCGACTGGCAGCGGCCGCACTCGGTGCAGGTGGAGAAGTCGAGGATGCCCTTCCAGGAGAACTGCTCGACCTGGGAGACACCGAAGACGGCGTCCTCGGCGGGGTCCTCCCAGTCGATCTCCTTGCCGCCGGTCGTCATCGGCTGGAGGGCGCCGAGCGCCACCGCGCCGTCCGCGTTCCGCTTGAACCAGATGTTCGGGAAGGCCAGGAAGCGGTGCCAGGCGACGCCCATGTTGGTGTTGAGGCCCACGGTGATCGCCCAGGCCATGGTGACGCCGAGCTTGATCATCGCGGTGAGGTAGACGAGGTTCTGGAGGGTGCCGAGGCTGAGCCCCTTGAACGCCGCGACCAGGGGGTACGAGGCGAAGTACGCGGCCTCGTAGCCGTCCACGTGGTGCAGCGCGCCCTCAAGGCCGCGCAGTGTCATGATCGCGAGACCGATGACGAGGATGACGGCCTCGACGAAGTACGCCTGGCCCATCTTCGACCCCGCGAAACGCGACTTGCGGCCGGCCCGGGAGGGCAGGTTCAGCTGGCGGATCGCGATGAGGACGAGGATGCCCACGGTCGTCGCGAGCGCGATGAACTCCGTGTACACCTCGTACGGCAGCCAGCCGCCGAGGACGGGCAGGACCCAGTCGGCCTTGAACAGCTGACCGTATGCCGTGACGATGGTCAGGCCCAGGGTCAGGAAGCCGACGGCGACGAACCAGTGGGCGATGCCGATGATGCCCCATCGGTTCATCCTGGTGTGGCCGACGAACTCCTTGGCCAGCGTGATCGTGCGCTGTTTCACGGAGTCGGTGCGGCTGCCGGCCGGGACCGGCTGTCCGAGCGTGACGAACCGGTAGATCTGCGCGACGGCTCGGGCGATGAGCGCAACGCCGACCACGGTCAGCACCAGCGACACGATGATCGCGGCGAGTTGCATTGGGGGCTCCTCGGGCCTGCGAGGTGGGATCGATCCAGCGTCTACTAGCGAGTACTGCGTCTTTCCAGTGACCACTGGGACTACGAGTATCGCTACTACTAAGCAGTAACTTAATCAGTCTGTGCCGACACTACCCACTTATTCCGCTGTCCTGTAGCCGGGCAGGCGGTGATCTGTGTCGCTCAGGCGTGCCTTGCCGGGCCACGGCAAGGTGTGGGCCGCCTCGCGCAGGGGTACGCGTACGGCCTCGGCGAGGACCGCCAGGTCCAGCCGCAGCCCCCGGTGCTCGGCGTAGTGCTGGTCCAGGAGGTCCGCCTCGTCCCACGGCATCCCCGAGCGGTGCCGCACCTGGGCCAGGCCGGTCAGTCCGGGCTTCAGCTCCTGGCGCCACTGCCGGGCGCCCCCGCTGCCGTTCCGCGCGTCGCCCGGGGCGAGCGGCGCGGGTCCGACGAGGGAGAGCTCGCCGCGTACCACGTGGTGCAGGCGTGACACCACGTCCAGCTTCAGCCACCGGGTGTCCAGGGAGCGCAGGACGAAGGGGGTGCCGTGCAGTCCGGTGCGCGGGGAGCGCCGCGTCACGCGGCGGCCCCGTACGGCCAGCGCCAGGGCGGCGGCGGCCAGTAAAGGGGAGGCGAGCAGCAGCAGGGCCGAACCGAGGGTCAGATCGAGGGTGCGTTCGGCGGTCGGGCGGGGGATCCGGGGCAGGCGCCGGCGGCGCGGCCGGGGTCCGCTTCCCCACTGATTCTGCGTACGCATCGTTCGCACCTGCCTGCAATCGGCGGATCCAATGCCGCTTTTGTGCTGCTCGCGGCATTTTGTGACAGAACGATCCCATGCGGCCATGATGGGGAAGGGCTGTGCGGCGTCCGAGGCGCCAGGTGTCGCCGATGGCGCGCACTGCGAGCACCTAAGTTGAGTCTGCTCGACTCAGGTCTGTTGACTCCGGCAGGCGAGTCGTGCATCCTTGAGTCAGATCCACTCAAGTAGTCAGTTGGAGGAATCGAAATGGCACGTGCGGTCGGCATCGACCTGGGCACGACTAACTCCGTCGTCAGCGTTCTCGAAGGCGGCGAGCCCACCGTCATCACCAACGCAGAGGGCGCCAGGACCACGCCGTCCGTCGTCGCCTTCGCGAAGAACGGCGAGGTGCTGGTCGGCGAGGTCGCCAAGCGCCAGGCTGTGACCAACGTCGACAGGACCATCCGCTCCGTCAAGCGCCACATGGGCACTGACTGGAAGATCGACCTGGACGGCAAGAGCTTCAACCCGCAGCAGATGAGCGCCTTCATCCTGCAGAAGCTGAAGCGCGACGCGGAGTCCTACCTGGGCGAGAAGGTCACCGACGCGGTGATCACCGTCCCGGCGTACTTCAACGACTCCGAGCGTCAGGCGACCAAGGAGGCCGGCGAGATCGCGGGCCTGAACGTCCTGCGCATCGTCAACGAGCCGACCGCCGCCGCGCTGGCGTACGGGCTCGACAAGGACGACCAGACGATCCTCGTCTTCGACCTCGGTGGCGGCACCTTCGACGTGTCGCTCCTGGAGATCGGCGACGGCGTCGTCGAGGTGAAGGCCACCAACGGTGACAACCACCTCGGTGGTGACGACTGGGACCAGCGCGTCGTCGACTACCTGGTGAAGCAGTTCGCCAACGGACACGGCGTGGACCTGTCCAAGGACAAGATGGCTCTCCAGCGTCTCCGCGAGGCCGCGGAGAAGGCGAAGATCGAGCTGTCCTCCTCGACGGAGACCACGATCAACCTGCCGTACATCACGGCGTCGGCCGAGGGCCCGCTGCACCTGGACGAGAAGCTCACGCGCTCGCAGTTCCAGCAGCTCACCGCGGACCTCCTGGACCGCTGCAAGACCCCGTTCCACAACGTCATCAAGGACGCGGGCATCCAGCTCTCCGAGATCGACCACGTCGTTCTCGTCGGTGGCTCCACCCGCATGCCGGCCGTCGCCGAGCTCGTCAAGGAGCTGACCGGCGGCCAGGAGGCCAACAAGGGTGTGAACCCGGACGAGGTCGTCGCCATCGGCGCCTCGCTCCAGGCCGGTGTCCTCAAGGGCGAGGTCAAGGACGTCCTGCTCCTCGACGTCACCCCGCTGTCCCTCGGTATCGAGACCAAGGGCGGCATCATGACCAAGCTCATCGAGCGCAACACCACGATCCCGACCAAGCGGTCCGAGATCTTCACGACGGCCGAGGACAACCAGCCGTCCGTGCAGATCCAGGTCTACCAGGGCGAGCGCGAGATCGCGGCGTACAACAAGAAGCTCGGGATGTTCGAGCTGACCGGTCTGCCGCCGGCCCCCCGCGGTGTCCCGCAGATCGAGGTCTCCTTCGACATCGACGCCAACGGCATCATGCACGTGACGGCCAAGGACCTCGGCACCGGCAAGGAGCAGAAGATGACCGTCACCGGCGGCTCCTCGCTGCCGAAGGACGAGGTCAACCGGATGCGTGAGGAGGCCGAGAAGTACGCGGAGGAGGACCACGCCCGCCGCGAGGCCGCCGAGTCGCGCAACCAGGGCGAGCAGCTCGTCTACCAGACCGAGAAGTTCCTCAAGGACAACGAGGACAAGGTCCCGGCCGACGTGAAGACGGAGGTGGAGACCGCGGTCGCCGAGCTGAAGGAGAAGCTCAAGGGCGAGGACTCCGCCGAGATCCGCACGGCCACCGAGAAGGTCGCGGCCGTTTCCCAGAAGCTGGGCCAGGCGATGTACGCCAACGCCCAGGCCGAGGGTGGCCCGCAGGGTGACGCGCAGCCCGGTGCCGAGCAGGCCCAGGGCGACGCCCAGGACGATGTCGTCGACGCCGAGATCGTGGACGACGAGAAGGACTCCAAGGGCGGTGCGGCGTGACCGAGGAGACTCCGGGCTTCGAGGAGAAGCCCGACGTCCCCTCCGGCGCCACCTCTGACGACGCCGAGCCGAAGGCCGCCACCCCCTCCGAGGAGGAGGCGGCGGCCCCGGCCGGGGACGCGAACGAGACCACGGCCCTGACCGCGCAGCTGGACCAGGTCCGCACGGCGCTCAGCGAGCGCACCGGCGACCTCCAGCGGCTTCAGGCCGAATACCAGAACTACCGCCGCCGTGTGGAGCGGGACCGGGTCACGGTCAAGGAGATCGCCGTCGCGAACCTCCTGTCCGAGCTGCTGCCCGTCCTGGACGACGTGGGCCGGGCCCGGGAGCACGGCGAACTCGTGGGCGGGTTCAAGTCGGTGGCCGAATCGCTGGAGACGGTCGTCGCGAAGCTGGGCCTCCAGCAGTTCGGCAAGGAGGGCGAGCCCTTCGACCCGACGGTCCACGAGGCCCTGATGCACAGCTACGCGCCGGACGTCACGGAGACGACCTGCGTGGCGATCCTGCAGCCCGGTTACCGGATCGGCGAGCGCACCATCCGCCCCGCGCGGGTCGCGGTCGCCGAACCCCAGCCGGGGGCGGCTCCCGCGGCCGCGAAGGAAGAGAAGGCAGACGACGAGGAGAGCGGTGGCGGCGAGGAGGTCTGACATCCTGTCCGATCACCTGGCAGTACACCGCCTGGCCACCAGGGCCTCCCGTCCGGCCGGTGCCAGGGCCTGCGGGCCCGGCGCCGCCCGGACGGGGGGCTCCCGGCCGGTCGTCCGGAAGGAGGGACGTCGATGAGTACGAAGGACTTCGTCGAGAAGGACTACTACAAGGTTCTCGGCGTCCCCAAGGACGCCACCGACGCCGAGATCAAGAAGGCGTACCGGAAGCTCGCACGCGAGTTCCATCCGGACGCCAACAAGGGCGACGACAAGGCGGAGGAGCGCTTCAAGGAGATCTCCGAGGCGAATGACGTCCTCGGTGACGCCAAGAGGCGCAAGGAGTACGACGAGGCGCGCGCCCTCTTCGGCAACGGCGGCTTCCGAGCCGGGCCGGGCGGCGCCCAGGGCAACTTCAACTTCGACCTGGGGGACCTCTTCGGAGGCGCCCCGGGCGGGGGTCAGGGCGGCGGCGCAGGCGGCTTCGGCGGCGGCGGCCTCGGCGACGTGTTCGGCGGCCTCTTCAATCGCGGCGGCGGCGCCGGAACGAGGGTGCAGCCGCGGCGCGGCCAGGACATCGAGTCCGAGGTGACGCTCAGCTTCACCGAAGCGGTCGACGGGGCCACCGTCCCGCTCAGGATGTCCAGCCAGGCCCCCTGCAAGGCGTGTTCCGGCACCGGCGACAAGAACGGCACCCCCAGGGTCTGCCCGACCTGTGTCGGCACCGGTCAGGTCTCGCGCGGCAGCGGCGGCGGTTTCTCGCTGACCGACCCGTGCGTGGACTGCAAGGGCCGCGGCCTCATCGCCCAGGACCCCTGCGACGTCTGCAAGGGCAGCGGCCGGGCCCGCTCCTCGAAGACCATGCAGGTGCGCATCCCGGCGGGCGTCTCGGACGGGCAGCGCATCCGGCTGCGCGGCAAGGGCGCCCCGGGCGAGCGCGGCGGACCCGCCGGCGATCTGTACGTCGTGGTCCACGTCGACGCCCACCCGGTCTTCGGCCGCAAGGGCGACAACCTCACCGTCACGGTGCCCGTCACCTTCACGGAGGCGGCGCTCGGCGGCGAGGTGAAGGTGCCGACGCTCGGCGGACCGCCCGTGACACTCAAGCTACCGGCCGGTACGCCGAATGGGCGTACGATGCGGGCCCGCGGCAAGGGCGCGGTCCGCAAGGACGGCACCCGGGGCGACCTCCTGGTCACCGTCGAGGTGACCGTGCCGACCGACCTCGGTACCGAGGCCCGGGACGCGCTGGAGGCATACCGCAAGGCGACCGCGGGGCATGACCCGAGGGCGGAGCTGTTCCAGGCGGCGAAGGGAGCTTGAGGTGGACGGCCGACGGCGTAATCCTTATGAACTGACCGACGAGTCACCGGTGTACGTGATCTCGATCGCGGCCCAGCTCTCGGGCCTGCATCCGCAGACACTGCGCCAGTACGACCGCCTCGGCCTGGTCTCGCCCGACCGCACGGCCGGACGCGGCCGGCGCTACTCGGCCCGCGACATCGAGCTGCTGCGTACGGTGCAGCAGCTGTCGCAGGACGAGGGCATCAACCTCGCCGGCATCAAGCGCATCATCGAGCTGGAGAACCAGGTCGCGGCGCTCCAGCAGCGCGTCGCCGAACTCTCGGCGGCCGTGGACGGCGCCGCGGCGGCCATGCAGCAGCGCGAGGCCCAGGTCCACGCGTCCTACCGGCGCGACCTGGTCCCGTACCAGGACGTGCAGCAGACCAGCGCCCTGGTGGTCTGGCGCCCCAAGCGCCCCAAGGACTGACCCCGCGCCACGCGGCCCGTCACCCCGGTTCTCCGGGTGTGGCGGGCCGCTTCGCGTTGTCAGCCCACACGGGCCCGGAGGGGCCCTCCGCGAGGCCGGACCGGACGAGCAGGGCGCCGAGGTGGGTGCGGCTGGTGGCGTTGAGGGTGTGCATGAGCTTCGTGATCGCGAGGTTGGGGTCGGTGCCGGCGACGGGGCCAGGGGTGCCAGGGAGTCGGCCAGGGCCGCGGAGAGCCTGATGCGTTCGTGGATCTCGCGGGTGACCGGCTGGAGCAGATGGGCGAGCGCCGCGGACGGAGGCACCGGCGGGATCCAGCCGTGCAGCAAGATGACGGTGGTGCCGGCCCAGTTCCCGGGCCAGTCTGGACGAGTCGGGGGAGCCGGGAACTCGACCGGCTGATCAAGGGCGTTGCCATGCTCTCCCCCATTGCGTGGATCGCCCGCCCGGCCCGGGGGGTGGGGATCTTTGGGGCCGCGGCCGCCCGGTCAGGAATCCTGGTCCAGGATTCCTGACCGGGCGATCAGATAGCCGAGTTGGGCGCGGCTGGTGCTGCCGAGAGCGGCAGCGAGCTTGGCGACATGGGCCCGGCAGGTACGGACGTTCATTCCCAGGCGCCGCGCGATCGAGTCGTCTACATGCCCCTCGACGAGCAGTTGGGCTATGGAACGCTGGACACCGCTGAGGCCACGGGGTACGGAGTCGTACTTGATCTCTTCGCGCAACGGGGCGGCCCGGGCCCACAACTGCTCGAATACCTTGACCAGATACTCGACCAGGCCGGGGTGGCGCAGTTCCAGGGCGTTCTGCCGGTCGTCCGTCGCAGGGATGAACGCGACCGTGCGATCGAAGATGATGAGCCGCTCGATGAGCTCTTCGAGGGTCCGGATCTCGACATTCTTGTTGGCTATCTGCTCGGCGTACGCCAGGGTTCCGGGGCTGTGGCGGACCGTGTGCTGGTAGAGGGTGCGAATGCTGACACCGCGGTCCACGACGGACAGTCCGCGCTCCAGCGCCTCGTTGAGCCGGTCCTCGCTCCGGCCGCCGCCGGGCTGGACGGTGAGGACTTCGGTCAGGCACTCTGCAGTGGCCAGATCGAGCGCCGCGTTGATCCGGTTGAAGCCCTCCAGCACAGTGATGGCGTGGGTTGTCGGCGCGTCCTGCGCGCTGATGTCCATGAACGGTACGAAGGATTCGGCCAGTCGGACCGAGTGCCGGCGCCGCTCCTGGATTTCGCGCTCGATGGGATTGAGATGCTTCGCCAGTGCGGCCGACGGCGGTACGGGCCTGAGCCAGGCGGCGTCGTCGGGGTCGGGGTGCAGCAGTGCGAAGTCCATGAGGCAGGGGGCGGGTTCGACCTCGGCCCGCGTGATGCGGCCTGAACGCAGCGCACTCGCGTAGAGATGCCTTCCTTCGGCACAGAGCTCAGTGATGCCATGAGGATGTGTCGGCTTTATATCGCTTGTGACCATTTCTCCACCCCCCAGGTTCATGAACATGCAGGAACATGATGCATCGACTCAGTGGTGTTCGTGTGCCCAGGTGAGACATCGTCTTTGGTGCGGGGGAGAAGAATCCACAAGTGAGGACGAAGCCGACTATGTATAAGCGAATGCTTCGCTCGGCGCTTGCCGCCTCGTTCGTCGCGGCTCTGGGGCTCGTGGCCCTGAGCGGCAGCGGCATTGCATCGAGGGTCGGGGGCGGGGCGGCGGCTGGAGACATTGCCTGGTCGACCCGGGCGGACGTCGCTGCGGGCGACATTGCCTGGTCCAGCGGAAAGGCAGTCCCCGGCGACATCGCCTGGATTCAGCCGGCCCGGTCGGGCGCCTGACATGACCACCCCCCCGGACGACCGGACCTTCCGGCGTGAGATGGCGACCGCCTACCGGTCAGGGTGGCATTTCATCGATCTCGTCACGGCGCTGCCCCACCGTGGTGACTCGTTGATGGTCACTCTGTTCGGCGACCCGGTCGTCGTCGCCCGCGAGGACGACGGTGAGGTCCGTGCCTACCGTTGCCTGCGCAAGCCGCGGGGTGCGCCGCAGCCGGTGCGCTGTGCCATCCGGTACGACATGATTTTTGTGAATCTCGCACAGCGTGACCACCAGCTGTTCGAACCCGAAGCCATTGCCGCCACCCCCCACAGTGCCTGAGCGATCCCCCGTCGTTCCACGTCGCTCAGTCACTTCCCCCACACAACGGCGCCACCGTGACCTGAACACGGTGGCGCCGTTGTGCTTTGCCCGCGGGCGGCCCGCTCAGCCGCGGCCCAGCGCCCGGTCCAGGGTGATCTCGATGACGACCCGGTCCGGATTGGGGGACGGCACCCGGTCGTAGCGCTCCGTGTGGCGGCGTACGGCCTCCGCGACCCGCTCCGGGTCCGCGCTGACCCGGGCCACGCCCTCCAGGGTCGCCCAGCGGCGGCGGTGCACCTGGCACGCCGCGACCCGGGCGCCCTCCGGGCCCGCGGCCAGGATGTTGGCCACCTTGCGGCTGTGCTTGTTGGTGATGACCCGGGCGAGGCCGGCCTCGGGGTCGTACGTCACGCACACCGGGACCACGTGCGGCGTGCCGTCCGGGCGGGGCGTGGTGAGCGTGCACACGTGGCTCTCGCGCCAGAACGCGAGGTACTCGGGGCTCGGCTGGTGTACGTCGACTGCCATGGGTCCCAGCGTATGCGGGCGGGAACGGCCTGCGGTGGCGGGTGCCCGCGACGGCCGGTTCACTCGGAAGAGGGGCAGGGCCGCATTTCGCCTTGAGTGGAATGCGCTCAACCCTGGCCGCGATCAGCCTTGAGTGGAATAGACTCAACTTTGTGCACGTTGACCGTGTCAGTAGTGGGAACGGACTCGTCATCGCAAGGAGGAGACAGCGCACGTGGACGCCGAGCTGACCAACAGGAGCAGGGACGCCCTCAACGCGGCCACCAGCAGGGCCGTGAAGGACGGGCATGCCGATCTGACCCCGGGCCATCTGCTGCTCGCGCTGCTCGCGGGCGAGGACAACGAGAATCTGGTCGATCTGCTGGCCGCCGTCGAGGCCGACCAGATCGCCGTGCGCACCGAGACGGAACGGCTCCTGGCCGCGCAGCCCAGCGTGACCGGGTCGACCGTCGCCCCGCCCCAGCCCAACCGCGAGCTGCTCGCCGTCATCGCGGACGCCGCGCAGCGCGCCAAGGAACTGGGCGACGACTACGTCTCCACCGAGCACCTGCTGATCGGGACCGCCGCGAAGGGCGGCCGGGCCGGTGAGATCCTCGACGGGCAGGGGGCCAGTGCGAAGAGGCTGCTGGACGCGTTCGAGAAGAGCAGGGGAGGGCGCCGGGTGACCACTCCCGACCCGGAGGGCCAGTACAAGGCCCTGGAGAAATTCGGCACGGACTTCACCGCCGCCGCCCGCGAGGGCAAGCTCGACCCGGTCATCGGCCGGGACCAGGAGATCCGCCGCGTCGTCCAGGTGCTCTCGCGGCGCACCAAGAACAACCCGGTGCTCATCGGTGAGCCGGGCGTCGGCAAGACCGCCGTGGTCGAAGGGCTCGCCCAGCGCATCGTGAAGGGCGACGTTCCCGAATCCCTCAAGGACAAACGGCTCGTCTCGCTCGACCTGGGCGCCATGGTCGCGGGCGCGAAGTACCGCGGCGAGTTCGAGGAGCGCCTGAAGACCGTCCTCTCCGAGATCAAGGAGAGCGACGGCCAGATCATCACGTTCATCGACGAGCTGCACACCGTCGTGGGCGCGGGCGCCGGCGGCGACTCCGCGATGGACGCGGGCAACATGCTCAAGCCGATGCTGGCCCGCGGCGAGCTGCGGATGGTCGGCGCGACCACGCTCGACGAGTACCGCGAGCGGATCGAGAAGGACCCCGCCTTGGAGCGCCGCTTCCAACAGGTGCTGGTCGCCGAGCCGTCCGTCGAGGACACCATCGCGATCCTCCGCGGCCTCAAGGGGCGTTACGAGGCCCACCACAAGGTCCAGATCGCAGACGCGTCCCTGGTCGCCGCCGCGACCCTGTCCGACCGCTACATCACCTCCCGCTTTCTGCCCGACAAGGCCATCGACCTCGTGGACGAGGCGGCCTCACGGCTGCGCATGGAGATCGACTCCTCGCCCGTCGAGATCGATGAGCTCCAGCGCTCCGTCGACCGGCTGCACATGGAGGAGCTGGCCCTCAGGAACGAGACCGACGCCGCCTCCAAGCAGCGTCTGGAGAAGCTGCGTCGCGACCTCGCCGACAAGGAGGAGGAGCTGCGCGGCCTCAACGCCCGCTGGGAGAAGGAGAAGCAGGGCCTCAACCGGGTCGGTGAGCTGAAGGAACGCCTGGACGACCTGCGCGGCCAGGCCGAACGTGCCCAGCGTGACGGCGACTTCGACACCGCGTCGAAGCTGCTGTACGGGGAGATCCCCGGCCTGGAACGCGAGCTGGCCGAAGCCGACGAGGCCGAGCAGGAGGCCGCCCGCGAGCCCAAGGAGACCCTGGTCAAGGAAGAGGTCGGACCGGACGACATCGCCGATGTCGTGGGCGCCTGGACGGGCATCCCGGCCGGCCGCCTCCTGGAGGGCGAGACGCAGAAGCTGCTGCGCATGGAGTCGGAGCTGGGCAAGCGGCTGATCGGGCAGACCGAGGCCGTGCAGGCCGTCTCGGACGCGGTACGCCGCACCCGCGCCGGCATCGCCGACCCCGACCGCCCGACCGGCTCGTTCCTGTTCCTCGGCCCGACCGGGGTCGGCAAGACCGAACTGGCGAAGGCCCTCGCGGACTTCCTCTTCGACGACGAGCGGGCCATGGTCCGCATCGACATGAGCGAGTACAGCGAGAAGCACAGCGTCGCCAGGCTGGTCGGCGCCCCGCCCGGTTACGTCGGTTACGAGGAGGGCGGCCAGCTCACGGAGGCGGTCCGCCGCCGCCCGTACACGGTCGTCCTGCTGGACGAGGTCGAGAAGGCCCACCCCGAGGTCTTCGACATCCTGCTCCAGGTCCTCGACGACGGCCGGCTCACCGACGGACAGGGCCGGACGGTGGACTTCCGGAACACCATCCTGATCCTGACGTCCAACCTCGGCAGCCAGTTCCTGACCGATCCGCTGACCAAATCGGAAGAGAAGAAGAACCAGGTCCTGGAGGTCGTCCGGGCCTCCTTCAAGCCGGAATTCCTGAACCGTCTTGACGACCTGGTGGTCTTCTCCGCCCTGTCCGGCGACGAGCTGGCGCACATCGCGGGCCTCCAGATCGACCGGCTCGCCAAGCGCCTGGCCGACCGCAGGCTCACCCTGGACGTCACCCCGGAGGCCCTGGCCTGGCTGGCCGAGGAGGGCAACGACCCGGCGTACGGCGCCCGGCCGCTGCGCCGCCTCATCCAGACGGCGATCGGCGACCGCCTCGCGAAGGAGATCCTGGCGGGCGAGATCCGGGACGGCGACACGGTTCGCGTGGACCGCTTCGAGGACGGCCTGATCGTGGGCACGGCGAGCTGAGAGCGGCCGGGCAGGGGACGGTCGGCCGGGAATGTGACACCCGAGAAGTCGGGGGTCACATTCCCGCTCCGGGTGATCCATTTTTCAACATCGATATCGAGCCAAAGGCCAAGACCGTCCTCGGTGCGTCAACTCCTGCCGGGGAACGGTCGTGGGCCCTCTCACATCCCTCCTGGCAAGGGAGTTCGGGGCACAGAGCCGCGCGGTGCGGCCCGACGTGCACGCATAAACAGGACACCGCGCTGCACCTGCGGCAGCCTTCCCGTCGCAGGGGTTAGAGCTCGAATCGGGCGGCCGGTAGCGTGCCCGCATGAACGAGCGGATAGGCGATGAGATAAACAACGGGCCCAAGAAGTCCAGATCTGACAATCTCTTTCACCTTGGCGAATTCCGTACCCTTTGGTCTGCTTATGCTCAGTCGATCCTGGGCGACCAGCTGGCTCGCGTGGCGTTGTCATTGCTTGTTTTCGAGCGTACGGAATCACCGGGATGGACCGCGGCGACCTACGCCCTGACCACCTTGCCGGCCCTGTTGTCCGGAGTACTGCTCTCCGGCCTCGCGGACCGGTTTCCCCGGCGCACGGTCATGGTCACCTGCGATCTCACCCGGATGGTGCTGGTCGGGCTGATGGCGTTGCCGGGTATGCCTCTGCCGCTGCTCGCCGGGATGCTGGTGCTGGCGCAACTGGCCGAGGCGCCGTTCAGCGCGGCCCAGGGCGCGATGCTGCCCACCCTGCTAGGCGTCGAGCGCTACGAGCGCGGCCAGCGGATCATGCAGATCACCCATCAGGCCGGCCAGCTGGTCGGATTCGCCGGGGGCGGCCTGATCGTCGCGTGGCTGGGCAGCAGCCGCTCGCTGGCGGTGAACGCGGCGACCTTCCTGCTCTCGGCGGTCATCATCAGATTCGGGGTGAAGGCCCGCCCGGTCGCGAGCGCCGAGGCCCGCACGGCGAAGCTCGGCGCGCAGGTCGGCGCCGCCGCCGCACTGATCTGGTCGGACCGCAGGCTCCGCTCGCTGCTCGTCATGGGCTGGCTCGCCGGCTTCGTCGTCCTGCCGGAGGGGCTGGCCGCCCCGTTCGCGGACGAGGCCGGCGGCGGGGCCTACGCGGTGGGGCTGTTGCTGGCCTCGCATCCGGCGGGAATGGTGCTGGGTGCGGCCGTGCTCGTACGGCCGGGGATCGGGGACGAGACCCGGCGTCGGCTGCTGGGCCCGCTGGCCGTCGCCGCGAATCTGCCGCTGGCCGGCTACCTGCTCGATCCCAGTGCGGAAGTAGCCATGCTGCTGCTGTTCGTCGCCGGAGTGTGCTCGGCGTACCAGGTCACCGCCGGGGCCACCTTCGTCCTGCTGACCCCGGCCGACCGGCGGGGCCAGGCGCTGGGGCTCGCCCGGTCGGGGATGATCGCCATGCAGGGCATCGGCGTGGCGTCCGGGGGCGCTGTGACCGAGCTGACCGGCTCCTCGGCGACCACCATCGGGGCCGCCGGGGTCCTGGGGGTTGTCTGTGCCGCCCTGGCCGCCGCTGCCTGGGCCCGGGTGCGGGGGGCCGGGGCGGGGATGATCCCGGAGAAGGCGTAGCCCGGGCGGTCTACGCCGCGACGGCCAAACGCGGTTAGGGTCGTCGGCAGGAAACCACGAGATCCACAGGAGTACCAGCGATGTCTATCGACCCGTCCTCGATTCCTAACTTCGGGGCTCAGCCCGAACCGCAGGCGGCAGGACCGGAGGGCCCCGTCGTCCCTGACCAGGACCTCGTCAAGCAGCTGCTGGACCAGATGGAGCTGAAGTACGTCGTCGACGACGAGGGCGACCTCGCCGCGCCGTGGGAGGAATTCCGCACGTACTTCATGTTCCGCGGCGAGGGCGAACAGCAGGTCTTCTCGGTCCGTACGTTCTACGACCGCCCGCACGCCACGGACCAGCGTCCGGTCCTCCTCGACGCGATCGACGACTGGAACCGCCGCACCCTGTGGCCCAAGGTCTACACGCACACCCACGAGCCCGAGGAGGGCTCCGAGGAGGCCGGCCCCTCGGTCCGGCTGATCGGTGAGGCGCAGATGCTCATCGGCACCGGCGTCTCCCTGGAGCACTTCGTCTCCTCGACGGTCAGCTGGGTGCGCGCCTCGATCGAGTTCGACAAGTGGCTGCTGGAGCGCCTGGGTCTGGCCCCGGCCGAGCAGAAGCCCGAGGACGGCACCGAGCAGTCGGCTCCGGACGCCTGAGCGCAGGCGTTTCGACGAGGCCCGGCGCGGGAATCCCGCACCGGGCCTCGTCGTGTGTCACAGCTGCTTGAGCCTGGTGACGGCCTCTTCGAGCACGTCCGTCCTCTTGCAGAACGTGAAGCGCACGAAGGGCGCGCCCTCGTCGCGGTGGTCGTAGAAGACGGCGTTGGGGACGGCGACCACTGCGCAGCGTTCCGGCAGTGCCCGGCAGAACGCGATGCCGTCACCGGCCGCGTCGAGCGGGCGGATGTCGGTGGTGACGAAGTACGTGCCGGCCGGCCGGTACACCGCGAACCCGGCCTCGGCGAGGCCCGCGCACAGCAGGTCCCGCTTGGTGCGCAGGTCCGCGCGCAGTTCCTCGTAGAAGCTGTCGGGCAGGTGCAGCGCCTCGGCGACGGCGTACTGGAGCGGCCCGCCGGAGACGTACGTCAGATACTGCTTCGCCGAGCGCACCGCCGTCACCAGCTCGGCGCTGCCGGTGACCCAGCCGATCTTCCAGCCGGTGTACGAGAATGTTTTGCCGGCGGAAGAAATGGTGACCGTGCGGTCGCGCATGCCGGGGAAGCCGGCCAGCGGCAGGTGTTCGCCTTCGAAGACCAGATGTTCGTACACCTCGTCGGTGACGACGAGCAGGTCGTGCTCGCAGGCCAGCTCCGCGATCGCGTGCAGTTCCTCGCGGCTGAGAACGGTGCCGGTGGGGTTGTGCGGGGTGTTGATCAGCAGCAGCCGGGTACGCCGGGTGACCGCCGCGCGCAGTTCATCGAGATCCAGCCGGTAGGTGCCCGCGGAGGTGTCGGGGCGCAGCGTGACGGGAACGCGCGTGGCGCCCGCCATCGCGATGGAGGCGGCGTACGAGTCGTAGTACGGCTCCAGCGCGATGACCTCGTCGCCGGGTTCCAGGAGCGCCAGGAGCGAGGCGGCGATGGCCTCGGTGGCGCCCGCGGTGACCAGCACCTCCGTGTCGGGGTCGTACGCCAGGCCGTAGCGCCGCTGCTGGTGGCCCGTGATCGCGGTGCGCAGCTCGGGGACGCCGGGGCCGGGCGGGTACTGGTTTCCCCGCCCGTCGCGCAGGGCACGCACCGCGGCCTCGCGGACTTCCTCGGGGCCGTCGGTGTCCGGGAAGCCCTGGCCGAGATTGATGGCTCCGGTGCGGACGGCCAGCGCGGACATCTCCGCGAAGATCGTCGTGCCGAACTCGGCGAGGCGGCGGTTGAGCAGCGGTCGTCCGTGTGTCATGGCCGCCATCCTGCGCGCAAGCTCTGGACTTGCTCAAGTCTGCTTTGGCCGTGCGGCGGCAGGGGCATCTCCCCTGCACGCCGGATGGGGCGCGGAGCGGGGGGCCTCGCTTCGGGGGAAGGAAGGACGTGAGGTCATGGGCGGTGTGCTGGTAGGCGTGATTCTGTTCGTGCTGGTCGTGTTCCTCGTCGCGAAGCTGGCGGGGGCCGGCGGGCGGGGGCGTACGCCGGCGCGCAGCAGGCGGCGCGGCACGGCGGGCGGCTCGGCCGCCGGGGGCAGCTGGTGGGCCGGGGACAGCGGCGGCGGCTCGTCCTGCGGCAGCGGTGGGCACTCGGGCGGCCACTCCGGAGGCCACTCCGGAGGCCACTCGGGCGGTCACTCCTGCGGCGGGGGGTCCTCGTGCGGCGGGGGCTCCTCCTGCGGCGGCGGGGGCGGATGCGGCGGAGGCAGCTGACACGGGGCAGTTGGTCCGCGAGGGCGTGTCCGTGCACACGCCCGGGGGCCCGGGGGGACGCGCGGTGGCACGCGCCAAGTCCCTCCGGGCTCCTTTTTGTTGGGCCTCTCATGGGTCTGCGGTGAACAGGTGAGCGGAAGGCCCCCCGAGGGGGATGGAAACCCCGGCAAGTTGGGCAAAAACGCTGTGAGTGCGGCGTAGTTCGTGATTCCCTCATGGGAGAGAACATCCAGCCCTCGGACCCCAGTTGGACCTGATCGGGCGCTTCCCACCTCCCACGCGCACGACGCGGGGGCGTCCCCTGTCCATGTGTCCATGCGTGTTTGCGGAGCCGACCCATGCTCACGACCCTTCATACGGCCTATTCCGATACCCGTGCCGCCGATCTGGCCTGGGCGCTGGGGCGCGAGCCGCTTCCCGCGCTGGCCGTCCTCGACCTCGAACTCGGCGGCGCCACGATGCAGTTGCGGCTGCTCGGCGCCTCCCACCAGGTGCTTCTGGAAGAGGAGCAGGGCAGCTGTTCCGAGACCGTCGCCTGTATGCCCGGCAGCAGCACGCCGCTGCCGCTGGGCGTCGCCAAGCGGGTCGGCGACTGGGAGTACGAGTTCGCCGCCCGCGTCGAGACGCTGAGCGCGGGTTCCTTCGCCGGGCGCGCACAGGAACTGCTGGCGCTCGTCGCCGACCATCCCCACGGCCTGGCCGGAACGTTTCCGGGCAGCCCGCACGCCTTCACGGCCATGCTCGCCCAGCGGACGGAGGGCCAGGTGCGGTGGCGCACCTGGCACGCGTACCCGCAGGAGGGCCAGCTCGTCGTCACGCGGACCCGGGTGGGCGTACGGACGCCCGCGGTGGCGCTGTGACGCACGCCCGCCGCGCTTCGGGTGCGCCAGTTACACCCTTGTGGGTGACAAGCGGCAAGCGATCAGTGACGTAGCGTTCGCGGCATGATCGACCACCAGGTGTCGCTGCGAGGGGGCGCGGCGCGGCTTCCCGTCAGGCCGAGGACAGGTCGGTACCTCGTGCTGGCCGCCGTCTTCGTCTGTGCCGCCTGCGGACTGGTGTACGAACTCGAACTGGTGGCGCTCGCCTCCTATCTGATCGGTGACTCGGTCACCCAGGCGTCCGTCGTGCTCTCCGTGATGGTGTTCGCGATGGGGATCGGCTCGCTGCTCGCGAAACGTTTACGCAACCGGGCGGCGGTGGGCTTCGGGCTGATCGAGGCGGCGCTCGCCCTGGTGGGAGGCTTCTCGGCGCTGGTGCTCTACGCCTCGTTCGCCTGGTTCGGAGAGTCGCGGTACGCGCTGGTCGGATTCTCGCTGACGATCGGCATCCTGATCGGCGCGGAGATCCCCCTGTTGATGACGCTGATCCAGCGGGTGGACCGGCAGGACGCGGGCGGGGCCGTCGCCGATCTCTTCGCGGCGGACTACGTGGGCGCGCTCGTCGGTGGCCTCGCCTTCCCGTTCCTGCTGCTGCCGATGCTGGGCCAGCTCACCGGGGCGCTGCTGACCGGCGCGGTGAACGCGGCGGCGGGCGGGGCGCTGGTGCTGTGGGTGTTCCGGCGGGACCTGATCCCCAGGACGCGGTGGCTGCTGATCGCGGCCAACGTCACGGTGATCGCGGTGCTGGCCACGGCCGCGCTGCTGGCCGACGACTTCGAGCGCGCGGCGCGCCGCGCGGTGTACGGGGACCAGGTGCGGGTCGCCGTGCAGACCGATGTGCAGGAGGTCGTGCTGACCGGGGCGGGGCGCAGCTCCCTGGACCTCTATCTGGACGGACGGCTGCGGGTCAGTTCCCGCGACGAGTACCGGTACCACGAGGCGCTGGTGCACCCGGCGATGAAGGGGACGCACGCCCGGGTGCTGATCCTGGGCGGCGGGGACGGGCTGGCCGCGCGGGAGGTGCTGCGCTACCCGGACGTCCGGAGCGTGACCCTGGTCGAGCTGGACCCGGCCGTCACCCGACTGGCCCGTACGGACCACGCGCTCTCCGCGCTGAACGCGCACGCGCTGGACGACCCCCGTGTGACGACGGTGACCGGGGACGCGTTCACCTGGCTGCGGACCGCCCGCGGGCGCTACGACGTGGTGATCTCCGACCTCCCGGATCCCGGGATCTCCGCCGGCACGAAGCTCTACTCGGCGGAGTTCTACGGCCTGGTCGCCGAGGCCCTCGCACCGGGGGGACGGCTCGCGGTGCACGCGGGACCGCCCGTCGTGCGACCGCGCACCTACTGGACGGTCGAGGCGTCCATGCGGGCCGCCGGGCTGCGTCCGCGCCCCTACCTGATTCACGGCCGCCGGTCGGGCTTCACGATCGGCCCCGACCGGGCGGGGAGCAGTGCGGACGGGGACCGCGGCTGGGGGTTCCTGCTGGCCGGGACGGCGGCGACGCCCACGCTCGGCCTGGCCCCGGACGCGCCCGCGCTGCGCTCCCTGAGCGTGCCGGGGCTGCTGGACGCGGGGCGCAGCGCGGAGGCCGGGCGGCTGTCCGGCCTCGCGCCGTCGACGCTGGTGCACCCGCGCTACTGGGAGGAGCGGTGAGGTGCGGCAGCCGGGCGGTCGCGGGTGAGCGAGGTGACGGGGTGCGGGGGCGGTCGCGGGGGCGGAAGCGCTGACGGGACGGCTGGGGCTGAGTAGGCTCGTTCACCATGGAGCATGAGGTGTTCGTTCCGGTTCCGGTCCCGGCCCTGCGGCGGACGCTGGGCGACCCCGTCCGGGTAGCCCGCTGTGTACCGGGATTCCAGCAGGACGCCGACGCGTCGGCGGGCCCCTTGGAGGGCCGGCTCAGAATCCGGGCCGGCGGCCACACCATCACGTACCGGGGCACCCTGCGCCTCACGCCGTTGCCGGGCGACCCGGACGTGGACTCCGTGCACGCCGTCCTGGTGGAGGGCGAGGGCGCGGAGGCCCGGGGCGGCGGCTCCGTGAAGCTGTCCCTGACCCTTCGGCTGACGGAGGGCGACGAGGGCACGTCGATCGCCTTCGAGGGCGGCGCGACCGGTGACGGCCGTCTGCGGGACCTGGAGCCGGCCGCGGCGCTGTCGACGGCCCACCGCCTGCTGGACCGGTTCGCCCAGCAGCTCGTGACGGAGTCGCTGGCCGCCCAGGGCGAGGGCGCGGCCGACGAGGCGTGGGGCGGCGGGGCGGGAGGCGCGCCGGGCACCGGCAGCGCGGCGGGGGCCCCGGGCGACGGGGCTGCGGGTGACAGGACCTCCACCGACGGGGCTTCCGCCGGCGCGGCCGGGACGCCGGGTGCCGCGGAGGTCACCGCCGATGAGCTGGCCGTCGGGGAGGCCGTGGAGAAGGCGCTCGAAGAGGCTGCCGAGGACGCGGACCAGACCGGCCCCGAGCCCTCGGCCGGCTCCCCGCTCAGCGGCTCCGGCCCCCTGAGCGGTGCCGAGGAGTCGCTGCCGACCCACGAGGCCGCCCCCGACGAGGCGCCGGGCGTGGAGCAGCCGGGGGAGCGGGGCGCGGAACAGGACGGGGCACAGGACGGGGAGCCGTCGGAGGACCGGGAGTCCCTTTTTGACGCGCCCATCCCGCCGTCGTCGCTGGACCCGGTCGCCGGGATCGAGTTCACCGTGCCGGACGGGCCGCCTGCCGAGGCCGCGCATGCCCGGCGCACCATGATCGGGCGCAGTGCGGAGGAGGTCGACCACGCCCCGCCGCGCGGCCGGTACGCCCCCGTGCCCTCGCCGGATTCGGGCGGTGCGGGTGCGACGCTGCGCTGGGTCGCCCCGGCCGCCGCGCTGGCCCTTGCCTCGGCGGTGGTCGTCAGCCGGGCGCTGCGGCGCCGGAGGTAGCGGCGCCAGTAGGGTCGTCCCGTGAGCAGTAGCGAGAAGGACGTCCGGCTCTCCGTCGGCGACACAGAGTTGACCGTGAACCCCGCCAACGGCTGCCGGATCAGCAGCCTGCGGATCGGCGGTACCGAACTGCTGCGGCAGGGGGAGCGGTACGGCTGCTTCCCGATGGTGCCGTGGTGCGGCCGGACCGAGAACGGACAGTTCCGCGACGGTGGCGTCCTCCACCAGTTGCCGCTGACCGCTCCGCCGCACGCCATCCACGGGACCGGCCGCGACACGGCGTGGCACACCGCCCTGGGGACCGGGACCCAGGCGTCGTTCTATTACGACCTGGCCGACCCCTGGCCGTACCCGGGCCGGGTGACCCAGACCTTCGAACTGGCCGAGGACTCCCTCACCTTGGCCTTCGGCATCGAGACGTACGGGGACTCCTTCCCGGCCCAGGCGGGCTGGCACCCGTGGTTCCGCCGCCGCCTCGACAGCGGCGAGGAGGTCCGTATCGACTTCGACGCCGCCTGGCAGGAGGAGCGCGGCGAGAACCACTTGCCGACCGGCCGCCGGATCCCGCCGCTGGCCGGCCCGTGGGACGACTGCTTCGGAATGCCGGACGGTGTCGACGTCACCCTCACCTGGCCGCAGCGGCTGGAGCTGACGGTGAAGAGCCGGTCCGAGTGGGTCGTGATCTATGACGAGCAGGACGAGGCCGTCTGCGTGGAGCCGCAGTCGGGGCCGCCGAACGGGCTGAACACCGACCCCCGCTATGTCACTCCGATCGAGCCGCTGGAGATCGCCACCACCTGGAGCTGGCGCCGGCTCTGAGCGCAGGGCTCCGTCCGGCGGGCGGGCCGCGGTCCCGGGCGGGCCTCGGCCTCGGGCGGGCCGCCGCGGAAAACGCGCGCCTTATCCTCGTAGCCATGACTGACGTACGTGCTGAGCTGCTCCAGCAGATCAAGGACAAGGCCGTGGTTCACGGCAAGGTGACGCTCTCCTCCGGCCTGGAGGCCGACTGGTACATCGATCTGCGCCGCATCACGCTGGACGGCAAGGCCGCCCCGATGGTCGGCCAGGTCATGCTCGACGCGACGGCCGAGCTGGACTACGACTGCGTGGGCGGGCTGACGCTCGGCGCCGACCCGGTCGCCACGTCGATGCTGCACGCCTCCGCGGCCCGTGGCCAGGAGCTGGACGCCTTCGTCGTCCGCAAGGCGCAGAAGGCCCACGGGATGCAGCGCCGGATCGAGGGCACGGACGTGAAGGGCCGTCGCTGCCTCGTCGTCGAGGACACCTCGACGACCGGCGGCTCGCCGCTCACCGCCGTCGAGGCCGTCCGCGAGGCCGGCGGCGAGGTCGTGGCCGTGGCCGTGATCGTGGAGCGCGGTGCCGCCCCGGCCATCGCCGAGGCGGGCCTTCCGTACGTCCACGTCTACACGGTCGCGGACCTCGACCTGGCGTGACCTGCGGGTTTCTCCGGAGGCGGTCGGTTTCACGTGAAACCGACCGCCTTTGTCGTATCCCTGCGAACGGACGCCCCCGATCCTGGGGGACACCGCCGGGTGGAGCCGGAAGCAGAGTCTGGGAAGATGGGGGCGACGATGACGTCGCCCCCAGGTCAGGGACCCAGCAACGCACACCCGCACATCCCAAGGAGCGGACAGATGCCCATCGCAACCCCCGAGGCATACGCCGAGATGCTCGACCGGGCGAAGGCAGGCAAGTTCGCCTACCCGGCCATCAACGTGACGTCGACCCAGACCCTGCACGCCGCCCTGCGCGGCTTCGCGGAGGCCGAGAGCGACGGCATCGTGCAGATCTCGACCGGCGGCGCGGAGTTCCTGGGCGGCCAGTACAACAAGGACATGGTCACGGGCGCCGTTGCCCTCGCCGAGTTCGCGCACATCGTCGCCGCCAAGTACGACGTCACCGTCGCGCTGCACACCGACCACTGCCCCAAGGACAAGCTGGACGGCTACGTCCGCCCGCTGCTCGACATCTCCGCCGAGCGCGTCGCCAAGGGTCTGAACCCGCTGTTCCAGTCGCACATGTGGGACGGCTCGGCCGAGACGCTGGCCGACAACCTGGCCATCGGCCAGGAGCTGCTGGCCAAGGCCGCCGCCGCCAAGATCATCCTTGAGGTCGAGATCACCCCGACCGGTGGCGAGGAGGACGGCGTCACCCACGAGATCAACGACGAGCTCTACACGACCGTGGACGACGCGCTGCGCACCGCCGAGGCGCTGGGTCTGGGCGAGAAGGGCCGTTACCTGCTGGCCGCCTCGTTCGGCAACGTGCACGGTGTCTACAAGCCGGGCAACGTCGTCCTGCGTCCGGAGCTCCTCAAGGACCTTCAGGAGGGCGTCGGCGCCAAGTACGGCAAGACGTCGCCGTTCGACTTCGTCTTCCACGGCGGCTCCGGCTCGACCGCCGAGGAGATCACCACCGCGCTGGAGAACGGCGTTGTGAAGATGAACCTCGACACCGACACCCAGTACGCCTTCACCCGCCCGATCGTGGACCACATGTTCCGCAACTACGACGGCGTGCTGAAGGTCGACGGCGAGGTCGGCAACAAGAAGGTCTACGACCCGCGCAGCTGGGGCAAGTCCGCCGAGGGCGGCATGGCCAAGCGCGTCACGGAGGCGTGCGCCAACCTGCGCTCCACCGGCACCAAGCTGAAGTAATCCGGTACGGATGTGTGCCGTGGGCCCGGCACCCCTCGGGGTGCCGGGCCCACGGCATGTCCGGATCCGTCACGCACGACCCGAGGGAACAGCTGTGAGCACGTCCTACGACTTCGACACCGTGATCGACCGCCGCGGAACCTGGTGCGTCCAGTGGGACGGGGTCGCGGACCGCTTCGGGGTGGACGGGCTGCTGCCGTTCACCATCTCCGACATGGACTTCGAGACCGCCCCCGAGGTGCTGGCCGCCCTGCGTACCCGCCTCGAACACGGCGTGCTCGGCTACACGGACTGGCGACTGGGCGACTTCCGGTCGGCCGTCGCCCACTGGTATGCGACGCGGTACGGCACCGAGATCGACACCGGGAGCCTGGTGTACGGGCCGTCGGTGCTCAGCCAGCTCTCGCAGCTGCTCCAGATGTGGACCGCCGAGGGTGATGGGGTGGTCCTGCACACGCCCACGTACGACGGTTTCCGCAAGGCGATCCACGGGCTCGGACGGGAGCTGCGGGGCGTGCCGCTGGGGAACTCCGACGCGCTGGAGCGGGAGCTCGCGCGGCCGGACAGCAAGGTCCTCGTGGTCTGCTCCCCGCACAATCCGTCCGGCCGGGTGTGGACGGAGGCGGAGCTCGCCGGGATGGCCGAACTCGCCGCGCGCCACGGCGTGGCGGTGATCAGCGACGAGATCCACGCGGACTTCGTGCACAACGGGCTCCCGCACGTGCCGTGGACCCGGGTCGGCGGCGACGCGCGCTGGGCGGTCATCAGCTCGGCCTCGAAGTCGTTCAACTTCCCCGCGCTGACCGGTTCGTACGGCCTCATCGGGCGGCCCGAGGACCGGACCGAGTATCTGCGCCGTATGGAGACGGCGGAGGGCCTCGCCTCACCGGCGGTGCTCTCGCTGACCGCGCACATCGCCGCCTACCGGGAGGGCGGGCCGTGGCTGGACGCGGTACGCGCGTACGTCGCGGAGAACCTGGCCCTGGTCGCCGACCGGCTGAACACCGCGTTCCCGGCCCTGGAGTGGGAGCCGCCGCAGGCCGGATACCTGGCCTGGATCGATCTGCGGCGCGCCGGCGTCCGGGACGACGAGGCGTTGCAGCGTGTCCTGATCGAGCGGGAGCGGGTCGCGGTGATGCCGGGCAGCACGTACGGGGCCGAGGGCTTCGTGCGGCTGAACGTGGGGTGCGCCCGGAGCAAGGTCCAGGCGGGGCTCGACGCGCTGATCCGGGGCATCGAGGCGGTCCGGGTCGATTCCTGAGGACTCCCGGTGGCCCTTCGGCCGGGTGCCGACGATGCTGAGGCCATGGAGAAGAGCGAAGCGGACGGGCCCTCGATCCGGGTGGCCTCCGCCGCCGGGCGCTGGGTCGTCCTGACAACGGTGCTCGGGTCGAGCATGGCGATGCTCGACTCCACCGTCATCAATGTCGCCCTGCCCCGCATCGGCGACGACCTGGGCACCGACCTGGCCGCGCTCCAGTGGACGGTCAACGCCTACATGCTGACCCTCGCCGGGCTGATCCTGCTCGGCGGGGCGCTCGGCGACCGCTACGGGCGCAGGCGGGTCTTCGTGGTCGGTGTCATCTGGTTCGCCGCCGCCTCACTGGTCTGCGGCCTCGCGCCGAACGCCCCCGTGCTCATCGCCGCCCGCGCCCTCCAAGGGGTCGGCGGCGCGCTGCTGACACCCGGCTCGCTGGCCCTGATCCAGGCGAGCTTCCACCCCGACGACCGGGCCCGCGCGGTCGGGCTGTGGTCCGGATTCGGCGGGGTCGGCGCGGCCGTCGGGCCGTTCCTGGGCGGCTGGCTGGTGGACGGGCCGGGCTGGCGCTGGGTGTTCCTGCTCAACCTGCCGCTCGCCGCCGTCTGCGTGCCCGTCGCGCTGCGCCACGTACCGGAGTCCCGGGATCCGAACGCCGAGGGGCGCTTCGACGTCGCCGGGGCGGCCCTCGGCGCCCTCGCGCTCGCACTGGTGACGTACGCGCTGATCGGGGCGCCGGGGCAGGGCGCCTCTCCGGCCGTGATCGGGTCGGCGCTGGGCGGGGTGCTCCTCGGCGCCGCCTTCGTGCAGCTCGAACGGAGGCGGGCACATCCGATGCTGCCGCCGTCGGTGTTCGCGTCACGGCAGTTCACCGCCGTCAACATCGTCACCCTGTGCGTGTACGCGGCGCTCGGCGGCTACTTCTTCCTCTCCGCGATCCAGCTCCAGGTCGTCGCCGGTTACTCGGCGCTGGGCGCGGGCACCGCACTGCTGCCGACCACCCTCCTCATGCTGCTGTTCTCGGCCGCTTCGGGCGAGCTGGGCCAGCGCATCGGCCCGCGCATCCCGCTCACCGCAGGGCCGCTGATCGCCGCCGCGGGCATGCTGCTGATGCTGCGCGTGGGGGAGGGCTCCGACTCCGTCACCGGCTACCTGACCGACGTACTGCCCGCCGTGGCCGTCCTGGGCGTCGGTCTCGTCACCGTCGTGGCGCCCCTCACCGCGACCGTGCTGGCCTCCGTGGACACCGGGCGGGCCGGGCTGGCCAGCGGCATCAACAACGCCGCCGCACGCGCCGCCGGCCTGATCGCGGTGGCCGCGCTGCCGCTGCTCGCCGGGATGGGGCCGGAGGCGTACCGGGACGCCGGGGAGTTCGCCGCGACGTTCCGGCGGGCGATGCCGATGTGCGCCGGGCTGCTGGTGCTCGGCGCGCTGATCGCCTGGGCGACCGTTCGCACGCCCGCCCCCGTGGAGGACAGCGCGCGGCCCGAGTGCGCGGTGCACTGCGGCGTCACGAGCCCGCCGCTGGAACCCGCGCCGGAGACCGCCCGGCCGGACGCCGGGGGGTGACGGAGGCGGCGGGTCCGCCGGCTGCACGGACCGGGCCGGATTCATACCCGCCGGGTCCTCGGCGGGGCCCCGTGCCAGGCACACTGGGAGCATGTCGATCCACGAGAACCTGCTCGGGGGCCCGCCCCCGACCCACCTGCCCGACGACCCGGAGCCGCGCGAGCTGCTCGCCGCCGGCACCGCGCCCACCGACGTCGCGGCGAAGTACCCGACCTCCTCGCTGGCCTGGGCACAGCTCGCCGACGAGGCGTTCGAGGGCGGCCGGGTCATCGAGTCGTACGCCTACGCCCGCACCGGCTACCACCGCGGCCTCGACGCGCTGCGCCGGGCCGGCTGGAAGGGCCACGGCCCCGTGCCGTTCGAGCACGAGCCGAACCGCGGCTTCCTCCGCGCGCTGCACGCCCTCGCCCGGGCCGCGCAGGCCATCGGCGAGCAGGAGGAGTACGAGCGCTGCTCGACGTTCCTCCGCGACTCCTCGCCGACCGCCGCCGAGACCCTCGGCTAGTCGACGCCGTACCGCAGGCCCCGCAGTTCCGCATCCGCGACTGCGGGGCCTGCGCGTGTCCGGAGCAGGCGTTTAGGATGCGAACAGGGGACCGGGGCTCCACTTCCGAGGGGAAGGGGCGGACCGCTACCCGGAAGCTCGTGTCGAGGAGACAGCGATGTCGACGATTCACCCCGACCCCGAAGCCACCGGTGCGGCGACCCCGCACCTCGACTTCGCGGGCACGACTCCGTACGAGGACTATGTCCAGGCGGATGTCCTGACCCACCTCCAGCACCTCCGCTCGGACGATCCCGGCGAGATGGTCTTCCTGGTCACCACCCAGGTCATGGAACTGTGGTTCACCGTCATCGTCCATGAGTGGGAGACCGCCGCGCACGCGATGCGCGAGGACCGCCTGGACGTCGCGCAGGACGCGCTGAAGCGGTCGCTGCGCGAACTGGAGGCCCTGAACGCCTCCTGGACACCGCTCGCCCAGCTCACCCCCGCCCAGTTCAACTCCTACCGGTCCTCGCTCGGCGAAGGTTCCGGTTTCCAGTCGGCGATGTACCGGCGGATGGAGTTCCTGCTCGGCGACAAGTCCGCGTCCATGCTGGTGCCGCACCGGGGCGCGCCCCGTGTCCACGCGGAGCTGGAGAAGGCCCTCGCGGAGCCCGGCCTGTACGACGAGGCCCTCGCCCTGCTCGCCCGGCGCGGGCACGCGATCCCGGAGTCCGTACTCGGCCGGGACCTGACCCAGAAGTACGAGCCGTCGCCCGAGGTCGAGGCCGTCTGGGCGGAGATCTACGCCAACCCGGACCAGAACGACGAACTGGTCCGCCTCGGCGAGGTGCTCACCGATGTGGGCGAGCTGGTGTGGCGATGGCGCAACGACCATCTCCTCGCGACCCGGCGGGCCATGGGCTCCAAGACCGGCACCGGCGGCTCGGCCGGCGTGGCCTGGCTGGAGAAGCGCGCCACGAAGAACGTGTTCCCCGAGCTCTGGACGGCCCGCAGCCATGTCTGACCTGCAGGAGCGCGCACAGGCGCTCGACACCGAGGACACCCTCGCACCGCTGCGCGGGCTGTTCACCCTGGACGACACCGTCTACCTGGACGGCAACTCGCTCGGCGCGCTGCCGCGCCACGTGCCCGCCCGGGTGCAGGAGGTCCTCACCCGCGAGTGGGGTGAGCTGCGCATCCGGTCCTGGGGCGAGAGCGGCTGGTGGACGGCGCCGGAACGGATCGGTGACCGCATCGCCCCGATCGTCGGTGCGGCGGCCGGCCAGATCGTCGTCGGGGACTCGACCAGCGTGAACGTCTTCAAGGCCCTCGTCGCCGCGACCCGGCTGGCGCCGGAGGGCCGCGAAGAGATCCTGGTCGACGCGCAGACGTTCCCCACCGACGGCTACATCGCCGCTTCGGCGGCCCGGATGACCGGTCACCGCATCGTCCCGGTCGCCCCCGCCGACGTACCGGACGCGCTCGGTCCGCGGACCGCCGCCGTCCTGCTCAACCACGTCGACTACCGCTCGGGCCGGCTGCACGACCTGCCGGGGCTGACCGCCGCGGTGCGGGCCGCGGGCGCGATCGCCGTCTGGGACCTGTGCCACAGCGCGGGCGCGCTCCCCGTCGGCCTGGACGAGCACGACGTGGACCTCGCGGTCGGCTGCACGTACAAGTACCTCAACGGCGGCCCCGGTTCGCCCGCCTACCTGTACGTCGCCGAGCGCCACCAGGCGTCCTTCGACTCGCCTCTTCCGGGGTGGACGTCGCATGCGGACCCGTTCGCGATGACGCCCGGATACACCCCGGCGGACGGAGCGGTCCGGGGCCGGGTCGGCACGCCCGACATCCTGTCCATGCTGGCCCTGGAGGCGTCCCTCGACGTCTGGGACGGTGTCGGGATCGAGGCGGTCCGGGCCAAGTCCCTGGCCCTGACGGACTTCTTCCTGGAGTGCGTCGAGGCGTACGCCCCCGAGGGGCGGGTCACCTCGGTCACCCCGACCGCCCACGCGGAACGGGGCAGCCAGGTCGCGCTGCGGTGCGACGACGCCGAGCCCGTGATGGCCGAGCTGATCGCGCGCGGTGTCGTCGGGGACCTGCGCCGCCCCGATGTGCTGCGGTTCGGTTTCACACCGCTGTACGTGGGGTTCGCGGACGCGGAACGCGCGGCGCGGGTGCTCGCGGAGGTTCTGGGCGCTCCGGCGGCGTAGGCTGCCGCATCCGTCCGGTGACCGGCTCGCCCCGGTCACCGGACGGCGCCATGTCGCGGGGCAGGTGCCGTGCACGGGCTTCGACGCGGGACCGGGGGTGCCGATTCCCGGTGATCGGGGTCCTCTGCCGTACTGGTACCGTCCCCGCAGGTCAGGCCAGTTGGGCCGGACGACAGGGAGGGTGGGAGCAGGATGTCGGATTCCGCCGCGCGCGAGCGGGACGCCGCCGAGACCGAGTCGGCCTTCTCGCATCCGGCCGTCGCCCCCGACGCGTCCGCCGCCTACGGCAGCCACCCCGACCAGGTCATCGACTTCTACGCCCCGCGTGGGGGCCTCACCGGCGCGCCGGTCGTGGTCGTGCTGCACGGCGGCGCGTGGCGGGCTCCGTTCGACCGGGCCCATGTGTCGCCGTTCGCGGACTTCCTGGCGCGGCGCGGGTTCGCCGTGGCCAGTGTGGAGTACCGGCGCGGCAGCGAGCTCCCGCAGCAGCGCGGGACCGGCCCGGTGGCGGGGCGCTGGCCGGAGACCTTCGACGACGTCGCCGCCGCGATGGACGCGCTGCCGGAGCTGCTGGCGCGGGAGTTGCCGGCGGCGGACGTCCGTCGGATCGTCGTCACCGGGCACTCGGCGGGCGGGCAGCTGGCCCTGTGGGCCGCCGCCCGGCACGTCCTGCCGGAGGGTTCGCCGTGGCGGCTCGCGAGGCCGCCCGCACTGCGGGGCGTGGTGGCGCTGGCGCCGATCGCGGACTTCGGCTCGGCGGTCGCCCTCGACGTGTGCTCGGGGGCGGTCGGACAGCTGCTGGGAACGGAGGAGGACTTCGCCGAGCGGAGTGCGTACGCCGATCCGTCCCGGCTGCTGCCCACGGGCATCGCGACCGCCGTCGTCCAGGGCACGACGGACCTCACGGTCCCGGCGGCCGTCTCCGAGGCGTTTGTGGACGCGGCGGCGAAGGAGGGCGAGACGGTGGGGCTGACCCTGCTGCCGGACGTCGGCCACTTCCCGCTGATCGACCCGGCCGCGGACGCGTGCGCGGTGGTCGCGGAAGAGATCGCTCAGCTCGCCTGGTAGACGCGTGGCGGCAGGCGCGTAGTACTTGCGACGGACGGCCGGGAATCCGCACCACTGCTGACGACCCGGCCCGCCGCCCCGCCTACCGTTGAGGCGTGACCGAGACCAAGACCAGAAGCCCGGAGCTACGGCTCGCCGCGCGTGCCATGGACGACCTCCGGGAAGACCTCTTCGAGGACGCCTTCGCCTACCGGCCGATGGGGCCGATGCGCACGGACGGGCCCCTGACCGGACGGCTGCCGCGGCGGCTCGCGGCACGGGCCGCGTGGACCCCGCACGCGGTGGTGCTGGGCGTCGCGCTGATCACCTTCATGGCGGGGTTCACGGTCACCGGCAACGCCGGGGTCCTGCTGTCCGGGCTGCTGCCCGCCGTCTGCGTGGCGATGACGCTGATCAGGCCCGTCGGGGCGTTCTGGATGTCGATGGTTCTGATGCCGGTGAGCGTGGTGGTGGGCGGCTACGAACCGTGGTCGCCGAGCGTCTTCATCTCCCACCTGGTGGTGCTGTTCGTCGTCGCGGCCAGGACCCGGCCGCGCACCGCCGCCTGGATGTGGGTGCTCACGCTGCTGCTGGGCCTGGTCGTGGAGGGCGTCGTCACCGGCGGGGCCGGCGGGCCGAACACCGCGGGCATGGCCGTGGTCTCGGCGTTCGCGCTGCTCGTGGTGAGCCTGGTCCAGGTACGGCGGGAGGCGCAGCGCGAGGTCACCGTGCAGCGCACCGTCACCGCCGTCGAGCGCGACCGGCGCACGCTGCTGGAGGAGCGCACCACGATCGCCCGCGAACTCCACGACGTGGTCGCCCACCACATGTCCGTCGTCGCCATCCAGGCCGAGGCCGCCCCGTACCGGGTGGAGAACCCGCCACCCGAGCTGGAGCAGGCGTTCGTCACGATCCGGGAGAACGCCGTGGCCGCGCTCACCGAACTGCGCCGGGTCCTCGGCGTCGTCCGGGCCGACGACTACGAGGCACCGGACGCGCCGCAGCCCACCCTCGCCGACCTCGACCGGCTGCTCGCCAATGTCGGGGACGCGGGCCTGGTGACGGAGAAGGCGGTGACCGGGGCGGTCCGTGAACTGCCCCCGGGCGTCGAGCTGTCGGCGTACCGCATCATCCAGGAGGCGCTCAGCAACAGCCTGCGGCACGCCCCGGGCGCCACGGCCAGGGTCGAGATCGGCTACGTCCTCGGCGGGCTCGGCCTGCGCGTGGTCAACGGACCGCCGACCGCTCCGGTGAAGCCGTCGCCGGGGGCCGGGCACGGGATCACCGGCATGCGGGAACGGGTCGCGATGCTGAACGGCGAGATGACCGCCGAGGCCACCGAGGAGGGCGGTTACGAGGTCACGGCCTTCATCCCCGCCCAGCAGACGGCGCCCGGTGCGCCCGGCGCCTTCAAGGAGCAGGTATGACCACGCAGCCCGCCGCCCCGCCGATCCGGGTCCTGATCGTGGACGACCAGATGATGGTCCGCGAGGGCTTCTCGGTCCTGCTCAACGCCATGCCGGGCATCGAGGTCGTCGGCGAGGCGGTGAACGGCCGCGAGGCCGTCTCCCAGGTCGCCGCGCTCCGCCCCGACGTGGTGCTGATGGACATCCGCATGCCGGAGCTCAACGGCATCGAGGCGACCCGCGAGATCGTCACCGCGGACGCGGACGCGAAGGTCCTGGTCCTCACCACCTTCGACCTCGACGAATACGTCTACCAGGCCCTGCGCGCGGGGGCCTCCGGCTTCCTGCTCAAGGACGCCTCGGCCCGCCAGCTCGCCGACGGCGTACGTGTGGTCGCCGCCGGCGAGGCGCTGCTGGCCCCCACCGTGACCCGGCGCCTGATCACCGAGTTCTCCAGACTCGCCTCCGCTCCCCGCCCTCCGGCCCTGGCCCGGGTCGGCGACCTCACCGAGCGCGAGACGGAGGTGCTCGTCCTCATCGCCCAGGGCCTGTCGAACGCGGAGATCGCCGGACATCTCGTCGTCGCCGAGTCGACCATCAAGACCCACGTGAGCCGCATCCTGGTCAAACTCGGTCTCCGCGACCGCACCCAGGCAGCCGTCTTCGCCTATGAGGCCCGCCTGGTCACCCCTTCCTGAGCACCGTGGTCTAGCGTCGGCCCATGGACCAGCCCCGCACCTCCCCCGCCCCGTTCGACCCCTGGTCGGCGGCGTTCGTCGCCGACCCGTACCCCGCCTACGCCGAACTGCGGGCCACCGGCCGGGCGCACTACTTCGAGCCCACCGACCAGTGGCTCGTCCCGCACTACGCCGATGTGTCGGCCCTGCTGCGAGACCGGCGGCTGGGCCGCACCTACCTCCACCGGTTCACACACGAGGAGTTCGGCCGGACACCCCCGCCCCCGGAGCACGAGCCGTTCGAGACGCTCAACGGGCAGGGGCTGCTGGACCTCGAACCGCCGGACCACACCCGCATCCGGCGCCTGGTGTCCAAGGCGTTCACCCCGCGCACGGTCGAACAACTCGTCCCCACCGTCCAGCGGCTGGCCGCCGGACTCGTGGACGACTTCGTCGAGCAGGGCGGGGGCGACCTGCTGGCGGCCGTCGCCGAGCCGCTGCCCGTGGCCGTGATCGCCGAGATGCTCGGTATCCCGGAGTCCGACCGGGCCCCGCTGCGGCCCTGGTCCGCGGCGATCTGCGGGATGTTCGAGCTCAACCCGTCCGAGGACACCGCCCGCGCCGCCGTCCGAGCCTCCCTCGAATTCTCCGCGTATCTGCGCGAGCTGATCGCCGAGCGGCGCGTCCACCCGGGCACCGACCTGATTTCCGCCCTCGTCGCCGCCCACGACGAGGGCGAGCGGCTGAGCGAGCAGGAGATGGTCTCCACCTGCGTCCTCCTCCTGAATGCCGGGCATGAGGCGACCGTCAACACCACGGTCAACGGCTGGTGGACGCTGCTGCGCCACCCCGAGCAACTGGCCGCCCTCCGCGCCGACCACGGGCTGCTGCCCACGGCGCTGGAAGAACTGATGCGGTACGACACTCCCCTCCAGATGTTCGAGCGCTGGGTCCTGGACGACATCGAGATCGACGGCACGGTCATTCCACGGGGCTCCGAGGTGGCCCTGCTCTTCGGGTCGGCCAACCGCGACCCCGCCCGCTTCGCGGCCCCGGACACCCTGGACCTCGCCCGGCGGGAGAACCCGCACATCACCTTCGGTGCCGGGATCCACTTCTGCCTGGGCGCCCCGCTCGCCCGGGTCGAGCTGGCCGCCTCCTTCGGTGAGCTGTTGCGCAAGGCCCCCGGCCTGCGACTGGCCGCCGAGCCCGAGTGGAACCCGGGCTATGTCATCAGGGGCCTGAAGGAGCTGCGGGTCGAGGTGTGAGTCCGCGGGGCGGGCGGGATGCCGGGCGGGGCTGGGCTCCCGGGCGGGGGCGGGCTCTCCCGGGCGGGGGCGGGCTCTCCCGGGCGGGGGTGGGCGGCCACCGGCCCCTGCCCCCATCCGCCCGCCCTGCCCCTATCCGCCCGCCCTGCCCCCGTCCGCCCGCCGCGCTCTCACGTCACCAGATCCCGGCGGCGCAACGCCGCCAGGGCCGCGGCCACCAGCGCCGCCGACAACGCGGTGAGGAGCAGCACCGGCCCCCACTCCATCCCGGCTCCCGGCAGCTTCGGCAGGTGCGTGAAGGGCGACGCGTCCAGCACCGGCTGCGGCAGGTCCAGGGCGGGCCCGATCCAGCCGAGCGCCAGGCACAGCCCCACCGCGCCCCAGCTCGCCGGGGCCGCCTTCGGTATCGCCCCGTGGAGCAGGGCCGTGATCCCGCCGAGCAGCCAGACGGCGGGCAGTTGCACGAGGCAGGCGCCGAGCACGGCCGGGAGCGCGTGGCCGTATCCCGCCGCCAGGCCGAGACCGCCGACCGCCATGATCAGGGCCGCCCCGCCGAAGGCGATGAGCAGATGGCCCCCCGCCCAGCGGAGCCGGCCGACCCCGCCCGCGAGCACCGGCTCCGCGCGGCCGGCGGTCTCCTCACCGTGCAGCCGGAGCACCGACGCGGCGATGTACAGAGCGGCGACCGTGCCGAGCACGGAGACCATCGAGGCGAGAAACGCGTCGGTGAGGCCGGACTGCCCGCCCATCCGCTCGAAGATCTCCCGGGCCTTTTCGTTGTCCCCGACGAGGTCCGCCGCCCCGCCGGCCAGTCCGCCGAAGACGAAGCCGACCACGGCGAAGGACACCGTCCACCCCAGGAGCGCGCCGCGTTGCAGCCGTATCGCCAGGGCCCAGGCGGTGGACATCCGGCCCCGCGCCGGCCCCGGGCGCGCCGCCAGGAAGCTCATGCCGACGTCCCGGCGCCCGGTCAGCGCGTACGCCACGAGGCACTGCACCGCCACCGCGCCGCCGATCAGGAGGAGCACCCACCAGCGCTCCTCCGCGTACGGCCGGACGTTCTCCGCCCAGCCGAGGGGGGAGAGCCAGGTGAGGAGGGAGGAGCCGTCGTCCGTGGCCGAGTCGCCCGCCGCCTTCAGGACGAACGCGGCACCCACCGCCGTCGCCGTGACCCCCTTCGCGAGGCGCCCGCTCTCGGTGAACTGCGCGGCGATCGCTGCGGTGCAGGCGAACAGCGACCCGACCCCGGCGACGGCCGACGCGAGCGCCACCGCTCCCGCGCCACCCGCACCCGAGCCGGCCATTCCGGCTGTGATCACCAGCGCCAGGCCGACGTTGGCGATCAGAGCCGCGAGCAGTGCGGCGGTGAGCGGAGCACGGCGCCCCACCATCGCCGACGAAAGCATCTCCTGACGCCCCGTCTCCTCTTCCTCCCGGGTGTGGCGCACGACGACGACCAGGCTCATCACCGCCGCCAGCGCCGCGCCGAAGGCGAGCATGCGCCAGCTGACAAGGCCCCCGACGGAGTCGCCGAAAACGGGCCCGTACATGGCCCGCACGGAGCTGTTGCCGTTCATCGACGCGGCGAGCTGGGCCCGTTGGGCGGGCGTTTCGTAGAGCGAGGAGATGGACGTACCGACGGAAAAGAAGGAGCCGCCGAGCACGAGAACCCAGACGGGGATGACGATGCGGTCCCGCCGCAGGGCGAGTCTCAGCAGGGCCCAGGTCCCGGTGAGCTGTCCGGTGGAGGCCCGGCGTCGCACGCCCGCCTTCGTCACGAGGGGCACGGCGGTCATCGCGCCACCACCCCCGACGACTGAGCGCCGTCCGCCGTGTAGTGCCGGAGGAAAAGCTCTTCCAGCGTGGGCGGGGTGCACGTCAGCGAGCGGACACCGGACAGCGAGAGGGACTTGAGGACGGCGTCCAGCTGGTCGGTGTCCACCTGGAGCGAGACCCGCCGCCCTTCGACGCCGAGGTCATGGACACCTGGGAGCTGTGTCAGGCCGTCCGGATCGCGTATCAGCTCGGCGCTGATGTGCGTGCGCGTCAGATGGCGCATGTCCGCCAGCGATCCGGTCTCCACCGTCCGGCCCTGGCGGATGATGCTGACCCGGTCGCAGAGCGATTCGACCTCGCTCAGGATGTGGCTGGAGAGCAGCACCGTCCGGCCGCGCTCACGCTCCTCGGCCACGCAGCTCTGGAAGACCTCCTCCATCAGCGGATCGAGCCCGCTGGTCGGTTCGTCCAGGATCAGCAGATCGACATCCGACGCGAAGGCGGCGACGAGGGCCACCTTCTGCCGGTTCCCCTTGGAGTACGTCCGCCCCTTCTTCGTCGGGTCGAGCTCGAAGCGGTCCACGAGGTCCGCCCGCCGCGCTTCGTCGAGACCGCCGCGCAGCCGCCCGTACAGGTCGATCACCTCGCCGCCGGAGAGGTTGCGCCAGAGCGTGACGTCCCCCGGCACGTATGCCATGCGGCGGTGCAGCTCGACCGCGTCGTGCCAGGGGTCGCCGCCGAGCAGCTGGGCCGCACCGGAGTCGGCTCTGAGCAGCCCCAGCAGGACCCGGATGGTGGTGGACTTCCCCGATCCGTTCGGACCGAGGAAGCCGTGGACCTCACCGGTCTCGACGGCCAGGTCGAGCCCGTCCAGCGCTTGCGTCCGGCCGAACGATTTGCACAGTCCGGCCACGGTGATTGCCTTCGTCATGATTTTGAACGTACGCTACTTTCACAAAATTGTGAAGTTAAGGAACCGTATAAACTCGAAGGAGTGACATGCAGTGGCGCACGGAGGAAGAGGAGCGGGATGAGCGGCGAATCCGCGGAGGAAATGGCGGCCGAGGGCGCGGTCCGGGGCCCCGGGGACCGAGATGCCGAGGCCGTCGCGCGGTTTGTCGAGCGGTTCGCGTCCGAGATGACCGAGGCGGGGATGCAGCGCATGGCCTCGCGCGTCTTCGCGGCGCTGCTCGCGGACGACGACGCCTCGATGACCTCGGCGGAGCTCGCCCTTGCCTTGCAGATCAGCCCCGCCGCCGTGTCCGGCGCGATCAACTACCTCACGCAGGTCAGCATGGTCGGCCGCGAACGCGAACCGGGCTCGCGCCGCGATCGGTACCGCCTGCACAACGAGATCTGGTACACCACCTTCGCCAGCCGCGACCAGGTCCTCACCCGCTGGGAGCGCACCCTCAAGGAAGGCGCGCGCACGCTCGGCGAGCACACCCCGGCCGGCGCCCGGATCGCCGAGACGGCGGCGTTCTTCGAGTTCCTGCAGTCGGAGCTGGAGGGGCTGATGGGCCGCTGGGAGGAGCACCGCAAGACCCTCGACCTGCCGGCGGGCAGCTCCGGCGCGGGCGCCTGACCGTCCGCGCCCGCTATCCCGCCGGGAGCATCAGCCCCCAGGCCCCCGCCCGGACCGTCCACGTCCGGGTCCGCACCGGCCCCGCGACCTGTATGTCCGCCCGGTAGCGGAAGTCCGCCCCCGAGACCGTGACCGCCTTCGCCTCCGTGGTGACCGGGGCGGTGTCCGGCGCGTCGATCGTCACGGCGGCCAGGCCGTCGTCGCCGCAGCCCGACGTCACCGTCACGGAGGCGACCGGACGGTCGAGGTCGTTCAGCACGACGCCGTCGGCCTCCACGCGCAGCCGGTGCGTCGGCGGCAGGGGGAGCGGTTCCGGAGGTGCGGGGCGCACGAGGGTGCGGACCAGGGAGCGGCAGGCATCCCAGACGGAGGACACGCCCGGGCGGTCCACACCCGTGCCGGGGGCGCCGTTCAGCGCGGGGATGCGCAGCGCGCCCAAAACCACGCCGTCGCTGTCGTCCACGAGCAGGTCGAGGCGGCGCACCGCCCCGTCCAGCGCCGTGCGCGCCGCCGCCACGGCGCCGTTCGGCACGCCGAGCGAGTGGGCGAGTTCCAGCGCGCCCGACGCGCCGACGGGGACGAGCGACAACGCGCTCATGGCGGGCTCCCGCTCCCGGTGCAGCAGCGACACGGCGCGCCGCAGCGCCCGGTCGTCGCCGATCACCACCGGCCGACGGCCGCCCCGGCGGGACAGGGCCCGGGCGAATTCCCCGGGGCTGTCCGGGAGGCAGATCTTGGCGTGCGAGCCCGCGCTCAGCACGTCCTTCGCGATGCGGACGGACTCGCCGTCCGTCCGCCGGGCGACCGGATCGATCACCACCAGCAGGTGGGGCGCACCGTTACCGGGGGGCTGGGCAGCCGACACCTCGGTCCTTCCTCGGGTAGCATCTTGGTGCAAGAGCCCCTTGCGCTATTGCGCCAGGGGTTTCGTCTATTCCGGGGCACCCGGTTCGACGGTTCGGACTGTGCCGTACAACGACGTACGGCATGTACGGCGTTTTCGTACGCCCCCTGACCTTGGACATGCCCCGCCCGGAAGGGGTGTACGCCTGTGCCCGCACTTGTGCTGCTCGGTGCTCAGTGGGGTGACGAGGGCAAGGGAAAGGCCACCGACCTCCTCGGTGGATCCGTGGACTATGTGGTGCGCTACCAGGGCGGCAACAATGCCGGCCACACGGTGGTCGTCGGTGACCAGAAGTACGCACTGCATCTCCTCCCCTCCGGCATCCTGTCACCGGGATGTACCCCGGTCATCGGTAATGGTGTCGTCGTCGACCCGGCGGTCCTGCTCTCCGAGCTGAGTGGGCTGAACGACCGCGGCGTGGACACGTCGAAGCTGCTGATCAGCGGCAACGCTCATTTGATCACTCCGTACAACGTCACCGTCGACAAGGTGACGGAACGGTTCCTCGGGAAGCGCAAGATCGGCACCACCGGTCGCGGCATCGGCCCGACGTACGCCGACAAGATCAACCGGGTCGGCATCCGCGTCCAGGACCTCTACGACGAGTCGATCCTGGAGCAGAAGGTCGAGGCGGCCCTGGAGCAGAAGAACCAGCTTCTGGCCAAGGTCTTCAACCGGCGCGCCATCGAGGCCGGCAAGGTCGTCGAGGACATGCTCCAGTACGCGGAGCAGCTCAAGCCCTACGTGGCCGACACGACGCTCGTCCTGAACAACGCCATCGACGAGGGCAAGGTCGTCCTGTTCGAGGGCGGCCAGGGCACGCTGCTCGACGTCGACCACGGCACGTACCCGTTCGTGACCTCCTCGAACCCGACCGCGGGCGGCGCCTGCACCGGTGCCGGTGTGGGTCCGACCAAGATCAGCCGGGTCATCGGCATCCTCAAGGCGTACACGACCCGTGTCGGCGCCGGGCCGTTCCCGACCGAGCTGCACGACGAGGACGGCGAAGCGCTGCGGCGTATCGGCGGCGAGCGCGGTGTCACCACCGGCCGTGACCGCCGGTGCGGATGGTTCGACGCGGTCATCGCGCGGTACGCGACCCGGGTCAACGGCCTCACCGACTTCTTCCTCACCAAGCTGGACGTGCTGACCGGCTGGGAGCAGATCCCGGTGTGCGTCGCGTACGAGATCGACGGCAAGCGCGTCGAGGAGCTCCCGTACAGCCAGACCGACTTCCACCACGCGAAGCCGGTGTACGAGATGCTTCCGGGCTGGTCCGAGGACATCACCAAGGCGAAGACGTTCGCCGACCTGCCGAAGAACGCGCAGGCGTACGTGAAGGCGCTGGAGGAGATGTCCGGCGCCCCGATCTCCGCTATCGGCGTCGGCCCCGGCCGCACCGAGACCATCGAGATCAACTCGTTCCTGTAGTCGTACGGGTGCACAGGAGGGCCGGGGCGGCGGTTGAGCCCCGGCCCTCCGCCGTGTGCGCGCCCAGTGAGGCCGTCTGGTCTAGACCTTGACAGGTTCAGACCAGCGACGGTTGGGTGCAGGGATGCTCGCACGGCCCGCCCGCCGGGGTGTGCGGCGCACCATGCCCGTCCTGTCGAAGGAGTGAGCAGCGCTGAACCGCATCAAGAGCATCCTGACCGTACTGAGCGCGGTCGTCGCCGCGGCAGCCTTCCTGCCCGGTGCCGCAACCGCCGCGCCGGCCGCCTCGGACGCCACAGGCTCCGCGTCGTGCGCACCCCTCTGGAGCTCCTCGACCGCCTACCGGGCCGGCGGCACGGTCTCGCACCACGGCCGCAACTGGACGGCGAAGTGGTGGACGCAGAACGAGAACCCGGGCGCCACCACTGTCTGGGCGGACGCGGGCGCCTGTACGGGAGGGGTGTCCGACTTCGTCATCAGCGAGGCGGAGTTCGACGAGATCTTCCCCGAGCGCGACCCCTTCTACACCTACCAGGGCCTGATCGACGCGCTGCACGCGTATCCCCGCTTCGCCAACACCGGGACCGAGGAGACCAGGAGCCGGGAGGCCGCGGCTTTCCTGACGCATGCCGACTTCGAGTCGGTCGGCCTGCGGTACGTGAAGGAGATCAACGAGGCCAACTACTGGATCAAGTGCGACTACAGCCAGCCGTTCGGCTGCCCGGCGGGCCAGTCCGCCTACTACGGGCGCGGCCCGATCATGTTCAGCTGGAACTTCAACTACAAGGCCGCCGGAGACGCGCTCGGTCTCGATCTGCTCAACGACCCGTGGCTGGTGGAGCGTGATCCGTCCGTCGCCTGGCAGACCGCGCTCTGGTACTGGAACACCCAGAACGGCCCCGGCACCATGACCTCCCACGACGCCATGGTCGGAGGGGCCGGCTTCGGTGAGACCATTCGCTCGCTCAACGGCTCACTGGAGTGCAACGGCGGAAACCCCGGCTCGGTGCAGGCGCGGGCGGCCAAGTACGAGCACATCACAGAGGTCATCGGCGTCGATCCGGGTTCGCATCTCACCTGCTGATGCCGTTTCAAGCTCCGGGGCGGATGCGGTCTTTGCGTCGCGGGAGGCTCCGGGGTCGGCGCGGTGGAAGAGGTTCCGGTTTTTGGTCTAGACCTTGACAGGTCCAGACCAACCGCGCTTGAGTGGCGGCAACCCCCCACGGCGGTGCGCCGCGACGACCGGCGCGCCGCGACGAAGGAGTGTGCAGATGTTCCGTCGCATCATGGGCCTGCTCGCCGCGCTGGGCGCGGTCGTCGCAGGGCTCGTCGTACTCCCCGCCACCACCGCGTCGGCCGCCGACTGCGCGGCCGCCTGGAACGCCTCGTCCGTCTACACGGGCGGCGGCACCGCCTCGTACAACGGGCACAACTGGACCGCCAAGTGGTGGACGCAGAACGAGAAGCCGGGCAGCTCGGACGTCTGGGCCGACCAGGGTGCCTGCGGAAGCGGAGGCGGCACGGACCCGGGCGACCCGGGCTCGTCCTCCGGATTCGTGGTCAGCGAGGCGCAGTTCAACCAGATGTTCCCGGGCCGCAATTCCTTCTACACGTACAGCGGGCTGGTCGCCGCGCTGGACGCCTACCCGGGCTTCGCCAACACGGGCAGTGACACCGTCAAGAAGCAGGAGGCCGCGGCCTTCCTCGCCAACGTCAGCCACGAGACCGGCGGGCTGGTGTACATCGTCGAGCAGAACACCGCCAACTACCCGCACTACTGCGACAGCAGCCAGCCCTACGGCTGCCCGGCGGGCCAGGCCGCGTACTACGGGCGCGGTCCGATCCAGCTCAGCTGGAACTTCAACTACAAGGCCGCGGGCGACGCGCTCGGCATCGACCTGCTGGGCAACCCCTACCTGGTCGAGCAGGACGCGGCCGTGGCCTGGAAGACCGGTCTCTGGTACTGGAACACCCAGAGCGGCCCCGGCACCATGACCGCCCACAACGCCATGGTGAACGGCGCCGGCTTCGGTGAGACGATCCGCTCCATCAACGGCTCGATCGAGTGCAACGGCGGCAACCCCGCCCAGGTCCAGAGCCGCATCGACAAGTACCAGGCGTTCGTGCAGATCCTCGGCACCACGCCCGGTTCCAACCTGAGCTGCTGACCAGCGCTTTCATCCGGCAACTTCACTCGTGTGGGGGACGCCTCCGGCCTTGCGGACGGAGGCGTCCCCCGCCTCGTTGTCAGTGGCCGCCTCTAACGTCGCAAGCGTCGGGACCGCAGCCGGTCGGCGCACGAGGAGAGGTCATCACGATGGAGTTCCGGATCGAACGAGGCGAGCTGACGGACGCCGTCTCCTGGGCCGCCCGCGTCCTGCCCACCCGGTCACCCGTGCCCGTCCTCGGCGGGCTGCTGCTGGAAGCGGCGGACGACAGGCTGAGCATCTCCGGTCTGGACTACGAGGCGTCCGCCCGCATCGAGGTCGCGGCGCGGACGGAACGGCCGGGGAAGGTCCTGGTCATGGGGCGCCGCCTGTTGGACGTGTGCAAGGTGCTGCCCGACGGACCGGTGGAATGCGCGGTCGAGGGTTCACGGTTCACGGTGACGGGCGGCGGCGCCGGATTCGGGCTGTCCGTCCTGCCCCTGGACGACTACCCCGCGCTGCCGCCGCTGCCGGAGATACTCGGTGAGGTGGACGGGCCCGAGTTCGCGGCGGCCGTCGCCGATGTGTCGGTGGCCGCCGGCCGGGACGACACCCTCCCCACGCTCACCGGAATCCGCCTGGCGCTCGACGGCGGGCGGATGACCCTCGCCGCCACCGACCGCTACCGCTTCGCCGTCCGCACGCTCGACTGGCGGCCCACGGGCCACGGCGCCACGGCGGACGTCGTCGTCTCGGCCCGTCGGCTCAGCGAGATCGCCCGCTCGGTCGGCGCCCGCCCCGGTACGGTCCGCCTCGCCCTGGACGGCGGTTCGGCGGGCTTCGAACGGGAGGGCATGCGCACCACGGTCCGGCTGCTCGACGGCAGGCTCCCGCGCCACGACAAGCTGTTCCTGCTCAGTCGGCCGGTCAAGGCGGTGACCGAGCGCGAACCGCTGGTCGAGGCGGTGAAGCGGGTCGCGGTCGTGGCGGACGGAGACAGCCCGCTCCAGTTCGCGTTCAGCGGCGACTCCGTCCTGCTCCAGGCCGGTTACGAGGACGACGTGGCATCCCAGCGTCTGCCTGCCCGACTCCTCGGCGCCGACGAGATCACCGTGGGGTTCAACCCGTCCTACCTGATGGACGCGCTGGCCACATTCGACACCCCGGTGGTCCGGTTCCAGCTCATGGGCCAGGGGCAGCGCGCCATGATCACCGGACACCGGGACCACGAGGAAGCGACGGCAGCGGCGGACGGGGCGGGGGACACGGTCCACCAGCACCTGCTCATGTCGCTCCGGCCGCTCGTCCAGTGAAACCGGCGGCGCGGACGGGCGAAGGGCAGCCGTGTGCACGCACGGGTGGTTCCGGCCCCGCCCGGCCCGGCGGGTCAGCCGGTCTTCGTGTACGTCAGCTTCTCGCCGCTCGACGTGTTCTCACGGCTCAGCCCGCCGTCCGGGAGCAGGGTGAGCGTGGTCGGAGCCCCCGGAGTGCAGGAAGCCGCCGGTTCGCCCTCCGTCACCGTGGAGGGGCCGATGCTGACGGACTCGCCGTCGGCGGCCTCGGCGGTCAGGGTCGCCTCGAAGACACACCGGTAGGTGCCGCCGGTGGCGAGGGGGCCCTCGGCGGTGAGGGTGAGGACCGTGTCTCCCACCGCGCCCTGGCGGATGACGAGTTCACGGGTGGAGTGGCCGGTGGCATTGTCGATGCTGCCGGACCAGGAGCCGAGGTACCCGTCGGGGACGCCGCCCTCCTCGCCGTTGTCCCCGTCGTCGGGCGAGGGGTCCGGGGAGACGTCGGGGGAGGGGGAGTCGTCGATGGCCTGCGACGGGGAGGGACCGGCCGAGCGGCTGGGCTTGGCCGTGGGCGTCCCGCCCTGGTCGTTCATGAGGGCGTAGACGGACCCGCCCGCGCCTATGGCGACCAGTACGGCGACGAGGATCAGCGCGATGGTCGAGCCGCTGCTCCTGCGGGCCGGTTCGGGAGCGGGGGCCGGATGCTGGGTGCCGGTGGGGTAGCCGGGCCCGTACGGGGGCGTGGCGCCCTGGCCCGGCTGCTGCGGATAGCCGTACGGGTAGCCGTGGTCCGGGCTCGGTTGCTGGGGGTAGCCGTATGCCTGGCCCTGGCCGGGCTGCTGTGGATAGCCGTACGCCTGGGCGGGGTTGGGCTGCTGCGGGTGGCCGAAGCCCTGGACCTGCTGCGGCTGGGCGGTCTGGTGCGGGTAGCCGTAGCCGGGAGGCGGGGTGGCCGGGGGCGGCCCGCTCGGCGGCGTGGCGGCCGCGCCGGCGGCCGAGGCGGGGAGCGCGTGGACGGGCCCGGGCAGCCCGGGGGACGGGAGCGGGGCGGTCGGACCGGTGGGGGCGTCGATGACCTCGGTTGCCGGCTCGACGGGAGGCTCGGCGCCCGGTACGGCCGGGACGGCGGAAGGAGCGTCGGACGGGGCCCCGGACGGGGGCTCGGACCGGGCATCGGGAGCAGCGGCGGGCCGCGCGTCGGGAGCAGCGCCGGACGGTGCGTCGCTCACCGCGTCGGCCGGGGCGCCGGGCTTGGTGAGAGGGACCGCGCCCTGCGGCTTCCCGGCCCCCGGGACGGGGGAGGCGCTCGGGGAGGGGGCGTTGCTCGGAGTCCGGGCCGGATCCGGGCCCGCCACCGCGTCCTTCGGGGCGCTGTCGGCCGCCACCGCGGTCGGGGCGCTGCCGCCCGCCCCCGCGTCCGTCGGGGCGTCGCCGGCCGGCACAGCGTCTTCGGGGTCCTCGGAGTCGAGCAGTTCCACGGCGTGGCGGCCGAGTTGGGCGAGGAGCGCGCCCGGGAGCCAGGGTTCCGCGCTGTTGTCGCCGTCGGCCAGGAGCGCCAGGATGTCGTCGGTGGAAGGCCGGGCCTGCGGGTCCTTGTGGAGGCAGCCGCGGATCAGGTCGTCGAGCCCCGGAGTGACCCCGGTCAGGTCCGGGTCCTCCTGCGCGATGCGGAACAGCAGGGCGTGCATCTCGTTGGCCACGGCGCCGAAGGGAAGCCGGCCGGTCAGGGCGTAGGTCAGCACCGACCCCAGGCAGAACACATCGCTGGCCGCGCTCACCCGCTCGCCCCGCACCTGCTCCGGAGACATGAAACCGGGGGTGCCGACCAGGGCGCCGGTGCGGGTGAGGCCGCCGTCGGTGATGGTGTCCAGAGCCCTGGCTATCCCGAAGTCGATGACGCGCGGGCCGTCGATCGTGAGCAGGATGTTGGAGGGTTTCAGGTCCCGGTGGATCAGGCCGGCCGTGTGGATGGCCTTCAGGGCGTGCGCCAGCCCGGAGCCGAGAACGCGGACGGACCGCTCCGGCAGCGGACCGTAGGCGCCGGGGGCCGGGCCGGACGCGGTGCCCGGCCTTCCCGAGACGGTGGCGTGCAGGGAGGGACCGGCCACGTATCCGGTGGCGACCCAGGGGACGTCGGCCTCGGTGTCGGCGTCCAGGACGGGCGCGGTCCACGTGGAACCGACCCGGCGGGCGGCCCGTACCTCCTGGCGGAAGCGGTCCCGGAATTCCTGCTGGGCGGCCAGTTCCTCGCGTACCAGCTTGAGCGCGACCGTACGGCCCCGGTCGGACCTGGCCAGATACACCTGGCCCATCCCGCCCACGCCGAGGCGTCCCAGCAGGCGGTAGGCGCCGATGCGCTGTGGATCGGTCGACCCGAGCTTCTCCATGGTGTGCGGCCTCCCCCGTACGACAACACGCCGGACGGGGACGAGAATAGCGGCGTGGATCGTCCGGCCGGGCCCCTCCGGGGCTCGGGGCCGGTGCGACCCCGGTCTAAGGTGACCCGGAACCGAATGGGGGAGGGGCGCCATGTGCCCGAGCGGAGCCGTCACCCGCAGCACCCTGCGGCAGCAGATCGCGGACGCGCTGCGTGACGAGGTGCTCGCCGGGCGTCTGCTGCCGGGGCGGGAGTTCACCGTCAAGCAGATCGCCGAGCAGTACGGGGTGTCCGCGACCCCCGTCCGTGAGGCGCTGTTCGACCTGTCCGCGCAGGGCCTGCTCGAATCCGACCAGCACCGCGGATTCCGGGTGCACCAGTTCACGGTCGCGGACTACCGGGCGATGGTGGAGGCCCGCGCCCTGGTCATGGACGGGGTCATCCGGGACGTCTTCCCCGAGCCGGTCCCGGACCGGCGTGCCGACTACCGGGACGCGCTCGTCTCCGTGCGCCGCCGGGCCGAGGAGGCCGCCCGCGCGGCCCGCAGCGGTGACCTGGACATCCTCATCGGCTACGACCTGCGCTTCTGGCGCGAGCTCGGCGGGCTCATCGGCAACGGCTACATCAGCGACTTCCTGCACCGGCTGCGCGTCCAGGCATGGGTGTTCGCCGTGCCCTACCTGCGGGGCGACGCCGATCTGCGGGACTGGCTGTGGAACGGCCACGCCGAACTGGTCGCCGCCATCACACACCGGGACCGCGAGGCCCTGCGCACGGTGATAGACGGGTACAACGGCCACGCGCTGAGCTGGGCCGACCGCCTGGCCGGGCTGGGGCCGTCCGCGGACGAGACCGAGGGGCACGCCTGAGCCCCCGGCGCCGCCGCCGCCCCTCCACGCCCCGGGCAGGTCGTGAGCGACCACTGTGCGCGCGCTGCCGGTCGCATTACGCTGTCCCGACCACCGCACGCCCCCGTTGGAGAGCGAGACTTCGTGGCCTGTGACCTGTGGCTTGTCCCCCTCGTCGATGTGCTGTGCCACAGCCCCGACAACCCCTTCGCCGAAGAGATCGCCCTCTACGACAAAGCCCTGGGCGAGGCCGGACTGCCGCCCGTCCCCGTCTACGCCTACATGCCGGGACTGACCGGAGACGTCGCCCCGGTCGCGGGCTTCGACTACGACGCCCTGCACTTCCTCCGCCGCGCCTATCTGCTCCAGCTCAGCGGCCTCGCCGTCACGCCGGTCGGTGAGCTGGGCGGGGACTACGAGCAGTTGCTGGAGATGTTCGAGTCCACGGCCCGGCAGTCGCACCTGGTCTGGCACTTCGACCACGCGGGGGCGTACGTCCCCCTCGACTTCGAGGCGCCCGTCTCCACCGACGACCTGCTGGCGGCGGGCGGCCCGCTCGGCTCCGCGCACGGACTGCTGCGCGAGCTGGAGTTCGTCGCCCCGGCCATCGGAATCGACCCGGCGAACCCGCCGGCCGCCCCCCTTCCGCCCACCGCCCCCACCGAGCTGGAGGAACCGGCGACCTCCGTCCCGTACGACGACAACCCCTTCGCCCGGGAGCGCCACGTCTGGCTCGGCCTGCACGCCGCGGCCACCCGCAGCCTCGCCCAGGGATCGATGATCGTCTTCAGCTGACGCGGTCCCGGTGCCCCGCGCCGGAGTCCCCGCGCCGTCCGGCGAACGGTCAGCGCGGGGACTCCGGCGGGCGCTGCCGGGGCATGTTCGGCCGGCCCATCGACTGGAGCGGGAAGCGGCCGGGCGCCGAGCCCGGTTCCGGGCGCCCGTTCCCGGAGCCGCCGGAGACCAGGGCCTGCATCCCCAGCGGTGCGGGCCCGGCCCGGAACTCCACCATCCAGTCGGCGGTCTCCGACCGCACGAGCTCCGTGATGTCCTCGGAGAAGCGCCGCAGCACGCCCAGGCACCGTTCGGTCGCCTCGCTCGCGGTGCCCTCGGCCGGGCCGAGCACCTCCCGTACGCACTCCGACGCCCAGTCGAACCGGAGCACCTGGAGCCGGCGCTGCACGGCCTGCGCGGTCGCGAGGTTCCTTATCCAGCCCGAGGTCAGGCCGAAGTAGCGGTCGCACGCCATGCACGCGGCGCCGAGCAACAGCGACAGATAGCCCCAGCCGGCGGCACCGTGCAGCGCGCCCGTCAGGTCGAGCAGCGGCAGGGCGGCACCCGCGACCGCCCCGGCGGCGGTGCCCATCCGCAGCGTTCTGGCGCCGCGCCGCTTCCACAGCCGGTCGTTCAGATACCAGTCGGCGGTGCGCAGTGCGTCCGCCTCCAGCCACCGGTAGAGCTCGTCCAGCCGCTGGGAGGGCTCCCCCCAGTCCCCCAGCGGGAACGGCTCCCCGGTCAGGTCACGGACCCGCCCCGCACGGTCCTCGGAGTCCGTACCGGAGGGAGCGGCCGCACCCGCCGGGCCGGACGTGCCGGACTTGCGGGGCGGCACTTCGGGCTGCATCTCCGGCTGACTCACCGGGGTACTCCTCTGCATGCTGCATGGCGACGCGTGCTCTCGGCCGCGTACTCGACGACGGGACGGATCTCTGCTCCGCTCCCGGCCCCTGGACGCGACGGGCAGTCCCCCATGCGTAACCATGCGTGACGAGGGGTAGGCGCGTGCGTGTCGGGACGCATGCTCTTCCTACCGCCGAATGGTGGGCCGTGGGGTCGAAATCGCGGTATTCCCGGGTGTGCACGGCCTCTGGTCAGGTATAGGAGACCCGGCACCGCCGCCTGGATCTCACCCGAAAGAGTTGCTCCTCGGCGGGTGGGGCGCGCCGCCCGGGGACAACGTAGGCTCGGCGTACCGAAACAATTGTCGTCGAAATGCCTGGAGTGACCGTGATTCCCGGTGGTGGTCAGCCCAATATGCAGCAGCTGCTGCAGCAGGCCCAGAAGATGCAGCAGGAGCTCGCCCAGGCCCAGGAAGAGCTTGCCAGGACCGAGGTCGACGGTCAGGCGGGCGGCGGTCTGGTCAAGGCGACGGTCAACGGCTCGGGAGAGCTCCGCTCCCTGGTGATCGACCCGAAGGCGGTGGATCCGGAGGACACCGAGACCCTCGCGGACCTCGTCGTCGCGGCGGTCCAGGCGGCCAACGAGAACGCCCAGCAGCTCCAGCAGCAGAAGCTGGGCCCGCTGACCCAGGGCCTGGGCGGCGGCATGCCCGGCCTCCCGTTCTGACCGGCCGCATACCCAAGACCGTGCGTACCCCCTACGGTACGTACCACGACTCAGCCGACTCAGTCAGGAAGGCGTTCCGTTGTACGAAGGCGTGGTTCAGGACCTCATCGACGAACTGGGCAGGCTGCCCGGCGTCGGTCCCAAGAGCGCGCAGCGGATCGCCTTCCACGTGCTGCAGGCGGAGCCCACGGACGTGCGGCGCCTGGCCCACGCCCTCCTGGAGGTCAAGGACAAGGTCCGCTTCTGCGCGGTCTGCGGCAACGTGGCCCAGGAAGAGGAGTGCGGCATCTGCCGCGACCAGCGGCGCGACCGGTCGGTCATCTGCGTGGTCGAGGAACCCAAGGACGTCGTCGCGATCGAGCGGACCCGTGAGTTCCGGGGGCGCTACCACGTGCTGGGCGGGGCCATCAGCCCCATCGAGGGCGTCGGCCCCGACGACCTGCGCATCCGTGAGCTCCTCGCACGTCTCGCCGACGGCTCCATCACCGAACTGATCCTGGCGACCGACCCCAACCTGGAGGGCGAGGCCACCGCGACGTATCTGGCGCGGATGGTCAAGCCGATGGGCCTGCGCGTCACCCGGCTCGCCAGCGGCCTGCCGGTGGGCGGCGACCTGGAGTACGCGGACGAGGTCACGCTCGGCCGCGCCTTCGAGGGGAGGCGGCTGCTCGATGTCTGACGGTCGCGATTCCGCATCTCACGGCGGCTTTACGTTCAGCGCGGTTATCTTCTACTCACCGTCTCCGACCGTGCACACGGGAGGTCTCCTCGATGTCTGACGCCACGTTGAACACCGTCACGCAGGACCCCGGCGATTTCGCGGTCCAGATCGCGGACCAGATCAAGACGTTCATCGTCGCGGTCACCGAGGTGTCCAAGGTCGAGGAGCCGGAAGAGGCCGTTCCGGTCCTGCTTCTCCAGGTCTCCCAGCTCCTGCTGGCCGGCGGCCGGCTCGGCGCGTACGAGGACATCGTCCCCGACGAGCGCTACGAGCCCGACCTCGGCGCCGAACCGGACGCGGACGGCCTGCGCGAGCGCTTCGCGGCCCTCCTGGAGCCGATCGACGTCTACTCCGAGGTCTTCGACCCGTACGAGCCCCGCAAGGCCCCGGTCGCATCCCGCATCTCCGACGACCTGGCCGACCTCGTCACCGACCTGCGCCACGGCCTGGCCCATTACGAGGAGGACCGCACCACCGAGGCCCTGTGGTGGTGGCAGTTCTCCTACTTCTCCAACTGGGGCTCCACCGCTTCCGCCACCCTCCGCGCCCTCCAGTCCCTGATCGCCCACATCCGCCTCAACCAGCCTCTCCAGGAGCTGGACGGCCTGGACACCGACCAGGACGCCGGCGACGACGACCTCGCCGAGGAGGCGGGCCGCGTCATGTTCGAGGAGATCGCGGGCCCGCTGGGGCTGCGCCCGGCGAAGTAGGCGGGTCCGGTCGGCGCGACCACGTGTGGGCTGGGCCACAAAGGGGAATGCGTACGTGTTCGGTGGGCAGCAGGCCGGTACGAGCGGTTCGGGTGGCGCCCCGATGATCACGTGGTGAGCGGGACATCTCACCATGTGGTATCAGCGGGGCGTTTCCGGGCTGCTCGTTAAACTGAGCCGACCGCAGTAATGGACTGAGCGAGGAGCGCACGTGGGCCTTGTCGTGCAGAAGTACGGAGGCTCCTCCGTAGCCGATGCCGAGGGCATCAAGCGCGTCGCCAAGCGAATCGTCGATGCCAAGAAGAACGGCAACCAGGTGGTTGTCGTGGTGTCCGCGATGGGCGACACGACGGACGAGTTGATCGATCTCGCCGAGCAGGTATCCCCGATACCGGCCGGGCGTGAGTTCGACATGCTGCTGACCGCGGGAGAGCGGATCTCCATGGCACTGCTGGCCATGGCGATCAAAAACCTGGGCCACGAGGCCCAGTCGTTCACCGGCAGCCAGGCGGGCGTCATCACCGACTCGGTCCACAACAAAGCGCGCATCATCGATGTGACGCCGGGCCGTATCCGTACGGCGCTGGACGAGGGGAACATCGCGATCGTCGCGGGGTTCCAGGGTGTGTCCCAGGACAAGAAGGACATCACCACCCTCGGCCGCGGCGGGTCCGACACCACTGCCGTCGCGCTCGCGGCCGCGCTGGACGCCGAGGTCTGCGAGATCTACACCGACGTGGACGGCGTGTTCACCGCCGACCCGCGGGTCGTCAAGAAGGCCCGTAAGATCGACTGGATCTCCTTCGAGGACATGCTGGAGCTCGCCGCGTCCGGCTCCAAGGTGCTGCTGCACCGCTGCGTCGAGTACGCACGCCGATACAACATCCCGATCCACGTCCGCTCGTCCTTCTCCGGACTGCGCGGCACCTGGGTCAGCAACGAGCCGCAAGGGGACCAGAAGGTGGAGCACGCGATCATCTCCGGAGTCGCCCATGACGTCTCCGAGGCCAAGATCACCGTCGTCGGCGTGCCCGACAAGCCGGGCGAGGCCGCCGCGATCTTCCGTACGATCGCGAACGCCGAGGTCAACATCGACATGGTGGTGCAGAACGTCTCCGCCGCGTCGACGGGTCTGACGGACATCTCCTTCACGCTCCCGAAGGCCGAGGGCCGCAAGGCCATCGACGCCCTGGAGCGCAACCGCGGCGTGATCGGCTTCGACTCGCTGCGCTACGACGACCAGATCGCCAAGATCTCCCTGGTCGGCGCCGGTATGAAGACGAACCCCGGGGTCACCGCGGGCTTCTTCGAGGCACTGTCCGACGCCGGCGTCAACATCGAGCTGATCTCGACGTCCGAGATCCGGATCTCGGTGGTCACCCGTGCCGACGACGTCAACGAGGCCGTGCGCGCCGTGCACACCGCCTTCGGTCTCGACAGCGACTCCGACGAGGCCGTCGTGTACGGGGGCACCGGCCGATGACCGCACGCCGCCCTTCGCTCGCGGTCGTCGGTGCGACCGGGGCGATCGGTGGCGTCATGCTCCAGATCCTCTCGCAGCACGCGGACGTCTGGGGCGAGGTCAGACTCGTCGCCTCACCGCGCTCGGCCGGCCGCAAGCTGGTCGTACGCGGTGAGGAGAGCGAGGTCCTCGAACTCACCGAGGACGTCTTCGAGGGCATCGACGTGGCACTGTTCCTGCTGCCCGCCGATGTCTCCGCGCGCTGGGCCCCGCTCGCCGCGTCCAAGGGCGCCGTCGTCATCGACGACTCCGCCGCCTTCCGGACCGACGACGACGTTCCGCTCGTCGTGCCCGAGATCAACCCCCATGCCGTGCGGATGAGGCCGCGCGGCATCGTGGCGAACCCGAACTGCACCACGCTGGCGCTGATCGTCGCGGTCGGCGCCCTGCACGCCGAGTTCGGCCTTCGGGAACTCGTCGTCTCCTCGTACCAGGCCGTCAGCGGCGCCGGCCGCGACGGGGTCGCCGCCCTGCGCGAACAGCTCTCGATGGTGGCCGGCACCGAACTCGGTACGAAACCGGGCGATGTGCGCCGTGTCGTGGGCGACACGCACGGCGGCCCGTTCGCCGCTCCGGTCGCGCTCAACGTCGTCCCGTGGGCCGGGACGGACGCCGGGGACGGCTGGTCGTCCGAGGAACTGGCCATCCGCGAGGAGTGCCGCAAGATCCTCGGCCTGCCGAGCCTGCGGGTGTCGGCGACCTGTGTGTACGTACCCGTCGTCGCCACACACTCGATGTCCGTGCACGCCCGCTTCGAGAACGAGGTCGCGGTCGACCGGGCCCACGAGATCCTGGCGACCGCTCCCGGGGTCGTGCTGTACGACAGCCCGGGCGCCGGCGACTTCCCCACCCCGTCCGACGTGGTCGGCACCGACCCGACCTGGGTCGGCCGGGTCCGGCGCTCGCTGGACGACCCGCAGGCGCTGGAACTCTTCGTCTGCGGCGACAACCTCCGCAAGGGGGCCGCGCTCAACGTGGCCCAGATCGCCGAATCCGTGGCCGCCGAATTCCCCCGGTCGTGACCGGCCGCGATCATGAGGTCCGGATCGAACCTGTTTTGCACTTTCTGTGAACGTTCTGTGAGCAACTCGCTGGTCTGAACCTCTTGAGCTGGGCAGTCGCCGTGACAGACGATGACCTTTCGGTTCGTTGCAACCGCGGGTCGGGCGCCAGGCGTCTAAGCGGTCACTTCTTGCGCGGCGGGGCGCATGTGCGAGGCATCTGGGGAAGAGCGGGTACGTATGAAGGCATTGCGCAGGGCTTCAAACGCGGTGCCGTATGCGTACAACCCTGACGGGGGGAAGCGTGTCCAACTGGCGTGGCAGAGGTTCTCGATATCACAGTGGTGGGCCCCTTGCGCGGCGCTTCGGTGCGACCGCTCCGACGGGCCCGTGCAGCCGGTGGCATGCCGGTGATCGCGCCCATGCCCGCCGCGCGCCAGACGGGGCTGCCGGCGCAGCGCGAGGGTGCTGAAGAGAGCGTGGCAGCCGGAACCACCGTCGACCATCTCACCGAAACCTACCGCGCCCACTACCGTTCGCTGCTCGGCCTCGCGGCCCTGCTGCTGGACGACACGGCATCCTGCGAGGACGTCGTGCAGGAGGCGTTCATCCGCGTGCACTCCGCGCGCAACCGGGTCCGCGAGCCCGAGAAGACCCTCGCGTATCTGCGGCAGACCGTCGTCAACCTCTCCCGCTCGGCGCTGCGACGCCGGATCCTCGGGCTGAAACTGCTCTCCAAGCCGATGCCGGACATGGCGAGCGCCGAGGAGGGGGCGTACGACCAGCTGGAGCGGGACGCGCTGATCAAGGCGATGCGCGGCCTCCAGAGGCGCCAGCGCGAGGTGCTGGTCCTGCGCTATTTCGCGGACATGACCGAGGCTCAGGTCGCCGAGACGCTGGGGATATCCCTGGGCTCGGTGAAGGCGTACGGGTCACGCGGCATCGCCGCCCTGCGCGTGGTGATGGAGGCGCAGGTATGAGCCGGCGCGACGACCACCACGATCACGACCATGAACAGGACCCGCGGCCGGGGGGCCGCAACGGATACCGGCGCGGTGCCTCGCGCGGGTTCCCGCTGGACCGGACTGGGAACGGAACTGTGAACCACGGGCCGGAGAACGCTCCGCACGCGGACCGCGACGGCGACACCGAGGGCCTCGTGGCCCCGGCCGGCCTGTTCGGCGGAGGGGGCCCGTCCGGCGGCGGCCCGCCCTTCGGCGACGAGGGCGACGACGGTGCCGAGGACGCGCTGCGCCGCATGATGCAGGGTGTCGTGCAGGGCCTGGAGCCGAGCGAGGGCAGCCTCGACCGGCTGCAGCGCGCGGTCCCCGTCCGACGGGCCCGTCGGCGGCAGGCCCTGGTCGGCGCCGCCGCGGCGGCACTGCTCATCGGCACCGCGATCCCGGCGTTCGTACACGTCGCCAACTCGGACGGCTCCAGCACGGCCAGCCCCGCCATCGCCGGCCACGGCGAGCAGGCGCAGGGCGGCAACGGCGACGACTCCGGCGCGGACACCGGTAACGGCGGTGGCGGCGAGAGCGGTGGCGGCCACCCGAACGGCGGCCAGGGGCTTCCGGAGAGCACCACGAGCCCGTCCGACAGCGGCGCCCAGGGCCAGGACGGCGACCCGGCCGGCCCGTCAGCCGATCCCGCCAGAAGCGCGGTGGACGTCATGCGTCCGTGCGACCCGGCACAGCTCGGCGTGAAGTCGGCCAGTACCGGCGCGGCGGGTGCCGACGGCACGGTGTACGGGGCCTTCCGCATCGCCAACGTCTCCGGCGAGAACTGCGCGGTGAGCAGCGGCGGCACCGTGGGCTTCGAGGCGATGGGCGCCGCCGATCCGACCCGGATCCAGGTCGTCAAGCACACCGAGGGCGACCCCGCCTCAGGTCTGCCCGCCCCCGCCACCGAGGAGGCCGTCGTCCTGCTGAAGCCGGACGCGGTCTACGAGGTGCAGTTCGCCTGGGTCCCCAAGGACACCTGCCCGTCCACCGGTGGCTCGCCCTCCCCGACGCCGACGGACGGCGCGGCGGGAGCCGGCAGCGGCGGTTCGGCCGGGGCCGCTGCGGGCGGCGACACCGGAGAGAGCGAGACGGGCACGGAGACACAGTTCGGCTCCGACGGGGGCACCCCCGCCCAGGGCAGCATCTCCGTGCAGCACACCCCGGAGCCGGGGGCTCCGGTCGCCGCTGCGAAGATCGACAACGCCTGCGCGGGAACGATCTACCGGACAGGCGTCCTGGAACCGTCGTCGTAGGAGCGGCTACGGGGCGCCCGGTGGGCCTGCTACGGGGGCGCCGGGCGGGTCCGCGCCGCCGAGGCCGCCCGCTCATGCTCCCGAGCGGACCTCCGCGTCGGTGACGGCCTCCTCCTCGGGGGCCGGCGGGGAGGCGGCCTCCGCCCCCGGGACCAGTCCGAGCCGGACGTCCCGGGCGGCCTCGGCCTCGCGCCGGAGCAGCCGGAACCACATGAAGAGCACGAACCCGGCGAAGACGAACCACTCACCCGTGTAGCCGAGGTTCTGGAAGGCCTTGAGGTCGAGCCCGCCGCCCTCCGGCGCGGCGGCCGGCACCGGACGCAGCGCGGTCGTCCCGGAGCCGCCCGCACCGCTCGCCGGGAGCGTCACCCAGGCGTCGTACACGTCGTAAGGCACCAGATTGACGAGCGAGGCCGCGCTGATCATGCCGACCTGGCCGTCCGGCAGCCCGCCCGTCGCGCCGACCCCGGCGGTGCCCGCGTTCTCCGATGCCTGGAGGTCGCCGGTCACCGTGACCCGGCCGGCCGGCGCGGGCGGCACCCGGGTCTGTCCGGGCTTCCCGGGCAGCCAGCCGCGTACCACCGGCAGGGCCTTGCCGCTGTCCGTCCGCAGCATGTCCAGGACGTAGAAGCCCTTCCGGTCGTCCAGCTCACGGCCGGGAACCAGGAAGCGGTCCGCGTACCGCCCGGTCGCGGTGGCGGGCCGGCCGGAGGTCTCCGTGTCGACGGGCAGGAGCTCGTCGAGCGGTTCGGCGGCCCGGGAGCCGGGCGCGGGCTGCTTCTCGGCGGCCTCGTGCGTGTGCACGCGGTCCTCGAAGCGGCCGAGCTGCCAGGTGCCCATGAACACGCAGAACGGGATCGCCAGCACGACGAAGAGGTTGATCCCCCACCACCGCGGGGTCAGCAGGAACCGGTACACCCCTCCACGGTACGGTCCCCGCTCCGGCCGGCCGGAGCGGGGGCACCCGGAAAGCGGCCCTTCATCCGTCCCCTACGCGCCGGGCGACGCCACTCCTACGCGCCGCCGGCCGGCACCTCCTCGCCCGGACCGGCCGGGTCTCCGGGCCCCGCAGGCGACACGCCGGGCAGGTGGCGGCGGGCGAAGTCCAGCTCCAGCCGCACCTGCTTGATCCGCTCCTCCACGACGAGCGAGCCGTGCCCCGCGTCGTACCGGTAGACCTCGTGCACGGCGTCCCGGTCCTTCAGCCGGTCCACGTAGTTCTCCACCTGGCGGATCGGGCAGCGCGGATCGTTGACCCCGGCGGAGATGTAGACCGGGGCGCGCACGGCGTCCACGTACGTCAGGGGCGACGACGCCTCGAACCGTTCGGGCACCTCCTCCGGCGTCCCGCCCAGCAGCGTGCGGTCCATCGCCTTCAGGGCCTCCATCTCGTCGTGATACGCCGTGACATAGTCCGCCACGGGCACCGCGGCCAGTCCGAGCGCCCAGTCACCGGGCTGCGTACCGAGGCCGAGCAGCGTGAGATAGCCGCCCCAGGAGCCGCCGGCCAGGACGAGCTTCGCCGGGTCCGCGAGGCCGGACCTGACCGCCCACTCCCGTACCGCCGCGACGTCCTCCAGCTCGATCAGCCCGACCCGGTGCTTGAGCGCGTCCGTCCACGCCCGTCCGTATCCGGTCGAGCCGCGGTAGTTGACCCGGACGACCGCGTAGCCGTGGTCGACCCAGGCCGCGGGGCCGGCCGCGAAGGCGTCGCTGTCGTGCCAGGTGGGGCCGCCGTGGATCTCGAAGACCGTCGGGAACGGCCCCTCGGCGGGAGCCGCCGGACGCTGGACGAGGGCGTGGATGCGACCGCCGGGCCCGTCCACCCACACGTCCTCGACGGGCACCGATGCCGGGGCCTTGGCGCCGGGCGGGTCGAGCACCACCGCGCCGGTCGTGGAGCGGACGACGGGCGGCTCGGCCGCCGACGACCACAGATATTCGACCGTCCCGTCCGGGCGGGCCGTGGCGCCGGAGACCGTGCCGGTCGGCGTCTCCACCCGGACCGGCTTGCCGTCGGCCGCGACGGGCTCGTACCGCCAGAGCTCGCTGCGGGCCTCGAAGCCGTGCTCGATGAGCAGCGCGGAGCCGTCCGGATACCACTCGGCGCCCACATCGCCCGGCAGGTCGATGGCCAGGTCCGTCTCCGTGCCCGCCACCGGATCCCAGATCATCGGCTCCCAGCGTCCGCGCCTCTGGTGTCCGACCAGCAGCCGGGTGTCCCCGTCGACCGGCGCGAAGCCGAGGACCGCGAGGCCCAGCTCCTTCGTGCCGCCCTCGGTGTCGTCCAGCTCCGCGACGGTCGTCCCGTCCGGCCGGACCACGCGCAGCGCGGAGTGCATCGCGTCCCCGTGCTCGGTGTGCTCCAGCGCGATCAGCGTCCCGTCATGGCTCAGGTCGCCGACCCCGGCCGACTCGCGGTGCCGGTAGATCTCCACGGGGTCCGCGCCGGGCCGTACGACATGAACCGTCGTGCCGTCCTCGTCCGTCGAACGGCCGATCACCGCCGTGTTGTCCCGGCCGATCGCGAGCCCGGCCGGGTAGGACGGCGCGAGGCCGGGCGCGGCCGGCGCGGACCCGGTGTCCACCCCGCCGTGGAACGGCCGGCGCATCCACACCCCGAACTCGTCCCCGTCGGTGTCGTCGAACCACCACACGGACGCGCCGTCCGGCGTCAGCACACCGTCCGTCGTCCCGTTCGGCCGGTCGGTCACCTGGCGCTGCTCACCGGTCGCCCGGTCCCACGTGTACAGCTCGTAGGTCCCCGTGGCGTTGGAGACGAACAACGCGCGGTCCGGCGCGTCCTCGGCCCAGTCGGGCAGCGACACCCGGGGAGCGCGGAAACGCTGCTCCCACAGCGGGACGGATGCGGTCGTCGGCGAACCAGTGGCCTCAGTCATGACCCCATTCTGCGCCGGGCGCCCGACAATCCGTTCGCTTCGCCCGCAGCCTGTGGATAACCTCGCGCACATGTCCACCGCTCCGATACCGCCCGACTGGCGCGAGGCCAACCGCAGGATGTGGGATGAACGTGTGCCCATCCACGCAGGCAGTGACTTCTACGACCTGGGCTCCTTCCGAGCGGGGAAGGACGCTCTGCGCCCCTTCGAGCTGGCCGAGGTCGGTGATGTGACCGGGCGGTCGCTGCTGCACCTGCAGTGCCACATCGGACTCGACACGCTCTCCTGGGCGCGGCACGGCGCTGCGCAGGTCGTCGGCCTCGACTTCTCCGAACCGGCCGTCGAGACCGCCCGCGCCCTCGCCCAGGATCTGGGGCTCGGCCCCGACCGCGCGGCCTTCGTCGCCGCCGACGTGTACGACGCGGCCCAGGCCGTACCGGACTCCTCGTACGACATCGTCTACACGGGCGTCGGCGCGCTGAACTGGCTGCCCGACATCGAGCGCTGGGCCGAGACGGTCGCCTCGCTGGTGGCGCCCGGTGGCTTCCTCTACCTCGCGGAGTTCCATCCGCTCACGGACTGCCTGGACGACGAGACGGGTTCGCGGATCGTCCACGACTACTTCAGCCGTGAGGCATGGGTGGACGAGACGCCGGGTACGTACGCGGACTTCGATGCCCCGACCGTCCACAACCGAAGCGTCGAGTGGCAGCATCCGGTGGGCAGCGTGGTGTCCGCGCTGGCTGCCGCCGGTCTGCGGATCGAGTTCCTTCACGAGCACGACGTCTCGCTCTTCGCGCGTTTCCCGGTCCTGGAACGCGGACGCGACGACTTCTTCCGCTTTCCGCCGGACCGTCCGCGCATCCCGCTGATGTACTCCCTCAAGGCGACCCGGCCGGCGGCCTGACGGAGAAGCGGGGGCCCCCGGGGCCCCCCCCGGCCCCGGGCCCGGGGGCCCCCCCCCCCCCCGAGCACGGGCGGGACCCCCCCGCCAGCCCCGCCGGGGGGGGGGGGGGCGGGTTTTTGAG
>NZ_JBIBHG010000006.1:0-245548 GCF_042956885.1 Streptomyces sp. NPDC008163 | reverse complement strand
CGCGCCCCGCCTCGCCGGCCCGCCCCCGCCCCCCCCCCGCCGCCACACGCGCCCCCCCCCCCCGCCGCGGCGGGCGCGCCCGCGGCCCGCGCGCCCCCCGGGGGCCCCCCCCGGGCCCCCCGCTTCCGTGTCACGCCACCGAGCGGAATGCCGGCAGGTAACCGCCGGACTGCCCCTCGGGCTTGGGGTGGTACGAGTTGTCGACGGGGATCGAGACGCTGTGCAGCCACGGGTCTCCAGAGCACAGCTCGTGCCCGGTGAACTCGTCGGCGACGCCGGAGAAGGTGAACCCGGCGTTGGCGGCCTGCTTGGCGATGACACCGTTCAGCACGTCGGAGGCGTTGTTGATGGCCGTACGCGACTTGTCGGACAGGCCGAGGACGCAGCTGCCGCCGATCTTGTAGAAGCGCGGGTAGCCCAGCACCACGACATGGGCCTGCGGAGCCTTGGAGTGGATGGAGGAGTACAGCGAACTCAGGCCCGACGGGAGGGTGTTGTTCATTTTCCCTACGGCCGCGTTCACGGCCGAGATGCAGGCGGACTCGCCGGACAGCACGCAGTCCTGCATGACATCGGCGAACCCGACGTCGTTGCCGCCGGCGGTGACGCTCACGAGCGAGGTGGACGAGCTGAGCGCTCCCAGCTGACTGCTGGAAACGGTGCTCGTGGTGGCACCCGAACAGGCGACGAAGGTGAACGACGACGGCGAATTCGCCGCTGCCCAGAGGTACGGGTAGGCCTTGGTGCTGCGCTTGCAGTCACCGCTGTCGGACAGATAGCTTCCCGCGCCGACACCGGACGAGTACGAATCGCCCAGGGCGACGTACCCGCCGGCGGCGGCCGAGGAGGACGCCGAAGCCGGCTGGGCGATTCCCAGAGCGGCAGCGGCGGCGAGGAGCAGAGTGGATGCGGACGCCCAGAATCTCCGTACTGACATAGCTGTCAGCCCTCCGAAGTGTGGGGGGTGGGTGGGGGGTTGAGTGAGCGGTCCCTGTTGTAGCAGCTCCCGGTACCAGTCGGTAATAGCTCTGCGAGAAGCCGTCTGAATTGCCCGAATGATCGGTCGGCAGTCGTAGCTCCGCGCGTAGATAAACCCCCAACTCCCCCTGAAACAAAGGTTCTAGCGCGATTGCTCCGACGCTTCGCAGGGATGCTCCCTGCGAGGTTCCGCGCCCCCGGGACCCGGCGACGGACGAGGGCACGCGCGAAGCGGCCCTCCCGCCTCGGTGAGGTGGGAGGGCCGCTTCAGTGGCGCCGGTCGGGACCGGTCACTTCTTCTTGTTCGGGGGCTGCGGGCGGTTCTTCAGGGTGTACGTGACCTTGTCGTGGTCCGAGTCCACCTCGATGGGCCCGGTGACCGGGTTCCTCGGGAGGACGTATCCCTCGGGCGCGTCGGTCTCGACCAGGTAGTAGGAGCCGGACTCCAGTCCGGTCCAGGTGCACCGGCCGCGGGCGTTCGTGGCGCAGCCGCTGTCGATGAGGGTGTCCGCGTCGTCACCGGTGCGCTGCAGGCCCTCGGTGCCGTTGGTCTCCTCCCACAGCTGGAACACCGCGCCCTGGAGGGCGTCACCGTTGTCGGCGTCCTTCTTGTTGATGGTGATGCTGTGGCCCGGGGTCTTCCAGTTCCACGGGTCGCTGTCGTCGACGGGGTCGCCGCTGGTCGCGCCGTTGCCGTTCACCGTGGCGTTGTCGGTGTGGAGCCGGCCCGCCGGCACACCGGTCACGACCGCGGTGCACTTGAAGGAGGCGCCGACCTCGAACACGGTCGGGTTCTCCTCGGCGAAGGTGGCCTCCCACCGGACGGACCGGCCTGCCGGATCGTCGGCGCTGGTGCCGTCCGGGAAGTCGCAGTGCAGGTCCTTGACCTGGCCGTCACCGGCGGTCACCTCGTCGGTGACCGTGATGTGCACCAGGTCCTCGGTGCCGTTGTTGGTGATGGTCATGTAGACCGGCTCGTCCTGCACCTTCGGGCCGATCACCGCGTCGGCCGGGGTGTCGGCGTCGGAGTCGGTGCGCTCGTCCTTCTTCTCGATGTCGATCGAGGGGGCCCGGCGCTCGTTCTTCTGCTTCACCGAGAACGACGGGTGGGCGTTGTCGATGGTGAGGGGGCCGACGACGGGCTCGTCCGGCAGGAGGTATCCGTCCGGCGCGGCCGTCTCGACGGCGTAATAAGTACCGGGGTCGAGGTTGCGCCAGCGGCAGACGCCTCGGGCGTTGGTGGTGCAGGCGTCACCCACCTGGGTGTCGGGGTTGGCGCCGTCGGTCTGCAGGCCGTCGGTGCCGTTCGTCTCCTCCCACAGCTGGAAGGTGGCCCCGGGCAGCGGATCGCCGGTCTTCGCGTCGACCTTGTGCACCGCGATCCGGTGGCGCGGGGCGTTGGTGAGCTCCACGGTCTTCGACGTGGTCGCGGCGTCCAGGGTGAACGGTCCGGTCACGCGCTGGGCGGGGAGCATGTAGCCGGCGGGCGAGGACACCTCGTAGAAGTAGTACTCACCCGGCTCCAGACCGGTCCAGTCGCACACCCCGTCGGCTCCGGTCGTGCAGTTCCCGTCCACCTGGGTGTCGGGGTCGGCCCCGTTCCGCTGGAGTCCGTCGGTGCCGTTGGTCTCGCGCCACAGCTGGAAGACCGCGCCGGGCAGCGGCTCGCCCGTGTCGGCGTCCCTCTTCTCGACCTTGGCCTCGAAGTCGGCGTTGAAGCCGAAGTCGTACGAGTGGTTGTTCTCGCCCGGTCCGCCGGTCGTGAACGTGTGCTCGGGGTACGTACCACCGGCCGGGACGACGCCGTCGCTGTCGATGAAGTCGTTGGTGCCGGCGTCGGGCGTGGTCGGGACCCACTTGTAGAGCGGGCCGCCCTCCGCGTAGTCGTCGGGGTTGTCGACGGCGACCTTGTACGCGGTGTCCGGGTTCCACGCGTCGGCCGGGACGTTCCCGGCAAGCGTGGAGTCGAAGTAGTACTCACCGCGGTCGCTGGTCGTCGTCGAGGCGATCTTCGTACCGCTCTCGTCGTAGAGGCTGACGGTGGCCCCGGGGACCGGAGCCTCGCCCGGGTCCTGGATGCCGTCCTTGTCGACGTCGTACCAGACCCGGTTGCCGATCTGCAGCGGGGCGAGGTCGCACAGGACCTCCATGTCGCCGATCGAGCCGCCCTTGCCGAACGAGGTCGCCAGCTGATTTCCGTCGCCCGCGCCGCTGGTGCCGTCGGTGCGGTCGAGGAAGGCCACCCCACCGGTGCGGATGTTGGAGATGGGGTCCATGCCGGCCACGGCGATGTCCGTCTCCGGCTTGCTCAGGGCAAGGCCGCCGTCCGTCATCTCGTCATGGGTGAGGCGGTTGTCGCCGGGGTAGAACTCGAGGACGTCGTCGGGCTCGCCGCCGTTGTTGTCCGGCGTGCCGTTGTTCCGGCAGCCGCCGTTGCCGTCCAGGACGAACGTTCCACCCGTGAGGCAGGCGCGGTTGATGTCACCGCCGATCATGTGCGACTGGAAGTCGCCGCCCGGCGCCATCTCGACGTTCTGGCCGCCCTGGTCGGGGAAGCGGTCACGGAACCCGAGGATCAGCGCGCCATCGGTGTCGACCTCGATGTCCATCATCAACGGCTGCGGGAACCCGTACTCGTACGTGCAGGTGTTGCCGTTCTGCTGGCGCGTGGTGTCGTCGGACCAGGTGAACCAACCCGCTCCGGGGCACTCCGCGCTGCCCTCGTACGCGGCCCCGCGCGGGAAGTCCAGCGCGTCGTTCATGATCACGTCGCCGAACGTGCCCGCCGCGGGGTCGTACTTCATCACCACGGCACGCATGTCGCCGCGGCTGCCCGTGCTCTCGCCCGAGCACACCCCGCCGACGTAGACGACGCCGTCCTGCACGTCGAGGGCGCCGGGACGCCAGTTGCCGGCACCGCCCGCGCAGCCGGGGTCGGGGATGACCACCGAGCGCTTGGGCGCGGAGCCGTCCGCGGTGTCATAGGTGTACAGCGTCTTGTCGCTGAGACCGACGACGTAGAGCTCGGACCCGTCCGGGTTGACGTCCAGGTCGCCCAGCGAGGTCTTCCCGGCCTTGGGCGCGAACGCCAGGTCGTGGTACGTGTCCATGTCGTGCGTGGTGGCGCCGTCGTCACCGGGCACCGTGACGAACTGGGACGTCTCGTTGCTGGCCGGATCGGTCACGTACACCGCGTTCGGGCCGCCCGGGCCGAACGCCGACTGCCGCTTGCTGAACGCCGCGCTGTAGAGCTTCTTGTGGACCTTGTCGTAACCGAGGCCGTTGATGGCTCCGGTCTGCGGGGACTCGGCCTCGGTCTCGGCGCCCACGTTGTCGCCACGCCCGTTGAAGGGAACGGTGACGAGGGTGCGGTCCTCCGGGGAGTACGGTCCGCCCTGATCCGTCGCCGATCCGGTGTTCCCGGTTGCGTCCGGCAGCAAACAGGTCGCCAGTGCGGGATTTGACTGACAGTAGTCGTCCGGGTTCCAGAAGCCCGTTGTCAGCTCGACGTTCTTCCCGCCTGACAGGTCCACGAACTCCTCGGCGGAGGAAAGCTTCGTCGGAGCGCCCGAGAGCCCTTCGGGGGAGGCGAATGCCGGCGAATAGATCGTCGCATCCGGGTTGAGGGCCTGGACCCGGTACTTGCCGCCGGTCAGGGTGGTCCCCGGCGACAGCTCCACCGTGCCGTCGGCGCCCGTCGCGCCCGTGACCGAGACGCCGGCATCATCCGTGAGCGTGACCTGCACGCCGCTCCAGCCGGGCTCCAGGGCGGCGTCCCACGCCCCGTTCGCGTTCACCTCCCGTACGACGCGAACGGTGACGGTCCCGTCGCCCGCGTCGCGCGGCTTCGCCTGGGCCACGGGCCCCGGCAGGGCGCCGCCCCACGCGGTGCCGGTGGCGGTGAGCACCGCCATGGCGCCCATGGCGGCCCTGCCCCACGGGCGGTGCCCCTTGTGTCTCCAGCGTCTCGCTGTCACTCGCGGACTCCTCATCCGGACGTACAGCCGCGCGATACACGCGGCGGATCCGGACAGCGTCCACGTAAATTGTTGGCGATTTATTACATTACGGGCGTTTCTTCGGTGATTCCGCCCGTCCGGGCCAGGTGACTCGCACGTGGGACCGGGTATTCGTGATGAAGGATCAGTCGTCGAGGGCGGCGAAGCCCTGGGCGACGAGCAGATCGTCGGAAGGCAGCCCGCGCTGATTGGTGCCCGGCTTCTTGCCCCAGATGTACACCTGGTCATCGACGTGCAGCAGGTCCCAGAGCGCCTTGGCGTCCTTGATCCGCATGTTCACGCAACCGCCGGAACCGGAAGTGAAGAGGTCGTGGTCGGTGCCGTGGATGGCCTGACCGCCGTCGAAGAACTGGGCGTACGGCATCGGCGCGTTGTCGTAGAGGTCGGAGACGTGATCGATGTGACGCCAGTAGATGCTGTGCCATCCGGTCCGGGTCTCCGTGGTCCGCAGACCGCTGCGGATCGGCGCCGGTGCGAAGCGCAGCTCACCCGTGTCGGCGCCCTGCACCCACAGCACCTGCCGGTTCAGGTCCACGCAGGTGACGCGGTAGCTGCGGACCGGGCACTCCTTGCGGGCGTTGGGGTCACGGCGGACCTCGTCCACCAGGAACATGCGGTACGTCTCCAGGTCGGCCTTGCCCGTCTCCTTGAGGCCCAAACGCTGCTGCAGGGCGCGTACCGCCTCGCAGTCCTGCACCGAAGCGCGGCCGTCCTGGGGAAGTCCGAGCTTTTCCTCCAGCTCCCACTGATAGGCGCCTGTCCGAGGGACGCACTCCGCTTCCTCGGCCCCGCTCGCGCCCTCCGCCACGGAGACGTGGGTGGTGAGAAGGCCGAGGGTGATGAGGGCGGCCGAGCCGAGGCGGAACACACGCATGCCACATTCCCTTCGGGGTGAACGTTTCGGAGCGAACGTCTGGTGTCATTCAGGCGCGTGAAGAGAGCATCGGCATGTGCGGCTGGTCCGGGTGGCGCAACGGTGCGGCATCCGAGAGGGCGTCAGTTCCGGGACTCCTGGCCGGCGCGGGGCGCCGGTGTGCCGGGCACCTGGCTCCATGGCGCGAGGGGAACGGCGTGCCGGAGCCTGGAAGCGGTGAAGTCGATCACGCCCAGGCGCGCCTGCCCAGGAAGCTGTGTGGTGACCCGGCGCAGTTCGCCGTCGGCCGAGACGAAGAACCGGAGTGGTGAATCGCCGGTGCGGAGCGGGGCGGCGGACGGCTGGCCGTTGCCGCTGTGCGCTGTCGGACGAGGGGCGGCGAAGACGTCGTACGTACGCCCGCCGATCTCCGCCGTCCCCGTCCAGCGGGCTCCGGACTGGGCCAGGAGCTGCGCGTTCTCCGGACGGTCCCGGCCGAGGAGCATCGACAGCTTGAGCATGGAGTCGAGCGGGTCGGAGGTGTACCGGCGCGGGACCCAGTCGGATGTGGGCATGTGCGCGGCGTCGGACAGGGCGAGCCGTGCCGGACGGGCTCCTTCCTTCTGCGGGCCCGGCTGCCCGGACGGCTGGTCGAGGGCGACACCGACTCCGGAGCCGTCCCAGGCCAGGAGCCCGCCGCCGGCCCCGTCGAAGCGGCCCACGGCATGGTGGCCGCGGTAGTCGATGACTCCCTCGACGCCGATGGTCCGGTCGCGCAGCGGCACGGTGATCTCGATGCCGGCCGGACTGGCCTCGAAGCGGCTCAGCCGGGCGAGCGCGAACCGCTGGGCCTCGGCGGTGGTCACGCGGTGGGGCGGTGTCGACGCGCCGCCGGTCAGGTGGACCGCAGTGCCGGCGGCCGCCACCGCGAGGAGCGAGCCGGCCGCGGTCAGCATCACCGGCGTCGCGGGGATCCGGCGCATCAGGGAACGCATGGGGCACCTCGTCGGTCGTGAGGTTCGGAAGGAGCGGAACGGGGAACGCCGGTCACCAGAGCGAAGCGCCCAGGGGCAGCCCGGGGCGTGCCCCCGGCAGGACGAACGCCACGGCCGAGGCCGTGTGGCGTGTGAACCGGGAGAGGGCGTCGGCCGTGGCCAGACGTTCCTGCACCCGTACGAAGAGGGCGGGGTCCTTCATGAAGGCCACGAAAAGCAGCCCCTGGTCGTCGGCGTCCTCGGCGTAGCTGTAGCCGCGGCGCAGCATCTGCGCCCCGCCGTCCAGACGTGGGTGGGCCAGGCGTACGTGCGCGTCGGCGGGGACGACGTACTGCCCGTCCGGGGTCTTGGCGAACAGATTGATGGCGTCGCTCGCCCGGGACCCACCGAGCGGGACTCCGTCACGGCGTCGCCGGCCGATGGCCCGGTCCTGTTGCGCGGCTGTCAGCTTCCCGAAAGCGTCCACGTCCATGCGGATCCGGCGATAGATCAGATAGCTTCCGTGCGCGTCGGCCCCTTTGGAGACGTACACATGCTGATTCAACTCCTCACCCACGGGGTTGCCGGTGCCGTCGAGGAAGCCGAACAGGTTTCGCGGCACCTCGCCCGGGGAGGTCGGCGGCAGGAATCCGTGCTGCCGCCAGCGTGGTGTCAGGACGGATGCGGCCGCACGGTCCAGCGAGGAAGCGGCCCCGACGCACGTCCACTGGTCGTCCGCGCACAGCTGGACGAGCACATCGCCGTCGGAGATGCCGGGACGCAACTGCTCTCCGGCGAAGGCGGGCAGAGGCCGCAGGAGCCTCGGGGGCCGGAGACCGAGACGGTGGGGAAGCCGGGGTCCGACGGCGACGGTGGCGGACAGGCGCGAGGTCCCGGCGGTCACCGATCCGACGCCGACCGGCACGTGTTCCGATTCCTCGCCGCCCAACAGGCGCGTCCACCGGGCGAACACGTCGCGCACAGCCCGCCGAGCGGCGGACTGCGTGGTTCCGGGAGCGATGTCGTACGACAGCAGCAGGACGTACGACTGCGCCGGCGATGTGACCCCGGACTGCCTGACCCCGTAGAAGGCGGAGCGCGGCCGGCCCTCGCCGTCGGAACGCACGTCGCCGGAGCAGGCGCTCATGGACAAGGCGGCGGAGGCGGTGGTGGCGATCATCCGGCGTCGGCTGAATGTGCGCATCCCCATCCCTGCATGTCCTATTTGCTTAGTAGTTACGAGATACGGCGTTTTGTCGCCAAGGCGGTGCAGTGGACGGTACACCTGATGCCATGCCCTTGCCTTCATGTGTGGCCCGGACGGCCCGAGTTGTTCTCGCCCTGCTGGCGGTCTCGGTGGCGGCGGCCGGCTGCGGCGGCGAACAGAGCGACGACCGGCCGGGCTCGCGCGACCGGCCCGCGGTGATCCGGGTGCCGTCCGACGCCTCGACCATCCAGCGCGCCGTGGACGCCGCCCTGCCGGGAGACCTGGTCCTCGTCGCGCCGGGTGTCTACAAGGAGGACGTGTCGGTACGGACGCGAAACGTGGTTCTGCGCGGAGCCGACCGCAACACGGTCGTGATCGACGGGGAGTTCAAGCGGAGCAACGGCATCACCGTCACCGGCGCGGGCTCGGTCGTGGAGAACCTGACCGTACGGAACCACTTGGCCAATGGCGTGCTGTTCACCGGAGTGACCGACGCGACCCTCCAGGGCGCCGGGGCGGGCGGCGAACTCTACGACCCCCTGGACACGGCGAAGTTCCCGCCGCTGAAGGGATTCCGGGGCTCGTACATCACCGCGTACAACAACGCCCTCTACGGCATCTACGCCTTCGACGCCCGCGACGGCGTCATCGAGCACTCGTACGCCTCCGGACAGGCCGACTCCGGGATCTACGTCGGCCAGTGCCGCCCCTGCGATACGGCCGTGCGCCGCAACACCGTCGCCCACAACGCGGTGGGCATCGAGCTGACCAACGCCTCGGAGAAGCTGACCGTCGAGGAGAACGAGGTGCGCCGGAACCGGGTGGGCCTCACCCTCAACTCCAACGACCTCGAAGCGCTGGGTCCGCAACGCCATGCGCTGATCCGCCGGAACGTCATCGCCGACAACAACGAACCCTCCTCGCCGGCCCAGGCGGACGGCGGTTTCGGCATCGGCATCGGGATCGGTGGCGGCGTCGGCAACCGGATCGAGGACAACACCATCACCGGCAACCGCGCCACCGGGCTTCTGCTCCGCGACGAACAGGGGTACCCGGCCCGCGACAATGCGGTACGCGGCAATCGCGTCCACACGAACGGAACCGATCTGGTGCTGGCGGTCGCCGCCCTTCGCGGCAACTGTTTCACCGACAACGGCGAGCCCGTGACGAGCCCCAGGACCTGGCCGTCCGCCTGCGGCAAGGGCGACCAGGACGCACCCGTCAGCCAAGGTCGGGGAACCCCGGTGACTCCGCCCCCGGGCGTGTCCTTCCGCTCCGTACCGGCCCCGCCGCCCCAGCCCCAGCGCCCCGGCCACGCTGGGGACCCACCCCGAACCGCGATCGGACTGCCGTAGGGCCCTGCCTTTCGGCGGGCGCATTCCGCCGCCCCGGAATCCCTCCGGAAACCACTCAGGGGCCCGACCCGCTTTCGCGGATCAGGCCCCTGACCTGGTGTTTCAGCTGTCGGGGTGGCGGGATTTGAACCCACGACCTCTTCGTCCCGAATGAGGTTCGGTCAAGATCGTTACCTGCGGATCTCGTAAACGTGCAGGTCAGGGCGTCGATCTGAGATGGTGTGGCGGGGTCTCGGTTGGTCACCTGAGGAAGATCATCTCCCAGGTTTCTCCCAGCACCAGGTGTCGAGTCCGCGGATCACGTCCGAGCCCCACTTTGAAGTCGCGTTGCGGAAGCAAGTTCGCGCGACCGCTGCAGGGATCAGACTTGCGCCTTTCGCCAGGGTGCGGTCGGGTCGGACAGGGTGTCCAGGATCAGCTCGCACCAGGTGACGGCTGCGTTGACCGTCAGACGGGCATGACGCACGCCAAGACCGGACGGTGCGCTCGCCTGGCCGTGTCCGCTTCCGAAGCCCTGGTTGCGTAGTTCGGCGACTCCGACCGCGATGTTCACCGAGCCCGAAAGGATCTTCTTCACGGCCTTGCTGCCGTCTGGGCCGTCAGGCGCCGAGCCGGCGTCGAGCTTCAGCGCCTTCTGGACCGTACTGATGAGAGCGGGAAGCGCGGCATTCTTGTCGATGTCGACGTTCAGCTCGCCAAGGGCCGTCTTCGCGGTCGCCTCAATGAGCTGCTTTGCCGCGCCAATGGCACCGTGGGGATCGGTGGTCAGGTCTCTCCGAATGCGTTCAAGCTCGATCGTGATGCCCGAGGCGTCGCTCAGGGCGCTCAGATCACGGACGAGCACCGGCGGGTTGGACCAGGAGATCCTTCCCTCCTTGTCGAGAGCGAAGCCGTCCCGTTCCAGACGCACCCTGATGTCGTCCAACCACTTCGGCGTGCCCTGGTCGTCCGGGTTCCGGTACGCGCGGATGAAGTCTTCGAAGACCAAGAGCGCACGCCGCACTTGGTTCGGATCGGACCAGTCCACACCCTCCGCGTACAGCATGAACTCGGTCCGACGCTGGCCCGGGTCCTGGTACTTCAGCTCATCTGGAGGGATGGGTGCGAACCCGTGGTCTTCCCACAAGTCGGCCACAATCCGAATGGTCAGGTCCGTGGCCAGGGAGCGGAAGGCGTTGCGGGTCGCGGGGCTCACCAGCTCCCGTCGCGTGGTGACGGTCATAGTCTGAAGATACGAGCAGCCCTTGAGGCCGTCACGGCCTTTTCCAGTGTGGCCTCTGTTGTCGACAGCGACCCTTGCCCAGTCGATCTCATCGCGACTGCTTGGACCACCAGACCCCTCGGACGACCCACGAGGGACTGGGCAGTTGTCCTCTGACACTCACGTGAGTCTTTTGACAGCGAACCCAGCCGTTTCGGCTTCCCTGACATGCAACCCAGGAGTGGCGGTGTTGCAGCCGGGATCAGGCGGTGGTCAGACCGATGCGTTGCAACCATGCTTTGACGTCGCGATCGGCTTGGTCGGCTTCCTCGCCTTGGACGGCCAGCCCGTTGGCGAAGGTGGCGCCGCGGCAGGAGGCCGCGTAGTCGCGCTCGGTGGTGCCCAGGCCGCTCATGGCGTGGGTGGTGAAGGGGACGACGGTCTTGCCGGTGAAGTCGAGTTGCTCAGTGAATGTCGTCATGATCATGGGTGCGCGGACGTTCCAGATGGGGCTGCCGAGCAGCACGGTGTCGTAACCGTCGAGGTCGGGAAGTCGGCCCTTGATCGCGGGGCGTGAGTCTGCGTCCTGCTCGCGGACGTTGCGCTCGACGGTCGCGTCATAGCTGTCGGGATAGGGGTCGGCAGGCTCGATCCGGTGGACGTCGCAGTCGATGAGGTCGCTGATCTTGCGGGCGAGGACTTCCGTGTTGCCGACTTTCAGGTTGGTCCGGCCGCCGTAGTAGTAGTTCTCGCCCGCACGGGAGAAGTACGCGAGCAGTGCTTTGCCGCGTGCCGTTCCGCTGCGTGTGGTGCTCGGCGAGGATCGGCGGTCGGGGATCGGCTCGTCCTCCGTTGCTGAGCAGCCGGCGAGGTGGGGGGTGGTCATGGCGGCGGCTCCGGTCAGCAGTGCGGTGCGCAGGAGGGTGCGGCGCGGAAGTGATCCAGGGCGGGATCGGTTCACGGGTGGGCCCTTCGTGAGGGTTCCGGAAGCGGAGAAGGGGCGGGCGACCGACCGGTTGTCCGGTGGACGCCCGCCCCTGTTGAAGACTCTCGGGTCAGGCGTCCAGGCGGCGCTTGGCGAGCCAGGTGACGATCTCGGGGTCGTGGTGGTCGAAGAACAGGGAGCTGCCGGTGTCGAGGGTGGCGATCTCGGTCATCTGCTCGTCGGTCAGCTCGAAGTCGAATACGTCGATGTTCTCGGCCATGCGCTCGGCGCGTACGGACTTGGGGATGGCGATGACGCCGCGCTGGGTGAGCCAGCGCAGGACGACCTGGGCGACGGACTTGCCGTGCTCCTTGCCGATCTCGGCGAGCGTCGGGTTGGTGAACAGGTTGTTCTTGCCTTCGGCGAAGCCGCCCCAGGACTGGATCTGCACGCCGTGCTCGCGCATCAACGACTGGTAGTCGGCGCGCTGGAAGAAGGGGTGGGTCTCGACCTGGTTGACGGCCGGGGTGATCTCGTTGTTGACGATCAGGTCGATGAGCCGGTCTGGGTAGAAGTTGGCCACGCCGATCGCCTTCGCCAGGCCCTCGCGGTTGAGGTCCTCCATGGCGCGCCACTGGCCGTAGACGTCGCCGAAGGGCTGGTGCATCAGGTACAGGTCGAGGTGGTCCAGGCCCAGCTTGGTCAGGGAGGTCTCGAAGGCGCGGCGAGTGTTGTCCTGGGCCGGGTTGTCCTGGACCCACAGCTTGGTGGTGACGAACAGGTCCTCGCGCGCGATGCCGCTGGACTTGATGGCGCGGCCGACGGCTTCTTCGTTGCCGTAGACGGCGGCAGTGTCCAAGAGGCGGTAGCCGGCGGCCAGCGCCTCGGAGACGGCGCGCTCGGTGTCGTCGGCGGGGATCTGGTAGACGCCGAAGCCGAGGAGCGGCATGACGACGCCGTTGTTCAGGGTGACGGTCTGCATGAGCGGGATGTCCTTCGCTGTGCTGGCGGGTGCCGGTCGGTTACGGGCGGATGAGGGCCTTGAGTACCTGTCGGTCGGCCATGGCCCGGTAGGCGTCCGGGGTCTCGTCGAGGGCGTAGGTGCGGTCGAAGACGCGGCCGGGGCCGATGGTGCCGTCCAGGACGTCGGGCAACAGCTGCTCGATGTAGGCGCGGGCGGGGCTGGCGCCGCCGGTCAGGGTGATGTTCCGCATGAACAGGCCGGGACCGATCGGCCCCTCCTCGTACTGCGGCACGCCCAGGCGGCTGATGGTCCCGCCGTCGAGGACCGCGCCGAGCGCGGTGTCGAGGGCCGGGCGGGTGCCGACGGCCTCGATCACCTTGTCCACGCCGCCGGTCAGCTCGCGGATGCGGGCGACACCCTCCTGGCCGCGTTCGGCGACGACGTCGGTGGCGCCGAAGTGGCGGCCCAGGTCGGTGCGGGCCGTGTGGCGGCCGGCGAGCACGATCCGCTCGGCGCCGAGCCGGTGGGCGGCGATGACCGCGCACAGGCCGACCGCGCCGTCGCCCACCACGAGCACCGAGTCGCCGCGGCCGACGCCGGCGGTGACGGCGCCGTGGTGGCCGGTGGTCATCACGTCCGACAGCGCAAGGAGCGAGGGGATGAGGGCGGAGTCGGCGGCCACCGGCAGCTTGACCAGGGTGCCGTCCGCGTGGGGGACGCGGACGGCTTCGCCCTGGCCTCCGTCGACGCCGTCGAGGCCGTACCGGCCGCCGTTGCGGCACGAGATGTGCAGCCCCTTGGCGCAGTAGTCGCAGGTGTTGTCGCTGTACGTGAACGGCGCGACGACCAGGTCCCCGGCCTTCAGCCCGCGAACGTCCGCACCGGTCTCCTCGACGATGCCGAGGAACTCGTGGCCCATGGGGCGGCCGGTCCCGGTGGCGGGCATGGCGGCGTAGGGCCACAGGTCGCTGCCGCACACGCAGGAGGCGACCACGCGGACCACGGCGTCGGTGGGCTGGGCGATCTTGGGGTCGGGCCGGTTCTCGACGCGGACGTCTCCGGCTCCGTACATCACGGCTGCGCGCATGAGAGTGTTGCTCCAAACGGGGGATGGCGGGGCTGGTCGGGGCGGCCGGGCGGCGTCAGCGTTCGAGCATCCGGGCCTGCGCCTCGGTGTGCGTGTCACCCGAGGCGGGCGGCAGAGCGGTGAGCCGCTCCAGCTGCTCGGCGGTCAGCGTCACGGCGTCGGCCGCGGTGTTCTCCTCGACCCGGCTGACCCGCTTGGTGCCCGGGATCGGGGCGATGTCGTCACCTTGGGCGAGCAGCCAGGCCAGCGCCACCTGGCCGGGAGTGGCGCCCGCCTCGTCGGCCAGCGCCTTGACCTCGTCGGCCAGGGCGAGGTTGCGCCGGAAGTTCTCGCCGGTGAAGCGCGGGTTGTCGCGGCGGAAGTCGTTCTCGTCGAACTCCTCAGTGGAGCGCACCGTGCCCGTCAGGACACCGCGCCCCAGCGGGGAGAACGGCACCAGGCCGATGTTCAGCTCCCGCAGCACCGGCAGGATCCGCTCCTCGATACCGCGCGTGAACAGCGAGTACTCGGACTGGACCGCAGTGACCGGCTGTACGGCGTGGGCGCGGCGGATCGTGTCCGGGCCCGCCTCCGAGAGCCCGAAGGCGCGCACCTTGCCCGCCTCGATCAGCTCCTTGACGGCGCCGGCGGTCTCCTCGATCGGCGTGTTCGGGTCCACCCGGTGCTGGTAGTACAGGTCGATGTGGTCGGTGCCCAACCGCTTCAGCGAGCCCTCGACCGCGGTACGGATGTTCGCCGGGGACGAGTCGAGGTTCCAGGCGCCCTCGCCGCCGTGCGAGACCAGGCCGAACTTCGTGGCCAGCACCGCCCGGTCCCGGCGGCCCTTCAGCGCCCGCCCCAGCAGCTCCTCGTTCGTGTACGGGCCGTAGATCTCGGCCGTGTCGATCAGCGTGACGCCCAGCTCCAGCGCCCGGTGCACCGTCCGGATCGACTCCGCGTCGTCCGTGCCGGAGCCGGTGTAGCCGTGGGACATGCCCATCGCACCCAGACCGATCCGGGAAACCTCCAGGTCACGCAGCTTGATGTAGCGCATCTCGCCCTCTTCGCATCGCATCGTCGTGGCGTTCCCGGAACCCTGGGCAGCACCCGGGGTTCCGGCGTCTTGCTCATTCAGCTTCGCCCGGATTGCGACGATGTGGCAGGGCGGGCTCTTCGGGGGTCATGACAGGGCCCCCCTCCGAGCTGCGCAGCAGTTGCGCGGCGCGTGAGACTGGGAACATGGCATCGACGAGCGCACACAGCGAGGGCGCCGAGCTGGGCCGCTACCTGCGCGCCCGCCGCACCCAGACCAGCCCCGAACACGCCGGCCTCCCCCCGGGCGCCGGCGTCCGGCGCACCCCAGGGCTGCGCCGCGAGGAACTGGCCACCCTCGCCGGGATCAGCATCGACTACTACGTACGCCTGGAACGAGGCAAGGAGACCCGCCCCAGCCCCGCCGTCCTGGACGCGCTCGCCCGCGCCCTACGCATGGACGACCAGGAACACCAGCACCTGCGCGAGCTCGCCGCCCGCGCCGCCCGCTACGTCGGCGAACCACCGCCCGCGCCCAGCCGTACCGTGCGGCCGCACCTCAAGCTGCTGCTGGAGTCGCTGCGCCCGAACCCGGCCTACGTCATCAGTCGCAGCATGGACGTGCTCGCCTGGAACCCCGGCGGTCTCGCCCTGTACGCGGGCCTGGACGACTGGCCGGTCAAACACCGCAACCTCGCCCGGTACCTCTTCCTCCACCCGGCCGCCCGGGACCTGTTCCCCGACTGGGATCGCCAGATCACCGCCTGCGTCGCCCGGCTGCGCGCCACCGCCGGCACCGCCCCCGACGCCCCCGACCTCACCCAGCTCGTCGGCGAACTCCTTCTGAAGAGCCCGGACTTCGCGGGCCTGTGGGAGCGCTACGAGGTCACCGGCCGCAAACCCGCCCACAAGACCTTCCAACACCCCCAGGTCGGCGCCCTCACCCTCACGTCGCAGTCACTGCACGTGGAGGGCACCCCGGGCCAGCGCATCGGCGTGTACACCGCGGAACCCGGCAGCCCCGAACACGACGCACTGCTTCTGCTCGACATGACTGCACCCGCACCCGCTGAACAGGCGACTGCTGTTCCCAGGGCCGAGGGCCGCTGACCGTGTGCGCTGCCACCAAGCCGTGCGCCATGAAGCAGCTTTAACAGCCCGCCGGCGAGACCTCGCCTGCTGACCATTCGGGCACAGCCGAGCGGATCGAGCGCTCCAGATGGCGAACCACGTCATCTGGAGCGCTCAGGGCTGAGTGCGACCGCTTGGACGGTTGGCGCCGGGCCGGGGTGCCTGCTTCACGTCGGCCGGCGCTTCGGTGGCACCGGTCCTGGGATCACGTCAAGGCGCAAGTGCTCCTTGAACAGGTGGACCAGGTTGGCTCCGTCGAGCAGTTCGAGACGTCCGTGCTCATTGGCGAACGCCTCGCTGGCCCGACCGAACCATGAGGTCGTCACCAGGATGCCCTTGGCCGCACGTTTGTGTTCCACGACGCCGGCCAGGGCAGAGACGGTCTCGAACGGCACCACGTTCTTGGTGCGTTTCGCCTGGATGATGCACAGGCCCTTCATCACCGGGTCGGTGTTCATCGCGATGGCGTCGACGCCCTCGTCCTTGGAAGGTTGGGTGTTCACGCTGTCCAGACCGATGGCTTCGAACAGCTGCCGGATCAGGTGCTCGAACTCCGTGGGCGTCAGGTCCATGAGCACCGGGCGGCTGTCCAGCCCTGCCACGACGTCCAAGCTGTCCATGAGCCGGAACTTGCTGAGGTCGAACGTGACCAGAGGTCGCACGGGTTCCAATTCGTACGGGTTCGGCGAGATCAGTGAGCGCAGCCGCTTCAGGCAGGCCCGGGGGTCCACCTGTGTCAGGACCAGCTGCGCGAATTCCTCCCGGTCCGTCTGGAGGGTGATCAGGCAGGGATGTACTTCGCGCCCGGTGGCCCGGTCGATGGTGGCCACATGCCCGTTGAGGGCGATCGACTTGACGGTGCCCTCCGTGTCAGCGGCGAACAGCTCGTGCACTGTGCGCAGCGCGGTCTGGGCGAGGACAGAGGCGTAGAGCTCCTTGCGCTCCTTGTCGGGACGGGGCACGGGATTGATCTCATCGCGGGACTTCACGTAGCGATACGCGCGGGCCGCTGGAACGACGTCCTCCAGCGGGAGGTCGATCTCGACGAGCAGGTCACCGGTGTCTGCCTGATACGAAACCCGGTGTGCCTTGGGAAAGCCATGTGGGTACGTGGAGGCGGCGAGTGCCTGGTCGATGAACCACTCCACGGCCTCGACGTCCCGCTCGCGATAGGCAGCCCGGCGTTCCTCGACGCGGGCGTTCCACTCCTCGACTCGGGCGGCCTCCTGCTGGTTCTGCTCCGCGTGCCTGGCGCGGAGCTTGTCCAGTTTCTCGACGCGCTTCGTCTCGTCCCGGGCATGGTCGCGCAGTGCCTTGTCGAACCGCACGCGAGCCGATTCGACTTCGGCGTCGTATCCCTTGCGCCCGAAGCCGAGCGCGCCGAGGAAACCGCGTGGCGGTTCCGGTTCGTACTCCTCCCAGCGGGGCTGCGGGGCAGCCTTGGTCCGGCCCTTGGGAGGGCTGAACACTGGCGGCGTGAACTCCTGCTTGAGCCGGTCGAAGGTCAGAGGGCTGCCGTCCAGCACAGCTGTTCGTAGAAGATTCGCCAACTGCTCGACGTCGTTCTCGACCACGTAGGTGCGGTCAACAGCCTCCTGCGCGCGGGCCGTCTCGTGCGCGAGCTTCTCCTCGCGCGCCTTGCGTTTGGCCTCGGCCTCGGCGGCCCTACGCGCCTTCTCGGCCTCCCTGGCCTGCCGCGCGCGTTCCTTGGCATAGGGATCGTTCCCGCCCGCCCCGTTTCTGCCTGCCACTGCGCCCCCCAGGTCAGTGCGTGATCCTCCTGCCGAACTTTCGCAGTACTCCCTACCCATCCGACAGCGTCAAGAGGCTCTGAAAGTCTGGCGACGCTGTCGCTGGAGAACCGGCCGGCCGACGGCCGGGCTCGGCCTGGCACCGGAATGGGGTGTTCCGGAGGATGGATCGCCGATCAGCCCGAGGTCAGGATCGTTCGTAGGCCCACGCCTGACCGGTCTGGCGGTACTCCTCGACCGGGATCGGGGCGACACCGTTCTGCATGCGGGCCGTGTAGAGCAGGCCGTCGAGGTGGTCGATCTCGTGGTGGATGAGGCGGGCGAGGCCGCGCTCGTAGACGGTGGTGACGGTCTCACCGGTGAGGGTCGTGGTCTCGACGGTGATCGTCAGCGGTCGCGGCACGAGACCGCGTACGTCGAAGAAGCTGAGGCAGCCTTCGTAGTGTTCGTCGGTCTCCTCGGAGCGGGCGGTGATCTTCGGGTTGAGGAGGATGACGGCGGGGGCGTTCGCAGGGGGTTGTACGACGGCTGCGGCTCGGCCGATGCCGATCTGCGGGGCGGCGATGCCCATGCCCTTGGCGAAGGGGTGGACCTGGCCGATGCGGTCCAGGGCGGCGAACAGTTCGTCGGTGATGCGCTCGGCTTCGTCGCGTTCGGCGGGCAGGCTGAAGGCGCGGGCCGTTTCGTCCAGGATGCCGGCGCCGCGCTGGACGACTCCGAGATCGCGCATGCGCTGGCTGGGCCGTACGTCGGTCACCTGAACTCCCCTTGATTCATGTCCTGTTCGGGCCTGGCCCGAAATCGCCACTCCAGACGGTACCGAGCGTGCAGGGCGGGTGTCGCCGTGATCCAGGTGAACTGCCTCAGTTCGCCCGCGTCGCTGCGGATGGGCGGGGTGCGCAGCGGGGACGCTTCGGCGGTCATGGAGGTCTCGGTTCCCCAGACGACCGGATCCAGGTGCGCGGGGAAGGCGAGTTGGACTTCGAGCTGTTCGGTGGGAAGGCGGACGGCGCGCTGGAACCAGTTGCCCCACTTGTCGTCTCCGACGGTGTACGCGTACTCGATCCACACGGATTCGCCAGGGTAGAGCGGGAAGCGCCCACGCTCGTTGTCGAACAGCAGCCAGACCTCTTTGAAGGCGTCGCGGTCGTGCTTGGCCTGCCAGCGCATCGTCTCGCCGCGACACGTCGCCGTGAGGTCGAGTTCGTTCCAGGTCAGCGGATGAGCCCGGTAGTGGATGTTGGAGCGCTCCGGATCGCCGGGGTAGCAGTCGACGGAGATACGGATCAGGTAGCGGGTGATCGGTTCGGTGCCGGTGTTGCGCAGCAGTCTGCGCATGGTGAGGCGGTAGGCGCTGCCGTCGTACTGGAGCAGGGCGGCGTCGTGCTCGACGACAAGAGCGGAACCGGTGGCGTACGGCTGCTCCGTCCTGGAGGAGGCTTGAGTCGGCACAGCCGGACGGTTGGTTGCGCGAACGCGGGCTTGCTCGTAGTCGCCCCACCGCCGCCAGATCGCCTTTCCGGCGTTAAGCGCCTCGTCGGCGAGGCGGGCGAACTCCTCGCTGGGCTTGTGGCGGCCTGATTCCACGTGACTGACGTAGGACGGGTCGAAGCCCATGGCCCGTGCGAGGGCGCGCTTGGACATGCCGCGTACTTCCCGCCACCTGGCTACTTCGGCTGCGAAGCCCTCGGCCGCCTGCTCGACGGTGATCTCCTCGCTGTGCGCGTCCATCGAAGCCCCGCCCCGCGTCACTTGTTGGTGAGCATGAATGAACCGTGAGTGATCCAAGTTCATCATCCCGTCACGGTGCCCGTCACCGCTTTCCTTCCCTCAGCGGCCCGGATCGACCCGTCCGGGCAGATGAGGGAGGCGACATCTCATGCGTGTGCTGTACCTGCTGAACATCTCAAACCCTGACCGACTGTCGGCGGATTCGGGGTGGATCTTCGCCGACTTGCTCGCGCCGGCCTTGGTGGACGCCGGCGCCGAGGTGACCGTCGCGGCCCCGGCCGCCGCCGGTGACTCCCGCTGCGGCTTCCGGCAGACGAAGACGCCCGGGACGAAGTACCGGGCCCGTTTCTCGAACGATGTCGACGAGCTCGTCACGTTGATCCGGTCGGAGCGGCCGGACGTGGTGGTGGCCAACCAGATCGAGGAGGCGCCCGCGATCCGTACCGCGCTGCTGGAGGCCGGAGTTGACGCACTACTCGCCGGGTACTGTCACTACCTCCCCTTCTCCTTCAACAGCGGTGGCCAGCTGCTGCTCGACCCGTCCCTGAACGACGCGGGGCTCGGCCGGCCGGTGCAGCTGGCGTTCGCCGCCGGTCTGGCCGCCTGCGACCGCGTGATGGTGCACTCCTCCACGGCCGCCTCCTGGGTGTCGGCTGCCGCCACCCGTATGACCGTAGATCTGGGCGACCGGCTCCGCGTGGTTCCGGCCCCACGGGACGAGCGGCTGGTGCGCGATCCCGCCGCTACCAGCTCCGACCTCAGGCCGGACAGCAAGATCGGTATCTACAACCACAGGCTCTACGCGCACTACGGCACCGACAAGTTCGTCCGTATGGCGCGCGACCTGACAGAGTCCGGCAAGGTGCGGCTGAGGGTGATGGACCTCTTCGGAGACCGCCGGGCCGAGCGCAAAGGGCTGGACGACAGCCCGGAGCGGATGCGGGACCAACTGGCCGCTCTCCCGCACGTCCAGGTGGTCTCCGATCGCGGCTACCGCACCCGCTACAAGCACCTGCTGGCCGGCGCCCGCTTCGGCATCGCCCCGTTCCGGCACGGCTGCCCCTGGTCGATGAGCGTGATCGACTGCCAGGGCATGGGCCTTCCGGTCATCGCACCCAGGCTGGGCTGGCTGGCCGAACACATCGATCCCGAGCTGTGCTTCACCGCGCTCGAAGAGGCAGTAGCCCTGGCCGAACGCCTCGTCACGGATGACGAGTTCCACGCCCTGCACGCCAAGCGCGCGTACGCCTCCACTCACGACTTCACGCCCGCGCTCATCGCCGCCCGGTACCTGGAGGCGATCTCGTGACCGGCTTCGACGCGGTCTTCCTGTCCTACGACGAGCCGATGGCCGACTCCCTGCACTCCCGACTCCAGCGGACACTCGGCGGCACGGTCAAACGCCTGCACGGGGTGCACGGCATGCGCAGGGCCTACCGGCTGTGCGCTGAGGTCGTGGACCACGAGCAGTTCTTCCTCGCCGACGGTGACTTCGCCATCAACACCGACTTCGACCCGTCCGTGGTCGAACCGCTAGACGAAGGCGTCTCCATGCGTGTCTGGCAGGCGGTCAATCCCGTCAACGGCCTGATCTACGGCTACGGCGGGTTGAAACTGATGCGCCGCAGCGCACTGCGCGACATGGGCGCGGCCGTGGACGTTCTCGCAGCTCTGCCCGGCCGCATCGAGTTCGCCCGTCAGAACGCTGGGATCACACGGTTCAACCAAAGCCCTCTGCACGCCTGGAAGGCGGGCTTCCGTGAGTGCGCCATGCTCGCCCGTGGCAGCGAGTACGGGATGGCCGACGACGATGCCCGTCGGCGAATGAAGGCGTGGACGGGCAGCCGCACCGGCGAGTTCGCCGACTTTGCCGCCGTCGGGGCGAGCGAGGGGATCGAGTTCGCTCGGGAGGCGGCCCGCGACTCGCAACAGTTCGATCACCTCAACGACCCCGCGTGGCTGCGAGAGCGCTTCACCGCTGCGCACGGGGACCAGGTGATCTCGGGATGAGTGAGCCACTCGTACTCATCGAGCCGTACGCCCATCGCATGGGCGGGCACCACCAGCGCACCCTGATCGCTCTCGCCCGGGCCCGCCCCGGGAGCGTGGTGATCGCTCCGAACGGGATCGCGGCCGATGGGGAGACGGCCTTGCGGGAGACGGGAGCCCGCACGTTCGCGGGTCCGCACGGGGCCACGGCGGGTATGCTCCTGGCCTTGTCCAGGCTGGCGACTCGCGTTTCCGCTGTCGGCCAGTGGGCCTTCCGACCCCGCAGGTGGCCTCGCCGGCTTCGGCGACTACCGCACCAGATCACGCTCCTCGCCCGCTGTCTCGCCGAAGCGTCCGCCCTGCGCATCGCCCGACAGCAGGCGCCCGGTGCTGACGCGGTCGTGATCCTCACGGCGAGCGAGGCTCTGCACGGGCTGGCGACGCTCTTGGGCGGCCAGCCGCACCTGCGGTTCGTGCACGAGCAGGTCACCACCGAGGACCTGCTCGTGCGAGTGCTCGGCCGGCTCGCTCGCCGAGGTGAGCAACGGACGATCGCGGTGTGCCCGACACAGGCCGTGGGCCGTCAGCTCTCTACATCGTTCCCTGACCTGCCTGCGGTCATCAGTCCGTTCGCCGTGGATGACGGCCAGGGCCTCACCGACGTGGAGCGCGACGGCGGCCGAGTGGCCTTTGGCATCCCGGCAGCGGAGGCGGTGGTGTGCCTGGTCGGCGGCTGGTGGCCGTACAAGGACATCGACACGGTCGACAAGGCTCTGCCCCGGCTCAAGGAGCCCTTGCATCTGGTGGTTGTCGGCACCCCGCTCGACGAGACGGTTCTGGGGCGCTGGCGCAGCTTGCCGGGTCTGCGCGTTCACACGGTGCCCGGCCCTGTCAGTGAGGCCGTTCTGCGTCTTGTGTACGCGGCCGCCGACGTAGCCCTCGTCACCCGCCTTCCCGGCACGGGCAAGGAATCGGGCCTGGTCATGGATGCCGCACGCCTCGGGGTCCCCCTGCTCGTCTCGAACCACGACCCCGCGCTCACCACCCGCCTGGACGGACTGCCCTGGGCCCGGACCTACCCCGCCGGCGAACCTCCCGCCCTCACGGACGCGCTGCACACGATCATCCGCATGCCGCCCGCCCGGCCGGGCCCCGAGGCACCGGAGCAGGTCGGGATGCGCTCCGCCGCGGAGCAGGCCGACTTCCTCACCCACACCTTCGCCTCCCTGGAAAACGCGGAGCCCCGTCCGAGGAGCGTCGAATGCTGACCGCACCGCCCGCCCTGATCGCCGTCATCGGCCCCATCGAGCCGCCGCTCCTTACCGCCTGGGTGCGGCACTACCAGCAACTGGGCGTCGAGCGGTTCCTGCTCGCCTTCCACTTCCCCGAGCACGTCTCTCCCGTACTGCGACGTGACCTCCAGGCCACCGCCCGTGGATGCGGCATCGTTCCCATCGGGACCAGCGTCGGTCCGTGGCACGAGCACACCAACACCCGGCTCAGAAACGCACTACGGCATCGCGCCGGGCCCGGCTGGCACCTGCTCGCCGACGCTGACGAATTCCAGCAGTACCCAGCGGATCTCACCGACGTCATGGCCCGAGCCGACGCCGCCGGACACCGCGCCGTCGGCGGCCTCATGCTCGACCGAGTCGCGGCCAGCGGACGCCTTACTGGCTGGCGCCCCGAAGGCGGCCTCGACCGCGCGTATCCCCTCGGCGGCCATCTCACCCACCGCCTCCTGCGTGGAGACCCCCGCAAGGTCGTTCTCGCCCGCCACGACGTCGCCGTGGCATCAGGCAACCACCGAGCTCCGGATCACCGGCCCGACCCCGAGCACCTCTGCGCTGTCCACCACTTCAAATGGCGCGCCGGTGTCCTGGATGATCTGCGCCGTCGGGTCCAGCACTTCTCGTCCGGCGTCTGGCAGGAACACACTCCGGCTGTCCGCGACGAGGCCGGCCACCTCCTGGCCCACGTCGGACGCCACGGCGGTGCCATCAACGTGAGTGACCCCCGGTTCGCTTTCCGGCAGGTGACCTTGAACAGGATGCCGTCGAGCTGGACCACGGAGGCCCACGGCATCTTCACCTCCTGGCGACCGCCACACGCGACCCCCCACCGCGGTTAGGAACAATGCCTGCTGACACACACTCGCCACAGAAGGGAAGCCTTGTGCCCCTCGCCGTTCTCCTGACCGGGCTGACCGGCTCCGGGAAGACCACCGTCGCTCAAGCTCTCGCGGCGCACGGCTTCACCCGGCTCTCCGTCGACGAGGAGGTCCATCGCCTGCATGGCCGCTACGGCGTGGACTACCCCGAGCACACCTACTTCGAGCGCGAACGCCCCGTCGTCGAGGCGATCCGGGCCCGCTTCACCAAGGAACTGCAGGCCGGTAACGACATCGTCCTCGATCACGGGCTCTGGCGCCGCGACGAGCGCGATGCCTGGCGAGACTCCGCCCGCCGAGCCGGAGGTCATCCGCGGGTCGTCTACCTCCCCGCCGACCGCGACGTGCTGCTCCAGCGCCTGGCCGAACGCAACCAGCGTGAGGACGCCAACGCCCTCACGGTCACCCCTGAAGCCCTCGACGACTTCTTCGCCCGATTCGATCCGCCCGCTGAAGACGAAGACGTCGTCGTCTACGACGGAGATCCCGAGCGACTGGCGACGACGCTGATGTCCGACCGGTTGAGTCGAGGCAACTGACTTCCGCCGGGATTCGACCTGCGTCGCCTTGTCGCCCATGACAGCGTGACCGTTGACGCGAGCCACTGAGTCGTACGGGCCCCGGTGACCGCACTAGGCATTGGAGGACATCCGCCGCCCGGCCATCCGCGAGTCGGTGGCCGACACGACCGCTCGCGACCGCCGCCGTACGCTGCCTGAACTGCACCGCTTCAGTCGCCAACTGGGAGTGCCCGCGTGAGTGATCAGCCAGACCAGCAGATCAAGAAGCCGTTTCTCTACGTCGTCGTATGTGCCTCGGGGATCGCCGGCGACGTGGACAAGCTGATCACCGCGGCCCAGGAGGCGAACTGGGACGTCGGGGTCGTCGCTACCCCGCAGGGCCTCGGCTTCATAGACGCCGAGGCGGTCAAGGCACAGACCGGCTACCCGATCCGCTCAGCGTGGCGGATGCCCGGTGACCCGCGCCCGCTGCCTCCTTCCGATGCCATCGCGGTGGCGCCGGCCACCTTCAACACGATCAACAAATGGGCGGCAGGGATCTCGGACACCTTGGCGCTGGGCATTCTGTGCGAGGCGCACGGCATGGGCATCCCCATCGCGGTCATGCCCTACCTCAACCGAGCCCAGGCCGCCCATCCCGCGTACGCACGCAGCCTCGACGTGCTGCGCGAGATGGGCGTCCTGATCGGCTCGTACGAGCCCCACCAGCCGAAGGCCGGCGGCGGGGCCGACCGCTACCGCTGGGAGGAAGCGCTGGAACTGCTCACTCCCGAGCTGTCCCCGCGGGCCTGATCAGCGCCGCCGTGGCCGTGACGCCTTTCAAAAGGTGTACGGGGTGAACGGGAGAGCCGGCTCGATCATGAGGCGAAGGATGCGGTCGAGTTCGGCCCTGTCCTCGCTGGTCATCAGCTCGACCGCATTGCCGAGGTTCTTCTCGGTGAGCCGTTCCATGAACGGGGCGAGGAAGGTCTGGAGGATGTCGGGGCTGTCCTCCTTCGTGCGCAGATACTCCATGTAGCGCTGATGCTGTGCGCCGAACTCCTCGAATTCGTCCTTGGTGGCGGAGAGGGCTGTTGCCTGCTCCGCTTCCGTGAGCGGGCGTCCGGAGCGGTCGCTCCACGTCTTGGTGTCGGACCGGAGCTTGAAGTCAGCGCGGCACAGGAGGGTGACGATGTGCGGTCGGATTTCGGGCGAGGGCATGCAGGGGTTCCTTTCGGAGTTCGGGGGTTGAGGCCCAAATACTCCGGACAATCACCGGTTTGGGTAACCGGCGATCGTCGGCTATGTTGCGCGCTCCTTGGTCAGCGTCGGCGCGATGGCGTCCGCGGTTGTAGGGGTGCGGCGGGCGTCGAGCGGATTGAGCGGGTCGAGCCGACGTAGCCGTGTGCGGCACTGCGAGCCCTTGCCGCCTGGGCCCGAGGGCTGGGGGCGTGACGCTCGCCCAGACGCCGGACGCGCCAGGTCAGCGCACGTGCGGGGCTGCGGGCGTCATCCAAGGTGCGCTGGTCGAGCGCTTGGTTGAGAAGCGCGTCTGCGTTGTGCCCGGCGGCCTCCGCTTCGGCGAGCACGGCTGTGAGCGCGTCCCAGGCGGGGTCGCCCAGGATGCGCTCGGCGCGATCGGGGACCGCCTGCTGGAGGTGGCGGGCGAAGCGCTGCTTCATCTGGAGGCTGGGAGCGCGTTGCGCGAGGCCCGCCACGACCGGCTCAGCTGCCTGCGCGCACGCGATCTGCAGATGGACAAGGGCTTGCTCGGCTGCTGCTTCCTGTTGTGCGTGCTGGTGCGTGCGGTGCCAGTGCATCGCGAACGCCACCGCTGTGAGCACGGCGTCCAGGAGCATCGTGAATCCGGTCCCGTCACCGTCCTCGGGTTTCTCGCGCCAGATCGCTTGAACGCTGCGGCGCAGGACGCGGGAGCTGTCCAGGTCGGCCGCGATGCGGGAGCGGGTGGCGCGCTCGAAGGCGGATGCGGCCTGTTCCAGATCGGCCCTGACTGCGGCTGGTGCGGTGAACGACAGGATGTCCAGTGTTGCGCCGAGCGCGACCAGCTGGCCCTGGGCGGTCGGGTCGTCGCCGTGGATGAGGTGGTGGGGTACGCGTTCGGCGGCGGCTGTCGCCTGGCGCCACGGATCGGCTGGTGGGGCCGTCACGGGATCGGGGCTGGTGGTGGCGAGGCTCTTGCGGATCTTGGGCAGGGACAGGTCGGGGGCGAGCGTGGACCCCGAGTAGAAGACCGGTTCGCCCTTGTCGTTGGTGTCGTCGGGCAGGGCGAAGTTGCAGCCGAGCGCGTCGCCGGAGGGGCCGAGTTTGAGGCGTACGGTCACGCCCGTCGCCTCCAGCAGGGCGAAGAACTCGGCCTCGTCGGCGGCGGCGGCAACCGCGCGGCGCACTCGCAGACGGAGGACATCACGAGTGGCGGCGTCCTGTCCCAGGCGCTTGGCCTTGAAGTGCTCTTTGCTGGTGGGGCGCTTGGCGCCGGTGCCGTCGCCCTGCTTCAACCGCCTGAGCCCGTAGTCGACCTCGATCTTGCGAGCCGCGCGTTGGACAGCACGCTGGTCATAGCAGCGATCGGGACGCCGGCCGTCCTGTCGTACGAGGGTGGCGGCGATATGGATGTGGTCGTCGGCGTGACGGACGGCGACCCAGCGGCAGGCTTCTTCGTCTCCGTCGGGGGCGATGTTGGCGGCGGCCACAATCCGGCGGGCGATGTCGGCCCATTGGGCGTCGGTGAGGATCGGGTCCTCGGGTGCCGCTCGGACGGGGCAGTGCCACACGGTGTCCCTGGGCGCCTTGTCGCCCAGCATCTTCACGGGCTGGTCGAGTTGCGCGACGAGCCGTGCCATCACGTCCTTGGGGTCGCGATGGGGGCTGCGGCCGGGGTCGGGGGCGAAGCTGTTCCAGGAGGCCACGAGGTGCGGGTCGGTGTGCTCGTTCGCCCGGCCTTTGCCGAAGAGGTAGCCGATCGTGCGGCGCGTGGCTGCTGGGCCCAAGCTGAGGATGATCTTGGGTATCACCTGATCACCGCCCCTCGATGACCTGGGCGATGACGGTGTCCAGCTCAGCGACGGACGCGTCGACGCGATCCAAGAGCTGTTGGACGGTGGCCGGGTGGGGCCAGGCGCCGTCCTTGTGGAGGTGCCAGGTGAGCTGGTTGAGGTTGTTGCCGATCTGGCCGAGCTTGCCGTTGGCAGCCATGAGTGCCTTGATCATGGCGCGGTAGTCGGCAACGGCTGCGGTGGGGTCATCGGAGCGGGCAGCGGCGAGCGAGCACTCGGCCACATAGCCACCAGGCGCCATGCCGCTCAGGACAGCAGCCTGCTTCACGAGGGCGAACTCGTCGTCGTTGTAGCGCGGGTGGAAGCGGCGCTCGCGGAGCTGCTTGTCGCGCAGACGGCGGCGCTGAACGGGCTTCTGTGGCGTGATCGGCGAGGACTTGCTGGCCCCCATCTCGGCTGGCACCCCCGGGCCGGCCGACTCCGGTGCCGCCTCGGCGCCGGACGCCTCCGCCCCCTGTGGGGCGGAGGCCGGGTAAGGACTCCTTACCCGACAACTTGCTGCGCTGTTGAGGCCATCGGTCATCTCCTGTTGGTGGAGCGGTAGTTCGTTGTGCGGGTCGTGCATGGGCTGGATCTCCGTGGGGTGCTGGGGGATGGGGGGCTCGCTGTAGGCGGGCCCCGTGCCTCCTCGCGCTCGTCGACACGGGGAGGCACAAGGGCGGGCCAGCGCGAACGCTGGGTCAGGCCGTGCCGGACGGGGCCGTAGCGGGCTTCCTCAGCTGCTGTGGGGCGTCGCCGTCGAGTACGCCGAGAGGTTCGCCCTCGGGGCTGTCGTACATGACGGGCTCGGGCAGGCTGGAGCGCTCGGCCCGAAGTTGGTCGCGCACGGCACGGGCGCGGTTCTGGCCGACGCGTAGTTCGTTGCGCAGACGCTCGGCGGTCAGCGAGTCGTCGCTCCAGGAGGCGGTCAGGAGCCGTGCCTCCTCAAGGACTTCGGCGTCGGTGCGGAGGCGGTCGACGGTCGGCTTGGCCGCGACGGGTACCCGACCGGTCGCCGGCCGGCGGAGGGTTCCGGTCGACTCCGCCACGGTGACCGATCGGGTTGATCGGGCCATGGAGGCCGACTCGTCGCCCTCGGTCGGCTCCTTCACGGGCGCCGCATCGCGAGCCCCTTCGGGATCCGATTCGGCCAGGTCAGGCGCCGACTCGGGGGCTTGCGTGCCCGTGATCTGGACGGCCGACTCATCAGCGTGTTCGTCGGCCGACGGGCCAGGGGCTACTGCGGCGGAGTCGGCCGACTCTGGGGTGTGGTGCAGCACCTTCGCCACGAGGTCGGACCCGAAGTAGATCGACCCGACTGGGAGCGAGGTGGCCAGGAGTACGAGGGCCCAGTTCGCAGGGTCCCAGTCGGCCAGTCGGCCCCACCGGATCGACTCGCTGTGCAGGGCCGGTATGAGGCCGTGCACGTAGTTCAGCAGGAGGCTGGCGAGCGTGTAGGTCGCCAGGACCCGCAGGGCGAACTTCCGATCGGGGCCGGTCAGTACGAGCGTGGCGACGAGCGCGAGGGCCATCAGCCCGTCGACCACGATCGGGTAGAGCAGTGCAGCGGTGGAGTCGGCGCCGATGGCGCGGGCGACGTCGGACAGGGCGTTCCACGAGACGCGGAAGGCCATGAGGACGACTGCCACCAGGCCGAGGACGAGAGTGGTGCGGGCGCGTGCGCGGCGAGCCTCTCCAGGATCGGTGGCAGGGCGAGGTCGCGGGCGCGACTCAGTTGGGCGGAGGCGGGTGATGACGCGGGCGAGCAAGCGGGGTACTCCAGGTGAGCGTGGCGCGTGGCGGCCTCGGCGCGGGGGAGGGCAAGGCGGGGCCGCCGTACGGCGTGATGTCTCGTACCACTCGTCGCGTGCCTGGTCAGAACAGGTACGAGTGGCGCGGTGATGTCGACTCGACTCGTTGCGGGGTGTTCACTCGTCCCTGCGCTGACCTGCGCGGGGACGAGTGATGCGAGTGGAGTCGGGTCAGGCGGCGGTGCCGGGCAGCGGCTCGGCCGCTCTCTGGGCGGGCACGTCCACCGGCTTCGGCTCGGGGCAGTAGCGCGCCCACGTGTCGAGGAATTGGTTGCGGGCGAAGCCCTTGGCCTGGGTGCCGTCGGGGAAGCGGCGGTTGGCAGAGCCGATGCCGTAGGGCTTGAGGAGCAGCTGCAGGCCGCGCGGGGTCAGGCCGTTGGCGCCGTACTCCGCCCAGGGGGCTTCCTTGTCCGCGTTGAGGGACTCCAGCAGCTGCTTCGTGCTGAGCACGGCAGGGTCGCTGACGGCGGCGAAGGCGCGGCGGATGCCGACCAGGAGGCGGGTGCGCAGGCCGCCTTCCTCGTCCTGGCCGGCCTCGTAGTCGGCCATGGTGCGGCAGGCGGTACGGGCGAGCGCGGGCCAGTCGCCTCCGGCGAGGTCGGCGATGATGACCAGTGGTTCCCAGGTGTCCGCCGCGCGGTCCTCGACCGGCATGGGCGGCTCCATCTCCATGGCCGGTACGTACAGCGGCTGGAGCCAGGCATGGAGGCGATCACGAATCGCGTTCAGGGCGGGGGTGTCACGGCCGGTGCGGAAGGAGGCGACCTTCTCGCCCGCCGCACGGCGGCGCATCCGGATGACCACCGCGCGGTCCATGATGGTGTCGGGCAGGTCGCCGATCCCGGCCAGCGCGGCCATGGAGAAGGTCGGGAACTCCTGCACCTGGTGCTCGGGCCCGGACACCCGGAGAGTCGGGCGGCCACGCTGGTGCCCGGCGTTGATCAGGCCGCGGACCTCCTCGTTCTTCTCCGCGGCCTTGGTGGTGCTGAACATGGTGTCGGCCTCGTCGACCAAGAGGGTCGGCGGGTCGTCCCCGTCGATCGACCGGAAGATCGCCGCCGCGCTGGCGTTGACCGTGATCAGTCGGTTGTGCACCGTCTCGGTCACCACGTCCAGCAGGCGGGACTTACCGCACCGCTTCTCCGGCGCGACGATCGCCAGGCGCGGCGCGTGCTGCCACGCACGCTGCAGATGCGTCGCCGCGATCCACAAGGCCACCGCCGTGACGGCCTCCTCGCTCGGCATCGCCACATACCGCGTCAGCTGTGCCCGCAGGTCGTCCAGGATCTGCGCCCCCTCGGGCAGCGGCATGGGCGAGGCGGTGTCGTCGCGGTCCTCTTCTGCCGGAGGGGCAGCAGCGCCGGACGGCTGGCCCGGCACGGCGACCGGAGGCCAGGGCGTGCCGGAGCGCTCGGGAAGGGATGGCGTACTCGGCTGGGCATCGGTCATACTGGGCATCAGCTCCTCTGCTTGCGGGCCATATGGGACGGCAATCCCGGACTCCGCAGGTTGATCGCTAGGGATGGCGGTTGAGAGGTTTGCGCTTGAGCCCCCGGCATCGCCGGGGGCTTCTTTCATGCGGCGTGCGCTCGTCTGGGCTCCTGAGGTCAGTGGGGTGGATGCCACCACTATGCCACACGAATTGCAGATTGCAGAAGTGCTTTGCGTCTCGCAGTAACGGTGGTACTGTTTAGGCTGAGCTGCAAACCGCAGTGCACTGCTACGAACGGAAGGGGGTGCCGGTGGCGGAGGAAGAACCGTCCGACGGCGTCCTGCTCAGCGGCGAGGCGAACGTCGCGACCCGCATCCGGGTGGAACGCGAGGCCCGCGGCTGGAGCACCAACGCGCTGTCCGACCGGCTCAACGAGGCCGGCTTCGAAATGAACCCGTCCGCGGTCTGGCGGATCGAGAACGGCAAGCGCCGTATCAACCTCGACGACGCCATCGGCTTCGCCGAGGTCCTCGGCATCGACCTGCGCAACCTCGTCGGGCCACCCCAGCTGGCGGCCAAGGCCCGCGCCATGGAACTCATCGACGAGGTCGTGGACGCGTTCCGCGCGACGCAGAGAGCCAACATGGCCTTCACGGAGGCGCGCGAAGCGCTCGACGCCTACCTTGCCGAGCACGTCGACATCCGCGAGGAGGCCGACCTCATGGTCCAGAGCGCCATCGCGGAGGAGGCCAGCAAGACCATGCTGAAGATGCACGGTCCTCCGCCTGGTGACGTCGACGCTCCCTCTGCCGACGAGGCGTAGCTCCAGCGCCCACTCCCGTCCTGGGCCTGCAAACCCCCAGCACGGGAGCTTTCCCCTCATCCCTAGCGATCGACCGGCGGACCGGTGTTGCCGCGCCTACGCCCGCCATGAACCTGAAGAGGACTCACTCCTTGCGCCAAGCCGCAATACCCCCTGCCTCCACGCACCTCTCGCCCCCGGACTCCGCCCTGCCGCGCCTCTACCTCCCTGAGGAGGTCGCCGAGGTTCTCGGCTGCTCCGCCTGGTGGGTCAAGGACCGGGCCCGTCGGCGGCTCATCCCGTTCACGCGCGTCGGCCGCGCGTACCGCTTCTCGGGCGAGCACCTTGCCGAGATCGTCCGCATGCACGAAGAGCGTCCGGCGCGGCATCCGCAGCCGCACGGCGCTGTCTCGACCCCTGCTCCGAAGCCTCCTGCCCGGCAACGGCGCGAGACGCCCGAGCCCACCGTCCGCCTCAAGGCTCGGGCGCCACGGCGCATGGCCAAGTCCCAGTACGGAACCGCTGCTTAACGCACCCCACACGACAGAAGGGAGGGAAATCTGTGGGGTACGCAGAGAAGCGCAGCGGCTACTGGCGCGGCCGGTACAAGATCGCCGACGGCCAGTACGGCACCGTCGCCGATTCCACGGGCGCCGTGGTCAAGTTCGCCACCAAGCGCGAGGCCAAGCAGGCCGCAGACGCCGAAGAGGTGACCGTCCGCCGTGGCCAATGGCGCGACCCGGGCCTCGGCCAGGAGACCTTCGGTGAGTACGCCAGCCGCTGGTACGCCGCCCAGGACCTGGCCGCGTCGACCATGCAGAACTACAAGCGCCACATCGAGGAGCACCTGCTCCCCGACTTCGACGACAAGGCGCTCGCAGGCATCCAGCGCACGGACGTCGAGCTGTGGGAGAAGAAGGAGCGCGCCGCGTACGCGGCCTCCAGCGTCAAGACCTGGCGCTCGACGCTCCACCTGATCTTCGAGGACGCGATCGACGAGGGCCTCCTCACCTCCAACCCGGCGGCCCGCCGACGCGGCCGAGGTAAGCGCGCCGGCCGCTCCCGCGACCGCGGGCCGGAGAAGGTCGTCACCGACGCGCTCGGCATCCTGCTGACCGCCGAGCGGGCAGCCCTCCTCTCGGGACGAGACGACGAGTTCGTCGCCACGGTCCTGAAGGGCTACACCGGCAAGCGGTGGGGCGAAATCGTCGGCCTGGAAACGGAGTTCGTCCGCCCCGCCGCCTTCCGTGTCGAGTGGCAGCTGTATGAGCTGGACACGGGCGAGCTGGTCCGCTGCCCGCCCAAGGACGACAGCTATCGCACCATCGACTCGATGGACTGGCTGTCGGCCCTGGTCTTCAACCACATCGCCCGTACGAAGCCGACGTCCTGCCCCTGCCACGGCAGGACGTACGTCTTCCGAGGCCAGGGAGCAGCCCGTACGGGCGGTCACCAGGGCGCGAAGCTCGCCGACGTCGCGCGCCGCGCCGAGGTCTCCACGGGCACAGTCTCGAACGTCCTCAACCACCCCGACCGCGTACGCGAGGACACACGCGTACGCGTTGAACTCGCCATCGCAGAGCTCGGGTTTGTACGCGGAGGCGCCACGTCGGAGCACGCCGCCCACTGGCGCCGAAACGGCTTCGCCACCTGGCTGTTCACCCCGGCCGCCTCCGGCTGGTACCCGAAGAAGGCACCGCAGGAAGCCCGCCCGGTACCGATCCTCGGCGAGCCTTGGCCCGGCATCCCGGCCCGAGGTCGAGGAGCATCAGCTCGGGCAGACGCCTGCTGGCTCCCGATCGCCAAGGGCCTCACACCCCACGGGCTCCGGCACACCCACCGCACGATGATGGACGACCTCGGCACCGAGAAGGTCCTCATGGACGAGCGCATGGGCCACATCGACGGCTCGGTGTCGGCGCGCTACGCGCACGTCACGCCCGGCATGCGCCGGCGCCTCATGCGCGGCTTGACCGAGCAGTGGGAGGCCGCGCTCGATGCGCGTCGCGCCCTGTGCCCGACCTCACCGGTTCGAGTTCTCGATCGCTTGCTGAGGCCGGAGGGATAGACCGGAGGCCAGCGTTGGCCGAGAGGTGGGACTGTCGTTGAGACAGTCCCACCTCGCCAACTTTGGGCTGCTAGTCGTCTGCTCCCAGCGACGGGTCGGGGCCGAAGGCAGTGACGACCATGCGGGCGAGTCCACCGGGTGGGCTGGTCAGCGTGCCGCTCACGCGCACCGGGATTCCGGCATCGTGACAGTGCACGGCTGCGTGATAGTCCCTGTCGGCAAGGTCCATCCATACCGTGCGGCTGCGGCGCTGGATGAGCGTCTGGACTCCTACTCGGCCGGTGTCGTCATCGGGGTGGCGACTGAGGTCTGTGACCACGCCGTAGATCAGGTGCTCTCGCGTGTAGACCTTGGTCTTCAGCTGTTCGGACACCAGGTCCACGATCTCGATCGCATCGCGGTTGAACTCGACATGCGCTGGCGTACCGGGAGGTGGCGCAGCCACTCGGGACCAGTTGAAAGCAACGTCGAGCGCATTGACGGACTCTGTGTTCACGACCTTGGCGAGAGCCTGGCACAGCTCGTATGAGACGCCTTCACCGATGGAGTCGTTGATTTCGCTTGCGGTGGGCGCGTGTTCGGCGCCTGCCATTTCTTCCAGCACTCCGAGCGCGCGAGACATTGTGGCCGTCACCCGGCGGTCAAAGAGAGTTTCCTCGATCTGAACGTCGATGTGATCCTGCCTGGGTGAGTAGACGTCCTCGGGCGAGCGTGCCTGGCTGATGATGGGCACGATGTAGGAGCCACGACGAGTCTGGCCCAGGCGGACTTCCCGCGCTTGATCACGTGCCCGAGTCGGGAAGTTCCGGAAGTGCCCTTGCCGTCGGATCGTCGCTGCAGCCGAGGCCACACGGAGGCGCTTGGCGGAGACAAAGAGTTCGTACCCGGACTCAAGCGGGATCGATCCGTCGCTCATTGATGGGTGGGAGGCCCGGAGGTCGGTTACGTCGTTGTAGACCGTGGCGATGGCGTCGTGGACTGTCTGGACGTCTTCGAACTCGACCCTTGCCAGGTCCTGGGTGAGGATCCGTGCCCTCTTGGCGAAGTCTGGTGCGCCAGGCTTCATCGGGACCAGGACGACTTCGTCCGCCGGCCCCGGAAGCCTCCATAGCTCGGCTACGTCCCCGCCCGATACCGGGGCCCATCCGGTGACCTTCAGGTAGCTGCGAATCTCTTCGGGGCCGAAGTCTGGGGTGATGTCCGCCATGTCAGCTCAACCCCAGACCAGCGCTGTTGGTCATGCGACGGGCCGCATCGAACATGGTCCCCATGGCCTTCACGGTGAGCTCCTGGTGCTCAGGAAGGTGGACCGCAGTCGTGGAACTACCAGGAGCGTGCCCCATCCCGTAGAGGGAGGACCAATAGCCGTGACAAGCAAGGACTATCGAATCCGGCTGGTGGATAACCCAGCGCCCGATGTCGGGCGGAACTATGAGCAGCGCAAGGTGACCAGGTGCTGAGCGCTCAGGGTCACGTAACTTGTCGTAGGTCTCGATGTCCAGGTCGAAGCTGTAGCCGCTCCTGACAGTGCGTGGATTCTGAGTGCACTTGAGCTGGATGTCGACCATGAGGCCACGCGATCGGAGCGTGACATCGACGCCGTCCTTGTCCACGTTCCAGTCGCAGATCGTGTACCCGCCCTGCGTTGCTAAGGCATGCACGTAAGCGCGACTGACTTGCTCCTTCTGCCAGCTCGTTGCCTCAGCAGCCATGTCCACCCACCCCCGGTTGCGTGATCGCGAGGATAAGTGGGATCTGTAGGTGAGGGAACACCGCGTGCGGGGGCCGACTCCTGGCACCTCGGTGCGGGCGCCCTGGATGCAGATTGGCGAACGCACAGGTTCAGCGGCGTGACGGCTGCTATCCGCTGGTTGCGAGATGCGGGACCGTCTGGAAGACGGGGACCAAGATCTTCTCCCAGATTTCTCCCAAACGATCTCCAGAGACGCAGGAAGGGCCTGACCCTCAGAGAGGATCAGGCCCTTGACCTGGTGTTTCAGCTGTCGGGGTGGCGGGATTTGAACCCACGACCTCTTCGTCCCGAACGAAGCGCGCTGCCAAGCTGCGCTACACCCCGATCGCCGCCGGTCTCCCGGCGACATCGACAACTCTAGCCCACCGGCGCCCGGAGACGAAATCCGGTTTTTGTCGTGATCGACGGGGGTGGCCCGGTCAGGCGTCCCGGGGCGTCAGCGTGAGCAGGGTCGCCTCCGGGGGGCAGGCCACCCGGACCGGAGCGTAGCGGCTCGTACCGCAGCCCGCCGAGACGTGGAGGTAGGCGCGGTTGCCGCCGGAGTAATGGGTGGAGAGGCCCTTCACGCGGTCCGTGTCCAGGTCGCAGTTGGTGACCAGGGCGCCGTAGAACGGGATGCAGACCTGGCCGCCGTGGGTGTGACCGGCGAGGATCAGGGGGTAACCGTCCGTCGTGAACGCGTCCAGTGAGCGCAGGTACGGGGCGTGGACCACGCCGATCGAGAGGTCGGCGCCCGTCTCGGGGCCGCCGGACACCTCGGCGTAGCGGTCGCGCTTGATGTGCGGGTCGTCCAGGCCGGTGAAGGCGAGCTCCAGGCCGTCCAGCTTGAGGCGGCCCCGGGTGTTGGACAGGTTGAGCCAGCCCGCCTCGTCGAAGGCGTCGCGCATCGGCTCCCACGGATTGTGGACGACCCCGGTCGCCGGGGCGTTGCCGTTGAGACCGTGCTTGCCCGACGCCTTCTCGAAGAGATAGCGGACCGGGTTGCGCAGCTTGGGGCCGTAGTAGTCGTTGGAGCCGAATACGTACACGCCCGGGAACTCCATCAGCGGGCCGAGCGCGTCCAGCAGCTCCGGCACCGCTTCGGGGTCGGAGAGGTTGTCGCCGGTGTTCACCACGAAGTCGGGGCGCAAACCCGCCAGGGACTGGAGCCAGGCCCGCTTCTTGCGCTGTCCGCTGACCATGTGCACGTCGGAGACCTGGAGGACGCGCAACGGGCGCGCACCCCTCGGAAGCACCGGGACCGTGACCCTGCGCAGGCGGAACGAGCGGACCTCGAAGCCTGCGGCGTAGGCGAGACCGGCGGCGCCGGCCGCGGCGGTGACCGCCGTGATTTTCAGGGGTACTCCGTAGCGTGCGCGCATGCGCCCATCGTCGCAGACACCGTGCGCCCGCGGGAAAACAGGCGGGCGCCGGGCGCCCCGCACCTGCCACAATCACCTCATGACCACGCTCAAGTCCAAGCTCAAGGAAGACCTCACCACGGCCATGAAGGCGCGTGACGAGCTGACCTCGTCCACGCTCCGGCTGACCCTCACCGCGATCACGAAGGAAGAGGTCGGCGGTAAGACCGCCCGCGAACTCTCCGACGACGAGGTGCAGAAGGTGATCGCCAAGGAGGCCAAGAAGCGCCGTGAGGCCGCCGATGCCTTCGCCAAGGGCGGCCGGACCGAGCAGGCCGAGCGGGAGAAGAAGGAGGGCGCGATCCTCGACGCGTACCTCCCGCAGCAGCTGAGCGACGAGGAGCTGACCGCGATCGTGACCTCCGCCGTCGACGAGGCGAAGGCCGCCGGGGCCGAGGGGCCGCGCGCGATGGGCGCCGTCATGAAGATCGTCAACCCGAAGGTCGCGGGGCGCGCCGAGGGTGGCCGGGTGGCCGCCACGGTGAAGAAGCTCCTCGCGGGCTGAGCGAAGGCCGAGTCGGCCGCGTACGGATGAGGGCGGGGCGCCCCGGATGATCCGGAGCGCCCCGCCCTCGTCTGCGTAACGGCTGATCAGGGGCCGTTCGTACCGCCGCCGTTCTGACCGCGGCCGTGGCCGTTGTTCCCGCCGAGGACGTCCGGCGGGATGCTGATGCCGGGGAACGGGTTGTTGTCGCCGCCGGGCTTGTTGTCGCCCGGCTTCTTCTTGTCCCCGCCCTTGTTCCTGTCCTTGTCCTCCCTCTCCTTCGCCCGCGGTACGTCGACCGGGTTGAAGGAAGGGGTCTCGGACGGGCTCAGGGCGCCGGTCATCGCGGTCCGCCAGATCGGACCGGGCAGGCAGCCTCCGCAGACCTTGTCGTAGAACTGGCCGCCGATGACGATGCCGGTCATTTCATTCTGGTGGGCGCCGTCGCTGCCGACCCAAACCGCTGTGGACAGGTTCGGCGTGTAGCCGACGAACCAGGCGTTCTTGCGTCCGTCGGTGGTACCGGTCTTGCCCGCGTTGTCACGGTCGCTGAGGCCGGCCTGCGTACCGGTGCCGTCCTCGACGACGCCCTTGAGCATCTGGTTTATGGTGTCCGCCGTGTGCTCGCTCATCGCGCGGTTGCACTGCGACTTCGGTACGTCGATCGGCTTCCCGTTCGGCCTGGTGACCGAGAGGAGCGCGACCGGGGTGCAGTACGTGCCGCGGTTGGCGAAGGTGGCGTACACCGAGGCCATGGCCAGCGGGGTCGACTCCTGCCCGCCCAGCGTGGTGTTGGCGACCTGCCACAGCGGCTTGTTGTCGCCGCGTTCGTAGCCGACTTTCTTCGCCATCGCGAGCGTCTCGCAGAGGCCGGTCTTCTGTTCCAGCTTCGCGAAGTAGGTGTTGATCGACTTGCCCAGCGCGCTGGTCATGTCGAACATGCCCTTCTCCGACTCCGTCTCGTTCTGCACCTCCCACGGCTTGTCGTCCGTGGGGGCGCCCTCACAGGTGCGGAAGGCGTCGGCGGGCAGGCTGATCTTGCGCGGGGTGTCGAAGCTCTGCGCCGGGCTGATGCCCTTCTCCAGCGCCGCCGCCGCGGTGATCGGCTTGAACGTCGATCCGACCTGGAAGCCGACGTAGCTGCCGCCCATCGCGTGGTCGACGGAGAGGTTCAGTACGGTCTGGTGCTTGGAGGTGTCGAGACCGTACGGCCGGGACTGGGCCATTCCCAGGATCCGTCCGGTGCCGGGCTGGACCTGCACGACCGCGTCGGCGACCTTGTCGTCCTTGTTGACCCGGGAGACGGCGGCCTCGTTGGACGCGGCCTGCGACCTCGGGTCCAGGGTCGTCTTGATGGTCAGACCGCCGGTCGCCCAGAGCTTGGCGCGGTCCTTCTCGGTCTTGCCGAAGGCCGGGTCGTTCTTGACGATCTTCGAGACGTAGTCGCAGAAGAACCCGGCGCCGCTGACGGCCGTGATGCAGCCGTTCTGGGGTCGCTTGACCTTCAGCTTGATCGGGGTGTTCTTGGCCTTGTCGGCCTCTTCCTGCGAGACCTTGCCGATGTCCGCCATCCGCTGGAGCACGGTGTTGCGGCGCTTGGTCGCTTCCTCCGTGTCGTTGATGGGGTCGTAGCGGCTCGGCGACTGCACGATCCCGGCCAGCAGCGCCGCCTCCTCCAGCTTCAGGTCCTTCGCCGACTTGGAGAAGTAGCGCTGGGAAGCCGCCTCGACGCCGTACGCCTGCTGCCCGAAGAAGGTGATGTTGAGGTAGTTCTCCAGGATCTTCTTCTTGCCGAGCTCTTCCTCGACCTGGATCGCGTACTTCAGCTCCTGGACCTTGCGCCCCAGCGTCTGCTGGGTGGCCTCGGCGACCTTGGCCGGGTCGTCGCCGGCCTCCTCCACGAAGACGTTCTTCACGTACTGCTGGGTGAGGGTCGACGCGCCCTCGGCCGTACCGCCCGCCTGGACGTTGCGGTTCAGCGCGCGCAGGATGCCCTTGAGGTCGACCGCGCCGTGCTCGTAGAAGCGGGCGTCCTCGATCGCGACGATCGCGTTCTGCATGTACGGGGAAATGCTCGTGAGCGGCACCACCGTGCGGTCGCGCGAGTAGACCGTCGCGATCAGGCCGCCCTTGCTGTCGAGGATCTTGGTGCGCTGGCTCAGCGGCGGGGTCTTCAGGTTGGCCGGGATCTCGTCGAACCCGTCGACCGTCCCCTTGGCCGCGAGGCCCAGTGCTCCGGCCGCCGGCAGCGCGATGCCCGCCAGGACGACTCCGGAGAGTGCGGCGACACCGAGGAACTTGGCGGCCTGCTGGGTCGTGGTGAGACCCCCGCCCGAGCGCTTCTTTGGCATGGGGGCAGCCTAATCCGTAGATATGAGTGTTCCGTGGGACCGGGGGCCTCTCGGAGCGTTCGCGTACCGGACCGTGACATTCGGAACCGGCGTGGGTGCCGCGCTGCGGCTGCTGGACCTGGTGGCATGGTGACGCGAGGGGGCTAGGTTCCCATTCGCCGGACACACGGATATGCCTTGGCCTAAGCTGCTCTCAACTGTCACAGCAGTCCGGTTCCGTATCAACCCCCGTGCACGATCCGGCCACACACCCGGCGCTCCCGAATTCGCCCCGTGTCTCACCGATTGCCCGATGTGGTTCTGGCAGACTGTCCCGATTCTGACGGGATATTCCCGCATGTCCTCACCTCACTCCCCTGGGTGATCTGCCGTATACGCATAGTCCGTTCGGGCCATTCAAGATTGGGCCCGAAGGGGGTGTTGTGCTGTCGCCACCTTCCGTAACGTCCTCAACTGGCAGCGGTGAATATGCCGCTGCCGCCGTGGGGGAGCCTCGATTCGGGAGAGGACGGCGCCGGGATGGGCTGGGTAACCGACTGGAGTGCGCAGGCAGCCTGCCGCACTACTGATCCGGATGAACTGTTCGTACAAGGGGCAGCGCAGAACAGGGCCAAGGCGGTGTGCACCGGATGCCCGGTGCGGACCGAGTGCCTGGCCGACGCGCTGGACAATCGCGTCGAGTTCGGCGTGTGGGGTGGGATGACCGAGCGGGAGCGCCGTGCGCTGCTGCGCAGGCGGCCGACGGTGACGTCCTGGCGCCGGCTGCTGGAGACCGCCCGCAGTGAGTACGAGCGCTCCTCGGGCATCCTGCCCGTGGCGATCGGCCTGGAGGACAGCGAAGAGCTGCACGAGACGTTCGCCGCCGTCGGCTAGCCCCCGGCGGACCGTACGGTGTACGGCTTGCGTGGGACGAGGGGCTAGGCGGCCCCGTCCGGTGCGGAACCGGTCGCGAGGCGGTCCCCGATGGCGCGCAGGCCCGAGAGGTCATGGACGTCTCCGGGCAGCGCGGCCACGGCGGCCACGGCCACCTCGGGGTGCAGCGCGGTGAAGCGGTCGCGTGTGTCCTGTTCGCGCGCGACCACCTGCATCCGCTCGGCATGCAGACGGAGCAGGCCCGCGGTCAGTTCTTCGGTTGTGACGGCTGCCGTCCCGGCAGGCCGGGGACCGGAGTCCGGCGTGGGTGCGTACCCGTCCGTGGGGGAGTCGGCGGGCTCACGAAGTCCAGCCTTCCCGGCCGTCTGATCCACAATGCCGCCGGTTTCAAGATTTTCTGCTTCAAGTTTCTCCGCGCCGGCCAGCGCCTGCTCGGCCGAGAGCCGCGCCGCCTCGCTGTCGTGGACCCGGTTGAGCACCAGCCCCGCGAGCGGCATGTCCTCCGCGGCCAGGCGCTCCACGAAGTACGCCGCCTCGCGCAGGGCGTCCCGTTCCGGAGTCGCGACGACGAGAAACGCCGTACCGGGTGCCTGAAGGAGTTTGTACGTGGCATCCGCGCGGGTACGGAAGCCGCCGAACATGGTGTCCATCGCGGCAACGAACGTCTGTACGTCACGCAGGAACTGACCGCCCAGCAGCTTGCCCAGCGTCCCAGTCATCATCGACATGCCCACGTTGAGGAACTTCATCCCCGCGCGGCCGCCCATCTTCGCGGGCGCCATCAGCAGCTTGATGAACTTCCCGTCCAGGAACGACCCCAGACGCTTCGGGGCGTCCAGGAAGTCCAGCGCGGAACGCGACGGCGGCGTGTCCACGACGATCAGGTCCCACTCGTCCCGCGCCCGGAGCTGCCCCAGCTTCTCCATCGCCATGTACTCCTGTGTGCCCGCGAAGCCGGCCGACAGGGACTGGTAGAAGGGGTTCTCCAGGATCGCGCGGGCCCGCTCGCCGTCCGCGTGCGCCTCGACGATCTCGTCGAAGGTCCGCTTCATGTCGAGCATCATGGCGTGCAGCTCACCGGAGCCCTCGATGCCCTTCACCCGGCGCGGGACGTTGTCCAGTGAGTCGATGCCCATGGACTGGGCGAGCCTGCGGGCCGGGTCGATGGTCAGGACGACGACCTTGCGGCCGCGCTCCGCCGCCCGCACCCCGAGGGCCGCCGCGGTGGTCGTCTTGCCGACGCCGCCCGAACCGCAGCAGACGATGATCCGGATGCCCGGGTCATCGATCAGCGCGTCGGTGTCCAGATCGGGTACGCCTTGCGAACCGGCACCATCGGGTACGCCTTCCGAACCGGCACCCCCGCCGGCCCCCGCCTTCGTGCGCGCTGTCATGAACCCGCCCCTCGTCCGGCTCCCGCTTGCCCCACGCCCTGTTCCCGGAGCGCGGCCGCCAGGTGGTCGAGCCCGGCCCGGTCCACCCCCTCGCCGATCAGCGGCAGCTCGTACCCCGGCAGCCCGAGCCCGGCCAGCACGGTGCGCTGCTCACGCTCCAGCGCGACCCGCTGGGTGTGCTCGGCGGCCTGCTCGACCAGCGGGCGTACGAGCCCCGCCGCGCCGGTCACGCCCGCCCGCGTCAGCGTCTTGGCGATCTCCTTGCGCCGTCCGCCCACCGTGGCGCGCAGCGCGTCCCCGTCCAGTAGCTGCGGGCGCACCATGTTCACGATGACCCGGCCCACCGGCAGCTCGGCGGCGCGCAGCTCCGCGATGCCGTCCGCGGTCTCCTGGACCGGCATCTCCTCCAGCAGCGTCACCAGGTGCACCGCGGTCTCCGGGGACTTCAGCACCCGCATCACGGCCTGCGCCTGATTGTGTATCGGGCCGATCCGGGCGAGCCCGGCCACCTCGTCGTTCACGTTGAGGAAGCGGGTGATGCGGCCGGTCGGCGGGGCGTCCATGATCACGTAGTCGTAGACGAACCGGTTCTGCCGGTCCTTGCGGCGGACCGCCTCGCACGCCTTGCCGGTCAGCAGGACGTCCCGCACGCCGGGCGCGATGGTGGTGGCGAAGTCGATCGCGCCGAGCTTCTTGAGCGCCCGGCCCGCGCTGCCGAGCTTGTAGAACATCTGGAGGTAGTCGAGGAGCGCCAGCTCCGCGTCGATCGCGAGGGCGTAGACCTCGCCGCCGCCCGGAGCGACGGCGATCCTGCGCTCCTCGTAGGGGAGGGAATCCGCCTCGAAGAGCTGGGCGATGCCCTGCCTGCCCTCGACCTCCACGAGGAGGGTGCGCCTGCCCTCGGCCGCGAGGGCGAGCGCGAGGGCGGCGGCGACCGTGGTCTTACCGGTACCGCCCTTGCCGCTGACGACCTGGAACCTGCTCACGTATTCGAGCCTAACCAGTCGCACCGCAGGCTACGCACGAGGCTGCGCGTCCCCCGGATTGTGCAGGCATTACAGTCGGGCCATGACCAAGTGGGAATACGCGACCGTGCCCCTTCTCGTGCACGCGACCAAGCAGATTCTGGACACCTGGGGCGAGGACGGCTGGGAGCTGGTCCAGGTCGTTCCCGGCCCGAACAACCCCGAGCAGCTCGTGGCGTACCTGAAGCGGGAGAAGCAGTAGTGGCGGGCACCGTCGAGGCGAAGCTCGCCGAGCTCGGACTGCCGCTTCCCGCCGTCGTACCGCCGCTGGCCTCGTACCAGCCGGCCGTGCAGTCCGGGGTGTACGTGTACACGTCCGGTCAGCTGCCCATGGTCGACGGCAAGCTGGCGGTGACCGGCAAGGTCGGCGCCGAGGTCACGGCCGACGAGGCGAAGGAGCTCGCGAAGACCTGCGCGCTGAACGCCCTCGCCGCCGTGAGGTCGGTCGCGGGCGACCTGGACCGGATCGCCCGGGTCGTGAAGGTCGTCGGCTTCGTCGCCTCGGCCACCGACTTCACCGGCCAGCCCGGTGTGATCAACGGCGCGAGCGAGCTGCTGGGCGAGGTCCTCGGCGACAGGGGTGTGCACGCCCGCAGCGCCGTGGGCGTCGCCGTGCTGCCGCTGGACGCGCCGGTCGAGGTCGAGATCCAGGTCGAGCTGACCGGGGTCTGATCCGTACCGTTCCACCCCTGATCCCGTCCGGCCGTGAGGGCCGGACGGGATCTTGTGTATGTACACCCCATGTACGGATCCGGGGACCCCTCGAACATCGACGCGGTTCCGGATAGCCTCCGGCCATGTCCAATGGTCAGTGGTACCCCCCGGAATGGCCCGGCCGGATCAGGGCCCTCGCCGCAGGCGAGCTGACGGCCGCCGAGCCCCGGCGGGCCGCCACCGTGATGCTGCTCCGGGACGACGCCACCGGCCGCGGGGGTGCGCCCGCCGTCCACATGCTGCGCCGGCGCACCTCGATGGCCTTCGCCGGAGGGGCGTACGCCTATCCGGGTGGCGGCGTCGACCCGCGTGACGACGACCGGCTCGTCCGCTGGGCCGGCCCCGCGCTGGAGACCTGGGCGCACCGGCTGGGTATCGGCACGCCGGCCGAGGCGCAGGCCGTCGTCTGCGCAGCGGTCCGCGAGACGTACGAGGAGGCCGGGATCCTGCTGGCCGGTCCGACGGCGGAGACCGTCGTCACCGACACCACCGGCGACGACTGGGAGGCCGATCGCGCGGCGCTGGTCGCGCGGGAGCTGTCGTTCGCCGAGTTCCTGGAGCGGCGCGGGCTGGTGCTGCGCTCGGACCTGCTCGGCGCATGGGCGCGCTGGATCACGCCGGAGTTCGAGCCGCGCCGCTACGACACGTGGTTCTTCGTCGCCGCGCTCCCCGAGGGGCAGCGCACCCGGAACGCGTCGACGGAGGCCGACCGCACGGTGTGGATCACCCCGGGCGACGCGGCCGACGGATACGACCGGGGCGAGCTGCTGATGATGCCGCCGACCGTGGCGACGCTGCGGACGCTGCGGCCGTACGCCACCGCCGCGCAGGCGCTGGAGGCGGCATCGGACCAGGACCTCACCCCCGTACTCGCGCAGGCACGGCTGGACGGTGACGAGCTGGTGCTGAGCTGGCCGGGGCACGAGGAATTCACCAAGCACGTTTCCACCGCCGGTGCGGACGAAACGCACGGCGGGGAGAAAAAGGGCGACGCGGAAGGCGGTGCGGCATGAGCGACGCGGCGGCGCTGCCCGGACAGCCACGCGGCAGTGTGCTGTCAGGTCCGGCCACGACCCGTGCGGTCAACGTCCTGGCGCCCAACCCGTCGGCGATGACGCTGGACGGGACCAATACGTGGATCGTCGCCGAGCCCGACTCGGACCTGGCCGTCGTCATCGACCCGGGTCCGCTGGACGACGCCCATCTGCGGGCCGTCATCGACACCGCCGAGCGGGCGGGCCGCCGGATCGCGCTGACGCTCCTCACCCACGGCCACCCCGACCACGCGGAGGGCGCGGCGCGGTTCGCGGAGCTGACCCGGACCAAGGTGCGCGCGCTCGACCCGGAACTGCGGCTCGGCGACGAGGGCCTGGGCACGGGTGACGTGATCACGACGGGCGGCCTGGAGATGTACGTGGTGCCGACGCCCGGCCACACGGCGGACTCGCTGTCGTTCCACCTGCCGGCCGATCAGGCGGTGCTGACCGGAGACACGATCCTCGGACGCGGGACGACGCTGGTGGCGCATCCGGACGGGCGACTCGGGGACTACCTCGACTCGCTGCGCCGGCTGCGCTCGCTGACGGTGGACGACGGGGTCCACACGGTGCTGCCGGGGCACGGGCCCGTGCTGGACGACGCGCAGGGGGCGGTGGAGTTCTACCTCGCCCACCGCGCGCACCGGCTGGCCCAGGTGGAGACCGCGGTGGAATCGGGCTACCTGACCTCGTCCGAGGTGGTGGCCCACGTCTACGCGGACGTGGACCGATCGCTGTGGCCGGCCGCGGAGCTGTCGGTGCGGGCGCAGCTGGACTACCTGGCCGAGCACGGGCTGATCTGACATGCGTGAGGGGCCCCGCCGGTGCCGGCGGGGCCCCTCACGACGACGGGTCAGCGCGACCGCTTGGCCAGCCGTTCCACGTCCAGGAGGATCACCGCGCGGGCCTCGAGACGCAGCCAGCCGCGGCCGGCGAAGTCGGCGAGGGCCTTGTTGACCGTCTCGCGGGAGGCGCCGACCAGCTGGGCCAGCTCCTCCTGCGTCAGGTCGTGCACCACGTGGATGCCTTCCTCGGACTGGACGCCGAAGCGGCGCGACAGGTCCAGGAGGGCGCGGGCGACGCGGCCGGGCACATCGGAGAAGACCAGGTCGGACATCTGGTCGTTGGTCTTGCGCAGGCGCCGGGCGACGGCGCGCAGGAGGGCGGTGGCCACCTCGGGGCGCGCGTTGAGCCAGGGCTGCAGGTCGCCGTGGCCGAGGCCGAGGAGCTTGACCTCGGTCAGCGCGGTGGCGGTGGCGGTGCGGGGGCCCGGGTCGAAGAGCGAGAGCTCACCGATCAGCTCGCCGGGACCGAGGACGGCCAGCATGTTCTCGCGGCCGTCGGGGGAGGTGCGGTGGAGCTTCACCTTGCCCTCGGTGACCACGTAGAGGCGGTCACCCGGGTCACCCTCGTGGAACAGCGCGTCACCGCGCGCGAGGGTCACCTCACTCATCGAGGCGCGGAGCTCCGCGGCCTGCTCGTCATCGAGCGCCGCGAAAAGCGGGGCGCGCCGCAGAACGTCGTCCACGAGTTCTCTCCTTGTCGGCCTGTTCAGGGAACCGTGGTCCCCATCATGCCGGACGGTAAAACAGTGCGATCAATCACAAACCAGTTTGACGCACGCGCGTGCCGAGGGGTACGGCAGGGGGCCGATTGGGGGCGGATCACCCGTGACCGGGGCGGATGTCAGTGCCGGGCTCTAGGCTGGCCGAGTGTCCGGATTGCCGGTGAGAGCGCAGGCCAAGGGGGCTGATGGGGTGTCGGAGGGCCGTGATTCCGCTGTGGGCGAACAGGGTGCGGGCAAAGGGAAGAACCTGAAGAAAACGGCGGAAACCGCCACCGGGAAGGTGAAGAGCCGGGCCGCCGGGGCCGGCTCGGCCGGGCGGGCGAAGCCGGGGGATGCCGGGGCGTCAGGAGCCGCCGCGCCGAAGAAGAAGCCGGGGCGCCCGGAATCGCATCTGGCGATGGTCCGCCGCGCCCGCCGGATCAACCGCGAGCTCGCCGAGGTCTACCCGTACGCCCATCCGGAGCTGGACTTCCGGAATCCGTTCGAACTGCTCGTCGCCACGGTTCTCTCCGCCCAGACCACCGACCTGAGGGTCAACCAGACGACACCCGCCCTCTTCGCCGCCTATCCCACCCCCGAGGACATGGCCGCCGCCGTGCCGGAGAAGCTGGAAGAGCTCATCCGGCCCACCGGCTTCTTCCGGGCCAAGGCGAAGTCGCTCCTCGGCCTGTCCGCCGCGCTCCGCGACGACTTCGGCGGCGAGGTGCCGGGGAAGCTCGCGGACCTCGTGAAGCTGCCGGGAGTCGGCCGCAAGACGGCCAATGTCGTGCTGGGCAATGCCTTCGGGGTGCCCGGAATCACCGTGGACACCCACTTCGGGCGGTTGGTCCGGCGGTGGAAGTGGACCGAGCAGGAGGACCCGGAGAAGGTCGAGGCGGAGGTCGCGGCGATCTTCCCCAAGAGCGAGTGGACCATGCTCTCGCACCGCGTCATTTTTCACGGCCGCCGCGTCTGCCACGCCCGCAAGCCCGCCTGCGGCGCCTGCCCGATCGCTCCGCTGTGTCCGTCGTACGGTGAGGGCGAGACGGACCCGGAGAAGGCCCGCAAGCTCCTGAAGTACGAGATGGGCGGCAAGCCGGGCCAGCGGCTGAGCCCGCCGCCGGACTACCCGGGAAGCCCGGCCCCTCCCCTGGGCGCCGACTGACGCGTACCGCCGCTGCGGAACGAATCGCGGGACGACGGGCGTTGTGAGACGGAGGGGTGCCTATGAAGACGCATGAGACCGGCACGGAGCGCGGTGGGGCGGACGGCCCTGCGGTCATGGTGTCGGAGGAGGGCCTGCCCGAGTGGCTCGATCCGGTCGCCCGTACCGCGCGCACGGTGCGGCCGCAGCAGCTCAGCCGCTTCCTGCCGCCGGAGAACGGGGCGGGGCGCCAGTCGGCCGTGCTCGTCCTGTTCGGCGAGGGCGCGCGCGGCCCCGAGCTGCTTCTGATGGAGCGCGCCGGAAGCCTGCGCTCGCATCCCGGCCAGCCGTCGTTCCCCGGCGGCTCGCTCGACCCGGAGGACGGCGACCAGGCCACGACCGGGCCGCTCAGGGCCGCTCTGCGCGAGGCCGAGGAGGAGACCGGCCTCGATCCGCGCGGGGTGCAGATCTTCGGTGTGCTGCCCCGTCTCTACATCCCCGTGAGCAGCTTCGTGGTGACCCCGGTCCTCGGCTGGTGGCGGACGCCCAGCCCGGTCGATGTGGTCGACCCGGGCGAGACGGCGCGGGTCTTCACGGTCCCCGTGGCGGATCTCACGGACCCGGCCAACCGGGCGACGGCCGTCCACCCCAGCGGACACCGGGGCCCGGCATTTCTGGTCGAATCCGCACTCGTCTGGGGGTTCACGGCCGGTGTGATCGACCGGATTCTGCACTTCGCGGGCTGGGAACGCCCCTGGGACAGAGCCAGGCAGGTGCCGCTCGACTGGCGCGCATGACAGGCTGACTTCCGTGCTCCACCGATCCGGGACCGCCCGGACCACGGAGACGTACGGGCCCGGTGACGAATCTGCGAGGCTATAGACGGTGAACGTGCTGGACATCCTGCTGCTGGCCGGAGCCGTGTGGTTCGCGGTCATCGGCTACCGCCAGGGGTTCGTCGTCGGCATTCTGTCGGTGATCGGGTTCCTGGGCGGCGGTCTCGTCGCCGTCTATCTCCTGCCGGTCCTGTGGGACCAGATGACGGACGGTTCGGAGGTCTCCTCCACCGCGGCCGTCGTCGCGGTCGTCATCGTGATCGTGTGTGCGTCGGTGGGCCAGGCGTTCACCACCCATCTGGGAAACAAACTCCGCCGGCACATCACGTGGTCGCCCGCGCGCGCCCTGGACGCGACCGGCGGCGCCCTGGTCAACGTGGTGGCGATGCTGCTCGTCGCCTGGCTCATCGGCTCGGCCCTGGCGGGCACCTCGCTGCCGACGCTGGGCAAGGAGGTCCGTAGCTCCTCGGTCCTGCTGGGCGTCTCCCGGGTGATGCCGCCCCAGGCGTCCACCTGGTTCACGGACTTCTCCTCGGTCCTCGCGCAGAACGGCTTCCCGCAGGTCTTCAGCCCGTTCGCCAACGAACCCATCACCGAGGTCAAGGCCCCCGACCCGGCGCTGGCCGGCAGCCCCGTCGCCGCGCGCGCCAAGCAGTCCATCGTGAAGGTCGTGGGTACGGCCCCCAGCTGCGGCAAGGTCCTCGAAGGCACGGGGTTCGTGTTCTCCGGCCGCCGGGTGATGACCAACGCCCACGTCGTCGGCGGTGTCGACGAGCCGACCGTCCAGATCGGCGGCCAGGGACGCCTGTACGACGCGAAGGTCGTCCTCTACGACTGGCAGCGCGACATCGCCGTACTGGACGTCCCGGACCTCGACGTCAAGCCCCTGCAGTTCACCGGTCCCGACAGCGACGCGGAGACGGGCGACAGCGCCATCGTCGCGGGCTTCCCCGAGAACGGCTCGTACGACGTACGTTCCGCGCGCGTGCGGGCCCGCATCGACGCCAACGGCCCCGACATCTACCACCGGGGCACGGTCCGCCGTGATGTGTACTCGCTCTACACCACGGTCCGTCAGGGCAACTCCGGCGGCCCGCTGCTGACCCCCGAGGGCAAGGTGTACGGAGTCGTGTTCGCGAAGTCGCTCGACGACCCGGACACGGGCTACGCGTTGACGGCGGACGAGATCCGCGACGACATCACGCAGGGCCGTACCGCCAACCAGCAGGTCGACAGCCAGGGGTGCGCGCTCTGAGGGTCTCCGGGCGGCCCGTGCGGGACCGTCGGTGCGTCAGTTGCGGGGATGGCGCAGCCGCGCCGAGACCCAGCGGGCCCGGCGGCGGAGGATGCGTGAGATGCCGAGCCGCGGATCATGCATGACGTGCAAAGCGTGCACCCGGCCCTGAAGGCCGTCCCCCTCATGAATGCCCGGAACCGCCGTGGCGGTCGAGCGACGATTGCGTGCTGCGTCACCGAAGTCGTGCGTCCAGCCCATACCCGGACGTCTGCCCGTGCCTCATGGTCCGTAATCGCCTGTCCGTCAGCCAATTGGCTTATGCGGCAGGCACGTGGCCGTTCGTGGAACAGGTGTGCCAGAAGGGCTAGCGATCGGGCTCGGAATCCTTGAGCCAGTTGATGAGTTCGGCCGAGAACCCCGCCGGATCCTCCTCGTGCGGGAAGTGACCCAGACCGTCGAAAAGTCGCCACCGGTACGGCGCCTCGACGTACTCGCCGGACCCGGCCGAGCTGCGGGTGCGGACCGCCGGATCGAGTGAACCGTGAAGGTGCAGGGTCGGCACCCGAACGGGCCGCTTCATGCGCCGGTAGAACTGGATGCCGTCCGGGCGGGCCAGCGAGCGCACCATCCAGCGGTACGGCTCGATCGAGCAGTGCGCCGTCGAGGGGATCGTCATGGCCCGCCGGTACACACCGAGCGTCGCCTCGTCGGGGAACACGGCCTTGCCCGGCCCCGCCCAGTCGCTGATCAGACGGCCCACCAAGGCACCGTCCTCGGCGACGAGCTGACGCTCCGGCACCCAGGGACGCTGGAAGCCCCAGATGTACGACCCGGCCCGGGACTGCCCGAAGTCGGAGAGCATCGAGGAGCGCCACCGCCTCGGGTGGGGCATCGACGAGACGACCAGCCGGCGCACCAGCTTGGGGCGCATCACCGCCGCGGTCCAGGCCAGGTAGCCGCCCATGTCGTGGCCGACGAGAGCGGCGTCCGGCTCGCCGAGGGACCTGACCACGCCCGTGATGTCGAGCGCCAGGTTGGCGGGATCGTAGCCGCGGGGCGTGCGGTCGCTGCCGCCGACGCCGCGCAGGTCCATCGCCACGGCCCGGAAGCCGGCCTCGGCGAGCGCGGGCAGCTGGTGGCGCCAGGTCCACCAGAACTGCGGGAAGCCGTGCAGGAGGAGGACCAGCGGCCCTTCACCCATCTCGGCGATGTGGAAGCGGGCGCCGTTCGCCGCGACGTCCCGGTGGGTCCAGGGGCCGTCGAGGCGGACGGGGCCGCCGGCCGGGGCGGACGGTGCGGGAACGGTCATGTGGACGAGCGTGCCACAGCCGACGCCTTGTCCTGGACCGGTGCGCTCTCGATGGCCCGGTCGGAGCGGGTGCTGCCGCCCACCGGGAGGATCGCGTCGGCGGCGGTCTCGGGGCGCGGGTGCGGCTTGACGCCCTGGAGGACTGCGGCGGTCTGCTTGGCGGAGGCGATGGACTTCTCCGGCGGCTTGACCTTCTTGATCTTCGCGTAGCCGAAGAGCGCGAGCAGAACGCCCAGCAGGATGAACGCGCCGCCCACGATCAGGAACGACCAGGCGAGGCCGAGGCCCAGGTTGTGAATGCCGTAGGCAGCCGCGAAGCTCAGCACCGGGATCGCGAAAAGGATCAGCACGCCGGTGACGATGAACGCCACACTCCCGATGACGCCGCGCTTGACGTCCTGCCGCACCTCGGCCTTGGCCAGGGCGATTTCGTCGTGCACCAGCGCCGACAGTTCGGCTGTCGCCGACGCGACCAGCTGGCCGAGACTGCGGTCGGCGCTGCCCGCGTAATTGCCGGGGTCGCTCATCCCTGACTCCCTCTCCTGTTCAACACGTCCGATGTCAGATCATGCCGGACTGTCCGGCCTGTTGCTCGCTGCCCCCGCCAGTCGGGCAAGGCGGCGGTGCTCGGCCGCCTTCTCCTCGTAGATCGCGGCCATCCTCAGGTGGTACGCCGGATCGTCCTGTTCGTAGACGTCCGGCACCCCGGAGCCGTCCTCGTCGAGTTCCTCGGCGTCGGACAGCGCCCTGTATCTGCGTACCCGCAGTTTGAGCAGTACACCGGAGAGTACGGCCGCGATGAGGGAGCCGAGCAGAACTGATGCCTTGATCCCGTTGATCATGTCGTCGTCACCGGCGAACGCGAGTTCCCCGATCAGCAGCGACACGGTGAAGCCGATGCCGGCGAGGGTGGCGATCGCGAAGACGTCCGCCCAGGCCAGGTCCTTGTTCAGCTCGGCCCTGGTGAGCCGGGTGGTCAGCCACGTACCGCCGAAGACGCCGATCGTCTTGCCGGCGACGAGGCCCAGGACGACCCCGAGGGTTTCCGGATGGTCGAACACGGCGCGCACCGCGCCGCCGGAGAGGGAGACCCCTGCGGAGAAGAGTGCGAAGACCGGCACGGCGAAGCCCGCCGAGAGCGGGTGCACCACATGCTCGATGCGCTCACCGGGGGAGTGCTTCTCGCCGTCGCGGCGGGTGCAGCGCAGCATGAGGCCCATGGCGACACCGGCGATGGTGGCGTGCACGCCGCTGTTGTACATCAGCCCCCAGATGACCAGGGCGAGCGGCACGTAGACGTACCAGCCGCGCACACCGAGGCGGAGCAGCAGGTAGAAGAGGCCCAGGCCGAGGAAGGCGCCGCCGAGCGCGAGGAAGTTGATGTCCTCGGTGAAGAAGACGGCGATGATGAGGATCGCGAAGAGGTCGTCCACGACGGCGAGCGTCAGCAGGAAGGCCCGGAGCGCGGCGGGCAGCGAGGTGCCGATGACGGCGAGAACGGCGAGCGCGAAGGCGATGTCGGTGGCGGTGGGGACCGCCCAGCCGTCCTTCGAGCCGTCGCCGAGGACGTTCACCAGGGTGTAGACGATCGCCGGGGCCGCCATGCCGCAGAGCGCGGCGGCCACGGGGAGCGCTGCGGCCTTCGGGTCGCGCAGTTCGCCCGCCACGAGTTCACGTTTGAGTTCGACGCCCGCGACGAAGAAGAAGACCGCGAGCAGCCCGTCGGCGGCCCAGTGCTCCACGGAGAGGTGCAGACCGAGGGTTTCGGGCCCGATGTGGAAGTCGCTGACGGCCGTGTAACTCGCACCCGCCGTGTTCGCCCACACCAGCGCGGCCACGGCGGCGACCAGCAGGAGGACGCCCCCGACGGTCTCCGTGCGCAGGGCGTCGGCGACGTAGTTCCGCTCGGGGAGCGGCAGCCGCCCGAGGAAGGTGCGGCGCGGGCCGGCGGGCGTGGGGGTGGGTGTGGCCACGGGGGGAGACCTCCGGGTCGGTACGGCAGCGATGGCATGGCTGATGCACTTGCCGACCAGACTTCCCGGCACCCCTGTGGAGATTTTCTTATCTTGTTGTCGATCAGCTGCCACTGTACCGGCGGGGTGAGGAGCTGAGGATGCCCGGGAGCGGTGATCTCACGGTAAAGGCCCGAAGGGCACCCGGCGCGCTGCCGGGTGCCCTTCGGATCGTGCGTCGGTGTCAGTCCTCGGAGGGGGCCGACGGCAGCTGGCTCTGGATCAGGTCCATGACCGAGGAGTCGGTCAGGGTCGTGACATCGCCCAGGGCCCTGTTCTCCGCCACGTCGCGGAGCAGGCGGCGCATGATCTTGCCGGAACGGGTCTTCGGCAGCTCGGCCACCGGCATGATGCGCTTCGGCTTGGCGATCGGGCCGAGCGTCGCCCCCACGTGGTTGCGCAGTTCCGCCACCAGTTCGTCGGAGGGGGTCGCCGTGCCCCGCAGGATGATGAAGGCGACGATGGCCTGGCCGGTGGTCTCGTCGGCGGCGCCGACGACGGCTGCCTCGGCGACCGACGGGTGCGAGACGAGCGCCGATTCGACCTCGGTGGTCGAGATGTTGTGCCCGGACACCAGCATGACGTCGTCCACCCGGCCGAGCAGCCAGATGTCACCGTCCTCGTCCTTCTTGGCGCCGTCGCCGGCGAAGTACTTGCCCTCGAAGCGCGACCAGTAGGTGTCGAGGAACCGCTGGTCGTCGCCCCAGATGGTGCGGAGCATCGACGGCCACGGCTCGGTGAGGACCAGATAGCCGCCTCCGCCGTTGGGGACCTCGTTGGCCTCGTCGTCCACGACGGTCGCGGAGATGCCCGGCAGGGCGCGCTGGGCGCTGCCCGGCTTGGTCTCGGTGACGCCGGGCAGCGGCGAGATCATCATCGTGCCGGTCTCGGTCTGCCACCAGGTGTCCACGATCGGGCACGTGTCGGCACCGATGTGCTTGCGGTACCAGACCCAGGCCTCGGGGTTGATCGGCTCACCGACCGAACCGAGGACGCGCAGGGACGACAGGTCGAACTTGGCGGGGATGTCGTCCCCCCACTTCATGAACGTACGGATCGCCGTCGGTGCGGTGTAGAGGATCGTGACCCCGTACTTCTGGACGATCTCCCAGAAGCGCCCCTGGTGCGGGGTGTCGGGGGTGCCCTCGTACATCACCTGCGTGGCGCCGTTGGCCAGCGGCCCGTAGACGATGTAGGAGTGCCCGGTCACCCAGCCGATGTCGGCGGTGCACCAGTAGACGTCGGTCTCCGGCTTGAGGTCGAAGACCGCGTGGTGGGTGTACGCCGCCTGGGTGAGGTAGCCCCCGGAGGTGTGCAGGATGCCCTTGGGCTTCCCGGTGGTGCCCGACGTGTACAGGATGAACAGCGGCTGCTCGGCCTCGAACGCCTCGGGCGTGTGCTCGGCGGACTGGCGGCCCGTGATCTCGTGCCACCAGACGTCGCGGCCCTCGGTCCACGCGGTGTCCTGGCCCGTACGGCGGACCACCAGCACGTGTTCCACGCTGTCGATACGGGAGACGGCGTCGTCGACCGCGGGCTTGAGGGCAGAGGGCTTGCCGCGGCGGTACCCGCCGTCGGCGGTGATGACGACCTTCGCGTCCGCGTCCTGGATGCGGGCGGCGATGGCGTCGGCGGAGAAGCCGCCGAAGACCACCGAGTGCGCGGCGCCGATGCGGGCGCAGGCCAGCATCGCGAAGGCGGCCTCGGGGATCATCGGGAGGTAGACGGCGACCCGGTCGCCCTTGCCGACACCGAGTTCGGTGAGGGCGTTGGCGGCGCGGGAGACCTCGTCCTTCAGCTCCGCGTAGGTGATAGCGCGGCTGTCGCCGGGCTCGCCCTCGAAGTGGATGGCGACCCGGTCGCCGTTGCCCGCTTCGACGTGGCGGTCCACGCAGTTGTACGCGACGTTGAGCTCGCCGTCCGCGAACCATTTCGCGAAGGGCGGGTTGCTCCAGTCGAGGGTCTCGGTCGGCTCGGTGGCCCAGGTCAGGCGGCGGGCCTGCTGTGCCCAGAATCCCAGCCGGTCCGCTTCGGCCTGCTCGTACGCCTCTGCGGTGACGTTGGCGTTGGCGGCCAGCTCGGCAGGCGGAGCGAACTTCCGCTCTTCCCGAAGCAGGTTGGCCAGGCTCTCGTTGCTCACGACTTCTCCCAGTCCCAGGGTGTCCGTTGTGTCCCGGGGCATAGCTCATCAGTCCCGAGGCCGGGTGACAAGTGTCTGCCAGGAATTGGTTTAGACCTGTGTCTCGTGTATAGAGGCATGATCCCGCCTCCGCGCCGTCGCGGCATGGTGCAGCACACCATCGGTGCGGGCGCTTCCGACACGGAAGCGGGATCACCAGGTCTTACGGATCCGAGGGGCCGGCGGTTCAGGCGCCGGTACGCGCCGGCTCCGCCGGGTGTGCCGGTGGGATCGGGTGCGACGGTGGGGTCGGGTGCGACGGTGCGATCGGGTCGAACACCTCGGCCGTGCCGCTCTCAGTGCTCGCGCCTTCGTCCAGCAGATAGGACTGGGCCTCGGCCACGTGGAAGTACATGCCGTGGAGCTGAAGGGTGCCGTCGGCGATCCGGTGTGCCACCGATGGGTGGGCCCTCAGATGGTCGAGTTGCTGGACGACGTTGGCGAGGCAGAGTTGCTCCACCGCGTCGGCGGGCAGCCGGCCGGAGAGTCGCACCGGGGCGTCTTCGGTCGAGTTCACCCGAGTCAGGCTGGGGAGCCCGTGCCGGAGCCAGCGCCACAGCGATGTGTCCGGGGCTTTCGGGGCGGCCCCCAACAGCGCTTTCATCGCGCCGCAGTCCGAATGGCCGCAGACGGTGATGGACTCGACGCCGAGCACGTCCACCGCGTACTCGATCGCGGCTCCCACCGAGTGGTCGCCCTCCTCGGCGTCGGGGGGTGGCACCAAATTGCCGATGTTCCGCACGGTGAACAGGTCGCCGGGGCCGCTGGCCGTGATCATGCTCGTCACCAGGCGGGAGTCCGCGCAGGTGATGAAGAGCTGCGAGGGGCTTTGGCCTTCCCTGGCGAGTCGTGCCAGCTCTCCCCGGACGAGGGGCGCCGTATCCCGCTGGAACGAGCTGAGACCCCTGACCAGCCGGTGATCGCGGACTGAGCGCGAGGGCCGGCCGGCGGATGCGGGCTGCTGGGCGGTGGTGGCGGGGGCATCGGCCGCGGGGGTCTGCGTCCGCGACGAGGGCGGGTGCTGCGTGAAGGGCGGGGAGGGCTCGGAGGGTGCCCTGGTGCCGGTGCCGGTGCCGGTGCCGGTGCCGGTGCCGGTGTGAGGGGGAGCGGGGGTGGCGGTGGGTGTGGGGCTGCCCGGGGCCGGGCTGGTGGCGGTCGCGATCCCGGTCGGGACGGCTGGTGCGGTGTCTGCGCCTCCGGCGGATTCGGCGACGTGGGCGGGGCTCGGCGGGTGGACTGCGCCCGGGGCGTATGCCGTGCGCTGCGGGGCCTCGCCCGCGTCGGCATCCGCACCGCCGTCGACCTCTGGCGGAGGGGCGTGCTCGGGCCGGTCGTGGCAGTGATGGTTGCGCCAGGGGGTCCATGGCCGGCAGCAGGAGTGCGCTGCCGCGGCGGGCTCGGCGATTCTGCCGCCGAACCTCCCGGCGAAGGCGACGTGGCCGCCGTGGGCCGCGTGGGCGCTGCTCCAGTCCTGGATCGTCTCGTACGCGGCGTGGTCCATGAACGAGCCGTCCAGTTCCACGACGACATCGGCATCCTGGGGAAGTCGCCCCAGCACCCGGCTGAGGCGGGGAACGGCCAGGAAGGTCAACTGGCCGCGGACGAGAACGAGGTGTTGCCCGTTCCGTTCGGACACCGAGATCCGGGTCCGGCCCAGTCGGTGCAGCGCGACGGCCACTGCGACGGCGATGCCGATGACCACGCCCTTGAGCACGCCGACGACCAGAACCCCGGCGATGGTGGCGCCGTACACCAGGAACTCCCGGTGCCTATGGACGTTGCGGATGTGGGCCAGGCTCACCATTTTGAGGCCGACCATCATCACGAGTGCCCCGAGGGCGGCCAGCGGGATGCGCTCCAGGACGCCGACCAGCAGGGCAGAGGCGACCAGGATCCATACGCCGTGCAGCACGGTGGACGCGCGGCCGGTCGCCCCGGCCCTCACATTCGCCGAACTGCGCACGGCCCCACCGGAGACCGCGAGTCCCCCGAGCAGGCCCGACACCGCGTTGGCGACGCCTTGCGCGCGTAGCTCCCGATCGAGGTCGGAGCGCTTGAGGAGGGGTGGCACGGGCCGCTGGGTGGCGTCCGACTGGTCGACGCCCTCGCGCGTCTCGTCCACCTCGCATGCCTTGTCGTCCGATGCGCATCCGGACCGCGCCGGGGAGTCTGTCGCCTGGGCACGGCTCCGGTCGGCGGCCAGCTTGTCCACGGCGACGGCGGCGAGCAGCGATTCCAGGCTGGCCACCAGCATCATCGTGAACACTGCTGTGGCCAGACCGAGCACCGGTCCGTGGGGCATTTCGGGCAGGGCGTGGGACCGCCAGGAAGGCAGATCGACCCGGGCGATCGACGGCGCCGCCCACGCGGCCACGACTGTGGCCAGGCCCACGGAGGCCAGGGCCGCCGGAGTGCGGCGCAGGAACCGCCCGGTCCGTCCGGGCAGGCGTGGCCACAGGACGAGGACGGCTACGGTGAGCGCGCCGATCAACGGTGCGGCGGGACTGACACGTGCCAGTTGATCGGGGAGATGCAGCACATTGGAGATCGCCGAACTCTGCGGTGAACCGCCCAGCACGATGTGCAGTTGAGCGAGCGCGATGGCCACGCCGATGCCGGCGAGCGTGCCGTGGACGATGGCGGGGCTGACGGCGAGTGCGCTACGGGCTGCCCGCAGTGAGCCGAGTGCGAGCTGAAGCAGGCCCGCCCCGATCGTGATGGCGCAGGTGGTGCGCCAGCCATAGATCTGGATCGTCTCGGCGGTGACGACGGTCAGTCCGGCGGACGGGCCGGAGACCTGCAGGGGAGTGCCGCCGAGGAGTCCGGCGACGATGCCGCCGACTGCGGCGGAGATGAGACCCGCCTCCAGAGGGGCTCCCATGGCAACGGCCAGACCGAGCGACATGGGGATGGCGAGCAGAAAGACAGTGATGGACGCGGACACATCGGCGCCCGAGATGCGGAATCGTCCGCCGCGCGGCGGCGGGGGCGGGCTGTGTGGTCGCTTGACTCCCGAGGACCGGGAGGGGCGCGAACTGCGGGACGAGTGGTCGTGGCGAGTGGGTACGCAGGCAGACATATTTCCCGTCTCCTCCTGAGCGGCGCGGTCGTGAACTCGATGACGCGGCCGTGGGTCATGGCATGCAGCGGCGGGATATCTCAACTCTCGGTAAACAGACAGTAATGGAGAGTAAAGAGTCATGTCCAGGATTGAGCGCAAATGGGCCATCCAGCCACCCATTCCGGTGAATAGTCAGCTTTTCATTCGGCCTGTCGTGCTGGCTCTTGGGCAGTGCGTGCGACTTTGGCCGCGCCGTGTCGGCACCCGGCGCAAGCTACCTGCGAGAAAGAGGTGGGCGGATGATGGCCGCCGCGAAGAAGTCGATGGGCGCCACGAAAAGGATCGGCCTGGGCGTCGTGGCCGTGGCGCTGGTCGCGGGAGCGGCCGGGTGCGCGGGAACCGGCTCCGGAGCGGAGGGCTCCGGTCTCGGGGCCGTGAACGGCGCAGCGGGAGAGAAGAAGAAGGGCGCCGAAGCCGCGCCCAAGCGTGTGTTCCGGGCCATCGGCGATGGCTCCACGGCGTTCACGGGGGTGCAGCCCAGGCAGCCGCTGGTGAATCGCCTGACGACGAGCCAGAAACCCCCGCAGTTCGTGGTGTTCTCATGGGACGGCGCGGGAGAGGACAGCCAGCGGCTCTTCTCGCACTTCCGCGAGGTGGGCAAGAAGTACAACGCCGCGATGACGTACTTCCTCAGCGGCGTATATCTGCTGCCGGAGGGGAAGCGGACGCAGTACGACCCGCCCAAGCACAACGCCGGTGCCTCGGACATCGGTTTCAACGACACCCAGGGCATCCGCGACACCCTGACCCAACTCCGTGGGGCCTGGCAGGACGGCAACGAGATCGGCACCCACTTCAACGGGCACTTCTGCGGCAAGGACGGCGGCGTCGGCACCTGGACCGTCGAGGAGTGGAAGAGCGAGATCAGCCAGGCCAAGTCATTCGTGAAGGGCTGGAAGACTAACGACCCGGTCCTCAAGGACGAGACGGCGTTGCCCTTCGACTACGACAAGGAACTCGTCGGCGGCCGCACCCCCTGCTTGGAGGGCCAGAAGAACATGGTCGCGGCAGCACGCACCATGGGATTCCGCTACGACTCCAGCGGTGTCAACGATCAGGTGTGGCCCCAGAAGAAGAACGGCGTCTGGGATCTCTCCATGCAGCTGGTGCCGGTCCCGGGGCGCGAGTTCGAGACGCTGTCGATGGACTACAACTTCATGTTCAACCAGTCCGGGACGACGCAGGGCGACCCGGACAAGCACGAGTACTGGGGCAATCAGATGCGTGACGGCCTGCTCCAGGCGTTCGATCGCGCGTATGACGGCAACCGCGCGCCACTGATCATCGGCAACCACTTCGAGTCCTGGAACGGTGGCACGTACATGCGCGCCATCGAGCAGACGATCGCGGCGGTCTGCACCAAGAAGGACGTGCGCTGCGTCTCGTTCAGGCAGCTGGCGGACTGGCTCGATGCCCAGGATCCGGCGACCCTGGCGCAGCTTCGGACACTGAAGGTCGGCCAGGCGCCCAAGGCCGGGTGGCCCGCCTTCCTCAAGTCGGGTGTGGGCCAGGAGCAGTCGGCCTCGAAGGCGCCGGCCGCGGCCGCGGGCAATCCGGCTGGTCGTTAGAGCCGATGGCTCCGGGCGCCGGGCAGGAGATGTGCCCGGCGCCGTGGCCGAGCCCCCCCCCGGGACCTCAGTCGCTCACGCGGGCTGGGTGGCTTCGGCCCGGAGGAAGCGCTCGTCCAGGACGAAGCCGGGGTCGACCTGCGCGGCGAGGTCGGCGCCGGTCTTCTCGTTTCCCCAGCTCTCCGCGTTCCTCAGGTGGAAGTGCACCATCTGGCGCGTGTAGCGGCCCCAGTCCCGTCGTTCGTACGAGTCCTCCGCCGCGTTCTGCAGGGTCTGCAGGGCCATTCGGTTGTCGGCCTCAAGCAGCTCGAAGCGTGCGGGGCGGCCCTTCTCCATGGCTCGGACCCAGTCGGAATGGCCGACGGTCACCAGCAGGTCGTCGCCCACCTCGGAGCGCAGGAAGTCCAGGTCGTTTTCGTCCTGCACCTTGTTACCGACGACCGCCAGATCCACGCCGAAGTCCCGCGCGTACTCCTTGTACTGGCGGTAGACGGAGACGCCCTTGCGGGTCGGTTCGGCGATGAGGAACGTCATGTCGAAGCGGGTGAACATCCCCGAGGCGAAGGAGTCCGAACCGGCGGTCATGTCGACCACCATGTACTCGTCGGGGCCGTCGACAAGGTGGTTGAGGCAGAGCTCGACCGCGCCGACCTTCGAGTGGTAACACGCCACGCCCAGGTCCGATTCGGTGAACGGCCCCGTGGCCATCAGCCGGATGTCGCCGTCGTCCAGCCGGACCGTACGGGCACAGGCGTCGAAGATCGGATTGTCCTCGCGCACGCGCAGGAGGCGCGAGCCCTCGCCCGGGGGTGTCGTCTTGATCATCGTCTCGGCCGAGGCGATGCGCGGATTGCTGCCGCGCAGATACTCCTTGATCAGAGGCAGCTCGGCGCCCATGGCGGGCAGCGCTGCGGATTCGTCCTCATCCAGGCCGAGCGCGGCTCCGAGGTGCTGGTTGATGTCGGCGTCCACCGCGACGACGTGGGCTTCATTGGCTGCGAGGTGGCGGATGAAGAGCGAGGACAGCGTGGTCTTTCCGCTGCCGCCCTTCCCTACGAAAGCGATCTTCATGTTCACCTAGGGTAGTCGATTGCTCGCTGTGGGTTGTCTCGTTTCGTGAAGAAGGCCACTCCCGGCCGGTAGGCGTGCGGGAGGCGCGTAGCCTCGCTACTTATGAGTACGACTTCCTCGGACCCGCTTGTCGCTCTGGGCGCTCTGCCGGGCGTGACCGACGCGGTGGACTCCGTGCGCAAGGCGGTGGACCGTGTCTACGGCCACCGCGTGATGCGGCGCCGCAGCAACGAGGTCACGGCGGAGGCCGCTCTGCGGGGCGCGCGGGGATCGGCCGCCCTGTCCGGAGCCGACTGGAACCTCGAAGAGGTGCGCCGGCGCACCGACTTCAGCAGCGACGACGAGGCGCGTGTCGTCGGGGCCGCGCTGCGCCTGACGGCGGAGGCGGGGCAGCTTCTGTCCATCTGGCGTCAGTCTCCGCTGCGGGTACTGGCCCGGCTTCACCTGGTGGCGGCCGGCAGTGCCGCCCCGGAGGACGCGGTCGGGCGGCCCCGGCTTGCGGGCGAACCGGTGGACGAGCCTCTGATCGAAGCCTCGCTGCCGAACGCGGACGAGGTCGCGGGCCGACTGGACGGCCTCAGCAGGATCATCCTTTCGGGGAGTGAGGCTCCCGCTCTGGTGACCGCCGCCGTCGTGCACGGAGAGCTGCTGGCCCTGCGCCCCTTCGGTTCGCACAATGGCCTGGTGGCGCGGACCGCGGAGCGGATCGTGCTGATCGGGAGCGGGCTCGATCCCAAATCGATCTGCCCGGCCGAGGTCGGGCACGCGGAGCAGGGGCGGGCGGCCTATGTCGCCGCCTTCGACGGCTACCTCTCCGGCACGCCGGACGGCATGGCCGCCTGGATCAGTCATTGCGGGCGCTCGGCGGAACTCGGCGTCAGGGAATCGACGGCGGTGTGCGAGGCCCTGCAGCGAGGCGCCGCATAGGCGCGGCCCCTGTTAGCCGTCGGCGTCGTCAGCCGCCGGCGTCGGCCGACGGCTGACCGGCAGGGCGTCGCCGGCGTGGGGGGCTGGACATGGTTGCGGCGGTACCGGTCTCGGTACCGCCGCTGGCACGTCCACCCGGTTACCAAGCGTCCTCGATATGTGCCCATCAGGTCGGAGTCTTTGCCCGCTCCTGGTGTGGCTGGCCCGTAATCGACGGGTCGACGTCGCGTGGGTGCCGGGTATTCATGCGCGGTCCGTGGGGCCTTGCTGCGTAATCAGGTCATCCTCACGGATGTCCTTGGTCTCGCGGGCCGTTGAATCCTTTGTACTCCAGGGGCTGCTGGAGCGGTAGTGGTGGCCACACTTCTTTACTTTTGGGTTCAATTACGGACGAGTTGGTTCAATCGGCCGCGTCAGGCGGTAGCCGCGCCGGCTCGTCGGCGGGCGGCATACCAGACGGCTCCCGCCGTGAGCGCGGCCGCACTCACGGCTGCCGCGGCCATGAGTGCCGGTCGCGGTGGCAGGGAAAACGCGGAGAGGCGCTGCTTGAGGCGGACGGGCCGGTCGAAGACGAGAATCGGCCACTCCCGAAGCGCGGCCTCCCGTCGCAGCGCGCGATCCGGGTTGACCGCGTGGGGGTGACCGACGGATTCCAGCATCGGGACATCGGTGGCCGAGTCGCTGTACGCGTAGCAGCGGGCCAGGTCGTATCCCTCGGATTCCGCGAGAGCCTTGATGGCTTCGGCCTTCGTGGGGCCGTACGCGTAGTACTCCACCTCGCCCGTATAGCAGCCGTCGTCGCCGACGACCATGCGGGTGGCGACGACGCGGTCGGCGCCGAGCAGCTCACCGATCGGCTCGACCACCTCGGCGCCCGAGGTCGAGACGATCACGACATCGCGGCCGGCGGTGTGGTGCTCCTCGATGAGGGTCGCTGCCTCGTCATAGATGATCGGATCGATCAGTTCGTGCAGGGTTTCGGCCACGAGCTCCTTGACCTGCTGCACGTTCCAGCCCTTGCAGAGCGCCGAGAGATATTCGCGCATCCGCTCCATCTGGTCGTGATCCGCACCTCCGGCAAGGAACACGAACTGCGTGTACGCGGTGCGCAGTACCGCGCGGCGGTTGATCAGCCCTCCGTGGTAGAAGGACTTGCTGAAGGTCAGTGTCGATGACTTCGCAATGACCGTCTTGTCCAGGTCGAAGAAGGCGGCTGTACGCGGCAAGAAGCGGTTTTCCACACGGCAGAGCATAGGGGCCCGCCATTCGGCGTAAACCCCGGCGCGTGGGTTTGCCTGAGAAGGGCCTCGGGTACACCATGGAAGTCACGGATCGTTCGCGACCGTGCTAACCCGGTCCGGCTCCTCCCCCCCCCGAGTCGGCCGTGGGGACGACCCCCGCTCTCCCCCCCGGCGGGGGTCGTCGCATGTCCGGACGCGGTTTGCCGCGCGGAATCGACCATTTCTCCTCCTTCTGCTCCTTGTCGGGCCTGCCCGCACCCGGCTCACTTCAGCGTGCGCCGTGACGCTGGGTAGCGAAAGAGTCGCACCGGGGAGTCACCGGTATGAGCGACGAAGTTATTCACAACCACTGAGTTGTCCACGGTTTTTGAGCAAGATCCACATGATTTCCGGAAGCGCTGCACCGTGATTCCACCTGTGAACTCCACGGGTACCGGAATCACCGTTCTCGGATGGGCTCCGAGATCGCCGCAACCACGGCGAGGGTGAGTGATGGAGGGGGAGAGCGTGGCTGAATCCAGTGCGCGGGGCCGGTGGACGGCTGTCACCACGCGGCGGGGTGGACCGCTGATCGTGACCGAGGATGTGGATCTCCTCGACGACCTGCTGAGACTGTGTGCCGCCGCCGGTGCGGAGCCGGAGGTGCATCACACGCTGCCGGACCATCGAGAGGGGTGGGAGCTGGCGCCCATGGTCCTCGTCGGCGACGACGCGGTCGCACGGTGCCGCGGCGCGGCGCGCAGGCGGGGCGTCATGGTCGTGGGGCGAGGCCGGGACGTGCCGGACGTGTGGCGCCGAGCCGTCGAAATCGGCGCCGAGTGCGTGATTCGGCTGCCCGACTCCGAGACGTGGCTTGTCGACCAGATCGCCAACGCGTCGGAAGGCGTCGGCCGGCCCGCGGTTACGGTCGGGGTGATCGGGGGCCGGGGCGGCGCGGGGGCGTCCACGCTGGCCTGCGCCCTCGCGGTGACTGCGGCCGGGGCGGGGCAGCGGACCATGCTCATCGACGGGGACCCGCTGGGCGGTGGCATCGACGTGCTGCTCGGCGGTGAGCGGGCGGAGGGCATGCGGTGGCCTGATTTCGCCCATTCAAAGGGGCGTGTCGGCGCGGGTGCGCTGGAGGAATCGCTGCCCGCGCTCCATGGGCTTCGGGTGCTCAGCTGGGGCCGGGACGACTGGGTGGTGATCCCGCCACCCGCCATGCGGGCGGTGCTGGCCGCCGCGCGCAGGCTCGGCGGGGTGGTGGTGGTCGATCTGCCGCGCCGGGTGGACGAAGCGGTGGCCGAGGCCCTTGCCCAGCTGGACCTGGGGCTCTTGGTCGTTCCTGGAGAGCTGCGCGCGGTCGCGGCGGCGAAGCGGGTGGCCTCGGTGGCCGGGATGGTGCTCGACGATCTGCGGGTAGTGGCACGGGGGCCGTACGCGCCAGGGCTCGACCCGCAATGGGTGGCCCGGGCCATGTGCCTGCCACTGGCCGGTGAACTCCCGCTGGAAAGATGTCTGTCGGCCGAGCAGGACGCCGGCGAGCCGCCTGGCGGCAACGCGCGCGGCCCGCTGGCCAAATTCTGCGCCGCTTTCTGGGAACAGGCGCTCGTGGGGGAGCGCGTCAGCGGCCCGGTCGCCGGGAGTACTCCATGACCGAGGCGTTGCTCGACGCGGTGAGGCAGCGGCTCGCGTCCAGCGGCACTGCTCCGACCCCGGCCGGGGTCGCCGCCGCCCTGCGGGCGCAGGGGCGACTGCTCGGCACGGCCGAGGTGCTCGGTCGTGCGGACGAACTCAGAGGGGAACTGATCGGCACCGGGGTTCTGGAGCCGCTCCTGGCCGACCCCGAGGTCACGGACGTTCTGGTGTCGGCGCCCGACCGGGTCTGGGTGGACCGGGGCGGCGGACTCGAACTCACCGAGGTGACCTTCGCGGACGCGGCCGCCGTCCGCAGGCTGGCCCAGCGGCTCGCGGCGGTGGCCGGACGCCGGCTGGACGATGCCAGGCCCTGGGTGGACGCGAGGCTGCCGGACGGCACCCGCATGCACGCGGTGCTTCCACCGGTATCCGTCGGGTCGACGTGCCTTTCGCTGCGGGTGGTCAGGCCCCGGGCCTTCTCACTGGCGGAACTGGTCGAGGCCGGGACCGTGCCGCCCGGAGGGGACCGAGTGCTGAGGGCCCTGGTGGAAGCAAAGGTCTCCTACCTGATCAGCGGCGGGACGGGGGCCGGGAAGACGACTCTGCTCTCCAGCCTGCTGGGGGCGGTGGGGGAGCGCGAGCGGATCGTGCTCGCCGAGGACTCAGCAGAGCTGCGACCGGATCACCCGCACGTTGTACGGCTGGAGTCGCGCCCCGCGAATCAGGAGGGCGCCGGACAGGTGACCCTTCGGGACCTGGTGCGACAAGCCCTGCGTATGCGTCCCGACCGGCTGGTGGTCGGTGAGGTGCGGGGTGGCGAGGTGACCGAACTCTTGGCCGCCCTGAATACGGGACATGAAGGAGGTTCAGGAACTGTCCACGCCAATGCGGCCGGACACGTTCCGGCACGGTTGGAAGCACTCGGTACCGCGGCGGGGCTGGACCGGCTGGCGCTGCACAGCCAACTGGCGGCCGCTCTGTCGGCCGTGGTCCACCTGGCTCGGGACCGGACGGGACGCAGGCGGATCGCGGACATCCATGTGCTGGAGCGTGATGCGGCCGGGCTCGTGCTGACCGTTCCGGCGCTGCGGTGGGGTGTCACGGGATTTGAGCGGGAGCGTGGCTGGGACCGGCTGTACGACCTCATCGGAGGTGCGCTGTGACTGGGGAGGCGGCGCACGTCGGGGTGCCGGACGTGGTGCACGCCGCAGCGCTGTGTCTGGCGATGGCGGCCTGGCTGGCGGTGATGGGACGTAGTCGGCCGCTGCGCCGGGCGCGAAAGCTGCTGACCGATGAGGGCGAGCGGTCGCCGTCCGGGGCGAGGTGGTGGAGGGTCCGAAACCGGATCGAGAGGCGCCTGAGAGGGCGGTGGGAGTGGCTGTGCATCCCGGTCGCCTCGGTGCCGGCGGCGCTCGGACAGTCCGTGCTGCCGTTGATCGCGGGGGCGGTCGCCGTCCCCCTGGCGCGGAGGTGGTTGCAGAACAGGCGGTCGCGCAGGGAACAGGAGACCCGGGCGAACGGGGTGGTGGACCTGTGTGGCGCACTGGTCGGCGAGCTCAGGGCCGGTCGCGAGCCGGGAGAGGCGCTGCTCGTCGCGGTGCGCGGCACGGACGTGATGGGCGACTCCGGATTCAACGTGTCGGCCGCCGCGCGGTTCGGGGGCGATGTGCCGCGAGCGCTCGTACAGGCGGCGGGTGAACCGGGGCTGGACGGTCTGGCCGGAGTGGCCGCCTGCTGGCGGGTGGCGGTGGGCAGCGGGGCCGGGCTCGCGGCCGGCCTGGGCCGGCTGGAAAGCGCGTTGCGTGCCGAGCGCCGGCAGCGGGATGAGTTGCGGGCGGAACTCGCGGGGGCGTGGTCGACGGTGGTGGTGCTCGCCCTGCTCCCCGTTGTCGGCCTGGGGCTCGGCGCCGCAATGGGCGCGGACCCGTTGAGGGTGTTGCTGCACAGCACCGCCGGTCTGGTCTGTCTGGTGACCGGCGGCCTGCTGGAGGCGTGCGGGCTCTTCTGGGCTGCCCGGATCGTCCGGGCGGGGGAAGCCGGATGAGCGCGTCAGCCGGAGGGGGCGTCCAGGTGGCAGAGGCCGTTGCGGTGGCTCTGTGCCTCTACGCGCGAGTGGTTCTTCCTTTGGCGCGTCGGCAGACCGGCCGGCGGGTGCGGCATCGGGGCGAGCGACTTCTGGCGGTGGAGCCGGCGGTTCCCGGCCTTTGGATCGGGCCGTTCCGGTCATCCGGGCCCCGGGTGGGCCGTATGGTCTCCGCCGGCCCGGTCGGACAGTGGGTGGTGCTGTCGGCGGTCGTGCTGACCGGGTGGTTCCTCGTGGGCGGCCTGGCGGGATGGGCGGTCGGCCTGGCCTCGGCCTACGCCGCGCGGCGGTGGCAGCGCAAGAGGCTCGGAGCCGCCTCGCGACTCGCCGCCGAGACCAAGGCCCGAACGGCGGAGGCCGCACGCCAACTGCCCATGGCGGCGGACCTGCTGGCGGCCTGCCTCTCCGCCGGTGCCGGTCCGCTGGAGGCGGCCGAGGCGGTGGGGGAGTCCCTGGGAGGTCCGGTGGGCGATCAGCTCGCCCGGACGACTGCGGAGATCCGGCTCGGCGGAGACCCGGTCGTTGCCTGGGGGAGGTTCGGTGAGATAACCGGGGCCGCCGCCCTGGCCGGCTGCCTGGACCGGGCGGGCTCGACCGGCGCCCCGGCGGCGGAGCCGGTGGCCCGGATCGCCGAGGCACTGCGGGGTGAGTGGGCGAGAGCGGCCGTGGCGCGGGCGCAGCGGGCCGGCGTGATGGTCACCGCGCCTGTGGGGCTCTGCTTCCTCCCCGCGTTCCTGACGTTCGGTGTGGCGCCCGTGGTGATCGGGCTGGCCGGTGGCCTGCTTCAGCCGGCTTAACCAGGAGGGCAAAGACGTAAGAGCGATGACGTAGGAGCAGTGCGCAAGAGCAGTTCAGTCGTGTCGTACGTAACCGATGTGTCGGGGGTTTGAAGTGATGCGCAAGATCAAGAACTGGACGCGGTCCGTGGTCCGTCTCGCACGGTCTCGGGGCGACAGCGGAATGACGACGTCCGAGTACGCGGTAGGCACGATCGCGGCCTGCGCGTTCGCCGCGGTGCTCTACAAGGTCGTCACCAGTGCGGCGGTGATGTCCCAGCTGCAGTCGCTGCTGAAGGGCGCGCTCGATGCGAAGTTCTGAGGCGGGGGCGGGGGGCGTCGGGCCGGGCGGAAAGAGGTTCGGCGATCGGGGAGCGGTGACGGCGGAGGCCGCCATGGTGATGCCGGTGCTGGCGCTGTTCGCTCTGGCGCTGTTGTGGGCGCTGATGGCCGCGTCGGCCCAAATCCGTTGTGTGGACGCGGCCCGGGCGGGCGCCCGTGCGGCAGCCCGTTCGGAGCCGGCCCCTCAGGTGCGGGAAGCCGCTCTTTCCGCCGCGCCCGGTGGGGCATCGGTCCAAGTGGAGCGGGCCGGAGAGCTGTGGCGGGTCACGGTGTCCGCTCCGACGCCCGGGCCCGAGCGCCTCGCCGTGACGTTGAGAGCGGAGGCGGCGGCCGCGTCCGAGGACGCGTCGGTGCCTGCGGTGGGCGCGCCGGACCCGGTGGTGGAAGGGGGCGGCCGGTGAGGGCGTGGGGCCGTTGTCGCTGGGGTGAAGTCTCGGACCGGTGGGGAGGGCGGCGTTGGGTGCCGGTGGGGGATCAGGGGCTGGCGACCGTTTGGGCGGCGGTGTCCACGGCGACGCTGTGCACCGTGTTCGCGGTGGTTCTGGCGCTCGGGCAGGTGGTGGCCGCCCGGCACCGGGCCGGGGGCGCGGCCGATCTTGCCGCGCTGGCGGCGGCGGACCGGGCCCTGCAAGGCGCGGGGCCGGCCTGCGCGTCGGCCGAGGAGGTGGCCAGGGCGCAAGGGGCGGAGGTGGTGCGGTGCGCGGTGCTGGGGGAGGTCGCCGATGTGACGGCCCGGGTGCGGTTCGGGCCGTACGCGCCGGAGGTCAGAGCCCGGGCGGGGCCGCCGGAGGAGGCTCCTCCGGCGGGCGGACCGCCGCTCCGGGCGGGGATCAGCGGGGCGGCCCGGGATCAGCGGGGCGGCCCGGGCCCTCCGGTGTAGGCCCCGGGCCCCCTGTCTCGGCGTCCGGGCCGTCGTTCTCGTTCGTTGCGCCCGGGCCCCCTGCCTCGGCGTCCGGGGCGTCGTCCTTGCCCGTCGCGCTCGGAGCCGTCTCCACATCGCCCAGGTCGTCATCGCTCGTCGCGCTCGGGGCCCCGGTCACCGTCCCGCCCGGCGCGCAGCGCAGGAGTTCTGTGAGGAGGCGGACGGCGCCTCGCTTGTGCAAGGGGTCGTTGCCGTTGCCGCACTTGGGGGACTGGATGCAGGACGGGCAGCCCGCGTCGCACTCGCAGGACGCGATGGCCAGGCGCGTGGCCGTCAGCCACTCGCGGGCGGTGTGGAAGGCGCGCTCGGCGAATCCGGCGCCGCCCGGGTGGCCGTCGTACACAAAGACCGTGGGCAGCAGGGTGTCGGGATGCAGCGGCACGGACACCCCGCCGATGTCCCAGCGGTCGCAGGTGGCGAAGAGGGGCAGCATGCCGATCGAGGCGTGTTCGGCGGCGTGGAGCGCGCCGCCGAGGATCTCGGGGTTGATCCGGGCCGCGTCGAGCTGGTCCTCGGTCACGGTCCACCAGACGGCGCGGGTGCGCAGGGTGCGGGGCGGCAGGTCCAGCTTGGTCTCGCCGAGCACCTCGCCGGTGATCAGCCTGCGGCGGAGGAAGGAGACGACCTGGTTGGTGACCTCGACGGACCCGTAGCAGAGGCGGCCGTCTCCCCAGGGGATCTCGGTGTCGGTGTCCAGGACGGCGATGGAGGTGGTGTCGCGGGCGGTGGTCGAGTACGGCGGGTCGGCCTGTTCGACCAGGGCCACGGAGTCCTCCAGGTCCAGTGTGCGGACCAGGTAGGAACGGCCCTGGTGGAGATGGACGGCGCCCTTGTGCACGGCACTGTGGGCGGCGGACTCGTCCACGGTGCCCAGCAGCCGGCCGGTGCCCTCCTCGACGATCTGGACGGGGCGGCCGCCCTCGCCCCGGATGTCGGTGAGGTCGGCGGCCCGCTCGCGCCGGGTCCAGTGCCAGCCCGACGGCCGTTTGCGGAGCAGCCTGGCGGTCTCCAGCTGGGGGAGGAGCCCGGGCGCGGCCGGGCCGAAGAGCTGGAGGTCGTTCTCGGTGAGCGGAAGCTCCGCGGCGGCGGCGCAGAGGTGGGGGGCGAGGACGTACGGGTTGTCCGGGTCCAGGACGGTCGACTCCACGGGCTGCTCGAACAGGGCCTCGGGGTGGTGGACGAGGAAGGTGTCCAGCGGATCGTCGCGGGCCACCAGGATGGCGAGGGCGCCCTGCCCCGCGCGACCGGCCCGGCCCGCCTGCTGCCAGAGGGAGGCCCTGGTCCCCGGGTAGCCGGATATGACGACGGCGTCCAGCCCGGAGACGTCGATGCCCAGTTCGAGGGCGGTGGTGGCGGCGAGGCCCAGGAGGCTGCCGGAGTGCAGGGCGCGTTCCAGGGCGCGGCGCTCCTCGGGGAGGTATCCGCCGCGGTAGGCGGCGATCCGGGAGGGCAGGGAGCGGTCGACCTCGGCGAGGCGCTCCTTGGCGATGACAGAGATCAGCTCGGCGCCGCGCCGGGAGCGTACGAAGGCGACCGAGCGGACGCCCTGGAGGGTCAGGTCGGTGAGCAGGTCGGCGGTCTCGGCCGTGGCGGTCCGGCGTACAGGGGCGCCCTTCTCGCCGTGCAGCTCGGTCAGCGGGGGTTCCCACAGGGCGAAGACCAGTTCGCCGCGCGGGGAGGCGTCGTCGGCCACCTCCGTGACGGGGAGGCCGGTGAGGCGGCCGGCCGCGAGGGCGGGCTCGGCTGAGGTGGCGGACGCGAGGAGGAAGACGGGATCGGAGCCGTAACGGGCACAGAGGCGGCGGAGCCGGCGCACCACCTGGGCGACGTGGGAGCCGAAGACGCCCCGGTAGGTGTGGCACTCGTCGATGACGACATAGCGCAGGAAGCGAAGGAAGGAGGACCAGCGGGGGTGGGCCGGAAGGATGCCCCGGTGCAGCATGTCGGGGTTGGTGAGGACGTAGTTGGCGTACTGGCGCACCCACTCGCGTTCCTCGACCGGCGTGTCGCCGTCGAAGACGGCGGGCCGGATGCCGTTGCCCAGCGGGGCCGCGAGCGCCTTGACCGAGCGTCGCTGGTCGGCGGCCAGAGCCTTGGTGGGGGAGAGGTAGAGAGCGGTGGCGCCGCGCCCGTTCGGCGCCTCGGAGCCGTCCAGGAGGGCGCTGAGGACCGGGGCGAGATAGGCCAGGGACTTGCCGGACGCCGTCCCGGTGGCGATCACGACGGACGTGCCGTCCAGCGCGTGCTCCGCGGCGGCCGCCTGATGGGCCCAGGGATGGTCGATGCCGGCCTTCTGGATGGCGGCGATCACTTCCGGACGGATGCGGTCGGGCCAGACTGCATGGGTTCCCGCACGCGGGGGCAAGTGCTCCGTATGAGTGATGCGCGCGGACCGGCCCGCCCCTGCGGCGAGCCGGTCGAGGACCATGTCGGGAGAGGGGCGGGAGCCCCCGCTCCCCGGGGGTCGACTGGGGCGTTGATTCTTGGCCATCGGCACCGAGTGTGTCACTGGCGAGGCGGACAATGGTCCGAAGGCGTCGTGCATGGCTGCCGGTAAGTGATTGAATGCCATCGCGGCTGGCGATCCGTCCCCCGGCTCCGTCGGGGAGACCGAGGGGCGACCGCTCGATAGCAAGGTGCTGGAGGATCCGTGGACCTGTCCTTGTCGACTCGCAATGTGTCCGGCCCTGGTGGCGACCGTACGGTCGTCGAGGTCGGTGGCGAGATTGATGTGTATACCGCGCCCAAGCTGCGCGAGCAGTTGGTCGAGTTGGTGAATGACGGCAGCTACCACCTGGTTGTCGACATGGAAGGCGTCGACTTCCTCGACTCCACCGGCCTCGGCGTGCTCGTGGGCGGCCTGAAGCGGGTGCGGGCCCATGAGGGCTCGCTGCGCCTGGTGTGCAACCAGGAGCGCATTCTCAAGATTTTCCGGATCACCGGTCTGACCAAGGTGTTCCCGATCCACACCACGGTCGACGAGGCCGTCGCGGCCACCGACTGACGTCCGGTCCGGCGCCGGCCCGGGTTCGTGCCGGTCCGGCGCCGGCCGGCCTGCGGCAGGCTCCCCAGGGAGCCTGCCGGGGCGGCCGTGATGGTTCCGCCGTCGCCGGTGGGTGTGCCCGGGGTGCCGGGATCACTCGGTCGGCGGCCCGTGGCCGGATTAATTGTTCGCCCTGTTCGTCAGCCGCCCGATCCGTCCGGGAGAGTCCGCTCGACGCCGGGAGCCAGGGTCCGCAGGGGCCCGGGGCTTCGGGCCGTGCGGCCTGCCCCTGGCATGCACATACGTACGTTCGAGGGGGATCGCATGGCCACCGTTGAACTCCGCTTCAGCGCCCAGCCCGAACACGTCAGGACCGCCCGTCTCGTGGCGGCGGCCGTGGCGCGCAGGGCCGGAGTCGACGAGGCCGTGCTCGACGAGGTCCGCCTCGCCGTGGGCGAGGCGTGCAGCCGCGCCGTCGGCCTGCACCGCAGCCACGGCATCACCGCTCCCGTGACGGTCCGCCTGATCGAGGAGGAGAAGACCTTCGCCATCGAGGTCGGGGACGAGGTGCCGGGCCCCGGCGCCGACGGCTCCGTTCCCGGCGGTGTCTCCGGGCGTGGCGAAGGGCTCGATGAGCCCGAAGCGGACGACGAGGACGAGATGGGCCTCGCGGTCATCAGCGGCCTCGTGGACGACGTGGAGGTCAGGTCCGGTACGGATGGCGGCGTCATCCGGATGAGCTGGCCGAAGACCCCGGTCGCCGTCCTTCCCTGAGCGGGGCTGCTGCCCGTCGCGGGAAACGTGGAATCAATTCCCTCTTCTGCGCGTGCTTCTGACGTCGCGTCCGGCCGTTCGCCGTCGCGCGCGAGTGAGGAATCGTTCACGTGTTCGCCTTGGTGGGGGCCGTCCGGGTGAGTTGCGTATCCCTCATTTCCCTTGGTGCAAATGGCTGCAAAAGCCTCCTTATCGGACGCCTGGCACCCGGATGGAGGGCGTTCGACGTGTAAGTTCCGGGGCCGAGAGCCTTGGAAGGGACCAAACCGGTGAACAAGAAGCTTGCAGCCGCGCTGTCCGGCGGAGCGGTACTCGTACTGGCACTGTCGGGCTGCAGCGACGACAGCGACGACAAGGTGAACGACTGGGCGAAGAAGGTCTGCGACCAGGTTCAGCCGCAGCTGCAGAAGATCGCGAACGCCAACGCGTCCATCCAGCAGCAGACCTCCGACAACAGCAAGCCCGCGGACGTCCAGAAGACCGACTCCGCGGCCTTCCAGCAGATCTCGCAGGCGTACAAGGCGCTGGGCTCGGCCGTCGATTCGGCGGGTCCGCCGCCGGTGGACGACGGCGAGACCACGCAGAAGGAGGCCGTGAAGGAGCTCAACGCCTCCTCCGCGGCCTACGCGAAGCTCCAGGGGAAGGTCGACGACCTGGAGACGAAGGACCAGGGCAAGTTCGCCGACGGCCTCAAGGGCGTCGCGGAGGAGCTGAACAAGATCAGCACCAGCGGTGACCAGGCGCTGCAGAAGCTCCAGTCCGGCGATGTCGGCACCGCGATGGCCAAGCAGGAGGGCTGCCAGAAGCCGACCGCCTCGGCGTCTCCCTCGGGCGGCTCGGCGGACGACTCCGAGCCCTCCGCGAAGCCCTCGACCGAGCCGTCGAAGGAAGCGTCTCCCTCCGCGTCCGCCGGCAAGAAGGCGTAACCGGGCGGCCGGAGCCACGGCCCGCGGTGAGCGTACGGAGACCGGGTGAGCGGCCCGGCCACCCCGGGGATACCCGGTGCGGTGGCCGGGTCGCTGCCGTTGTCAGTGGGAGCCGTCACAATGGAGCACGTGAGTAAGACCAGCCTTTTCGCAGCAGACCTTCCCGCGGCGGACCACGCGCACCGGCTTCGCGAGGCCCTGCTCGCGGCCGCGTTCACGGCCGACGGGCTCCTCGACCGGCTCGGCGCGCCCGCCTACGCCGCCCTGGCGCGCAGCGAGACGGTTCCGGCGTCGCGGGCCACCCGTGGTGACACGCCGCTCGACGCGCTGGTGCGCCTCTTCCTCCTCCAGCGGCCCGTGCCTGTCGAGCGGGCGGCGGCCGTGCTCCCGCTGAAGGAGTGCGTGGCGGACGGCTGGCTGACCGAGACGGCCGGTGAGGTGCGGGCGACCGTCGATGTCCGGCCGTACGGAGGGCCGGACGGCGAGGACTGGTTCATCGTCTCCGACCTCGGCTGCGCGGTCGGCGGCGCCGGCGGGATCGGCTCGCGCGAGAAGGGCGTCGTCCTCGGCATCGGCGGGGCCTCCACCACCCTGGCCGGGATCACCGTCCGCAAGCCGGTCGACTCCGCCCTGGATGTCGGTACGGGCTCCGGCATCCAAGCGCTGCACGCCGCGCAGCACGCCACCAGGGTCACGGCGACGGACCTCAATCCGCGCGCCCTCGCCTTCACCCGGCTCACCCTCGCCCTGTCCGGCGCCGCCCCGGCGGACCTGCGCGAGGGCTCGCTGTACGAGCCGGTCGGCGACGAGACCTTCGACCTGATCGTCTCCAACCCGCCGTTCGTCATCTCCCCCGGCGCCCGGCTCACCTACCGCGACGGCGGAATGGCCGGTGACGACCTGTGCCGGACCCTGGTGCGGCAGACCGGCGGCCGGCTCAACGAGGGCGGCTTCGCGCACTTCCTGGCCAACTGGGAGCACACCGAGGACGAGGAGTGGCAGGACCGGCTGCGCACCTGGGTCCCGGCGGGGTGCGACGCCTGGATCGTGCAGCGCGAGGTGCAGGACGTCACGCAGTACGCGGAGCTGTGGTTGCGCGACAGCGGCGACCACCGCACGGACCCGGTGGAGTACGAGGCGCGGTACGACGCCTGGCTGGACGAGTTCGAGGCGCGGCGGACCAAGGGAGTCGGCTTCGGCTGGATCACCCTGCGGAAGTCCGCCGCGGCCGCCGCCGGGAGCCCCTCCGTCGTGATCGAGGAGTGGCCGCACGCGGTGGAGCAGCCGCTCGGCCCCGCCGTCGAGGCCCACTTCGCCCGCCAGGACTATCTGCGCGAGCAGGACGACGCCGCGCTCCTCGCCGCCCACTTCACCCTGGCCGCCGAGGTGGTGCAGGAGCAGGTGGGGATGCCCGGGGCGGAGGACCCGGAGCATGTGGTGCTCCGTCAGAACCGTGGCATGCGCCGGGCCACCAAGGTCGACGCGGTCGGCGCCGGGTTCGCCGGGGTCTGCGACGGCTCGCTGCCCGCCGGGCGCATCCTCGACGCCATCGCCCAGCTGATGAACGAGGACCCGGTGCTGCTGAGGGACCGCACCCCGCAGGCCATCCGGCTGCTGGTCGAGGAGGGCTTCCTGGAGCCGCTGCCGCCGGGCGGGCGGTGACCGGATGATCCGGATCGAGCTGGACGAGGCGTCGCTCGGCGCGACCCGCATCGCCATCAGCCCGTTGTGGGACGCCTTCTGCAGCCTCCACCTCACGATGCCGCACCGCCACCCCTCCCGCCCGTACGAGGAATGGGTGGTGCGGGCCCGCGAAGTGCTGCGCGAGGACGACCGGACGCATGCGCTCCGGCTGCTGATCGACGGCCCCCACCAGTTCCCGGACTTCATGCTGCCCCGGCCGGTCGGGGCCACCGCCGTCGAGGCGGAGCTGGACGCCGTACGGACGACGCCGGCCGATGTCGTACGCGCGGGGATCGCCGAGCACTACGCGGGGCTGGAGGACCATCCCCTCGTACGCCCGTATCTCGTCGATCCCGAGGGTGCGTGTGAGGCGCTCGCCGACGCGTACGCGGCGTACTGGGAAGGTGCGTTGGCCGTCCACTGGCCCGTCATGCGCCGCCTGGTCGAGGACGAAGTGCTCATCCGGGCCCGGACCTTCGCCACCGAGGGCATCGACGCGCTCTTCACCGGCCTGGAGAGCCGGGCCAGGTGGCAGCCGCCGGTCCTGGAGCTGACGAAGCACATCGACGCGGAGTACCGGGCCGGCGAGCGGCGGCTACTGCTCGTGCCCCTCGTCTTCGCGGAGGGCTGCCGGCTCTACTCCACCGACGACCCCGAGGTCCTGACGGTGTCCTTCCAGGCGCGCGGCGCCGGCGCCCTGCGCGAGCGGCCGGTGGAGCGCGCCGACAGCGGCGACCGGCTCGGGCTGCTGCTGGGCCGGGGCCGGGCCTCCGTCCTGCGCCAGCTCGGCGGCCCCCTCACCACCGCCGGGATCGCCGACCGGCTCGGGCTCGCGCCGAGCACGGTCTCCGAGCATCTGTCGGCCCTGGCCGAGGCCGATGTCGTCACCCGGCACCGCATAGGCCGCAGCGTCTACTACCAGCTCACCGACACCGGCCGCGCCCTTCTCGCGCTGCTCTCGGGGGAGGACGTACTGCGCGCGGTCTCGTAGGAGGGAGCGCGGACGATTCGGAGGGTTCCGAATCGATGGCAGGGCGGCAGCGGCGGACCTAGCGTCCGGGCCATGCTTGCGATCGAGGCGAAGAACCTGCGCCGCACCTACACCAGCCGGACCGGCTTCCTGCGTCCGCGCCGCACCGAGACCGAAGCCGTGCGGGGGATCACCTTCGAGGTGGCGCGCGGCGAGCTCTTCGGGCTCCTCGGGCCGAACGGCGCGGGCAAGACCACCACCATCAAGATGCTCAACACCCTGCTGCTGCCCACCTCCGGCACGGCCCGGGTACTCGGGCACGACGTGGCGTCCGATCCGGTCGCCGTGCGCCGCCGGATCGGTTACGTCTTCGGCGGCGACCGGGGCCTGTACGACCGGCTCTCCGCCCTCGACAACCTGCGCTACTTCGCCGAGCTGTACGGAGTCGAGCCCCGGGACCAGAAGCGGCGCATCGCCGGACTGCTCGACCTGGTGGGCCTCGCGGGGCGCGAGAAGGAGCGCGTCGAAGGGTACTCGCGGGGCATGCGGCAGCGGCTGCACATCGCGCGCGGCCTGCTGCACAGCCCCGACGTCCTGTTCCTCGACGAACCCTCCATCGGCGTGGACCCGGTGGCGGCGCGCGACCTCCGCCGCACCGTCGCCGACCTCCGCGCCGGCGGCACCACGGTGCTGCTGACCACGCATTACATGGCGGAGGCCGACGAGCTGTGCGACCGGATCGCCGTCATCGCGGGCGGCACCATCCGGGCGCTCGGCACACCGGACCGGCTCAAGTCCCGCGTTCAGGAACGCGGCATCCTGGAGATCGAGGCCTACGGGGCGGACGAGAACCATCTCGAACGCATCCGCGCCGTGGCCGGGGTGCACGGCGTGGCCGCCGAGGACCGGGGCAGCCGACAGGCCGTCATCGTGCAGACGGAGCACGGCGCCGACCTGCACGGACAGGTGCTTGCGGCGCTCGACGGAGTCCGCGTCGGACGGGTCGTCACCCGGGAACCCACGCTGGAGGACGCCTACATCGCGATCGTGGAGGAGGCGGACGGGCCCTCCCGCGCGGAGCCGGCACCGGACGGGCCCTCCCGCGCGGAGCCGGCACCGGACGGGCCCTCCCGCGCGGAGCCGGCACCGGACGGGCCCTCCCGCGCGGAGTCCGCGTCGGACGACCCCTCCGGCCCGGAAACCGCACCACCGGACGGGCCCTTCCCCGCGGAGCCCGCACCGGACGGGCCGGGCCGCGCCGAGCCGGCCACCGGCTCCGGGACGGACCGCCACCTCGACGGCGAGGTCGCCGCATGACGCCCGCCCGGGCCCTGCGCCTGACCGCCGTCGGCGTGCGGACACACGTGGCGTACATGAGCCGTTCGCCGCTGGAGATCACCTTCGCCGTCCTCGTGCCCCTGGTCTACGCGACCCTCTCCGTCTACCTCTTCCGCGCCGCCGACGACCCGGACCGGCTGCTGACCGCGGCCGTCGGAGCCGGACTGATGGGTATCTGGTCCTCGGTCCTCTTCGGATCCGGCGGGGCCGTGCAGAACCAGCGCTGGCTGGGCACCCTGGAGACGCTCGTCGCCTCGCCCACCCCGCTCTCCCTCGTCCTGCTGCCCATCACCCTCGCCACCGCCGTCATCGGCACCTACTCCATGGGTGCGACGGTGCTGTGGGGTGCCGTGCTCTTCGACGTGCCGCTGGACTTCGCGCATCCCGTGCTCTTCCTGGCCGCCGTCCCGGTCTGCGTCCTCTCGCTCGGGATGATGGGGCTGCTGCTCGCCGCCACCTTCGTCCTGCTGCGCAACGCGAATGCGCTGGCCAACCCGCTGGACGCGCCCGTGTGGCTGCTCTCCGGGATGCTCGTGCCGATCACCGTGCTGCCGGACTGGACGCGTCCGGTCTCCTGGGCGCTGCCCACCACCTGGGGCTCCCGCGCGGTGCACGCGGCGACCTCCGGCGGGGCGGGCGCGGCCGAGGTGCTGGTGCCGATGGGCGCCGCCCTCGGACTCGGGGCGCTCTACGCGCTGCTCGCCGTTCTCGTGCTGGGCCGCGTCGAACAGCGCGCGCGGGCCGCCGCGACCCTCGCCCTGGCCTGACCCGGCGCGCCGTCGCGTCCCGCCTCCCCTTCCGCCCCACTCCCCAGGAGTTGCCCGCATGCCCGTCCGTACCCCCCACGCGGATTCCGGTTCCGCACCCGGCCGCCACCGCCGGATCGTTTCCTCGGCCAGGCTCGTGGTGATCGGCGGCGCCCTCTCGTACCGGGCGCTCTTCAACTGGACGACACCGCCCATGTTCATCGGCACCCTGCTCGTCGGTCCGCTGCTGCAACTCCTCTTCTTCGTCTTCCTGGGACGGCAGCTGGGCGTCGCCGACGACCGCTTCTACCTGCTCGGCAACGCGGTGATCTCCTCGTCCACAGCCTGTGTGTACGGCGGCACGATGGCCGTCGCCAACGAGCGGCGCTACGGGACGCTCGGCGCGGTCCTGCTCAGCCCCCGCCGCCGTGCTCCGCTCTGGTTCGGCCGGGCGCTCCCGTATGTGCTGAACGGTCTCGTCATCAGCCTCTTCACGCTCTCCGCCGCCTGCCTGCTGCTCGATCTGCGCATTCCGCTTGGGGCCCTTCCGGGGCTCGGCGCGGTCCTGCTCGCCGCCGCTGCCGGATGTTCCGCGTTCGGCCTGGCGCTGGGGGCGCTGGGGCTGCGCTTCCGGGACGTGTTCCTCGTATCGAACGTGGCCGCTTCCGTACTCCTTCTCCTGACCGGAGCGAACGTGCCGCGGGAGACCCTGCCGGGCTGGATGCGGGCCGTCGGGGACGTCCTGCCGCTGACTCACGCCGCCGACGCGGCGCGTCAGTTGTCCGCCGGGGGCGGGCTCGACGGCCGGGGCATCGCCGCGGAACTGCTGACCGGCGCCGGATACGCCCTGCTCGCCGTAGTCCTGCTCGCACTGTTCGAACGGGGGAGCAGGCGGCGCGCCACGCTCGACGTGATGTGACCGGTCCTGCTGTTCACCCCGTGTTGGCGTCCGCGACGCTCCGCGGTGGGAGCCTCCCCGCGTAACCGAGACGTGGCAGGGGAAGAGGGAGGCGTACGGAATGGAGAGCGGGCCCGCTGCTCTCGCCGGAACGACGTTCGCACTGTTCGGCGCGGCGCTGCTGCTGTGGACGGGGGCGCGCGTGCTGCACCGCGCGCCGGTGGCGTACGGGGTGCGCCCCCTGGTCTCCACCGCACTCGCCACCGTGTTCGGCGTACTTTTCCTCGTCCTCGGGGTGTGGTGCCTCGGTCGCGTGTGAGTGCGCCCTTGGGTCAGGCGTACGGGGCCGGGCCGGTCCGGGACCCGGTGGTGAGGCCGGAAACACGCCCGGGCCGGGTGCCCCTCGTGCCCCGCGTCCGCAGGGCGGTCCGCACCGCGCCGAAACCCGCAGGCCGTGGCCGTGTGCGCGGCGGACCGAGCGGGCCGGGCGGCAGGAATGGCGGAAGTCGGGTTACCGTTCGAGTGGCCGTTGCGGGCTTTTGCCGTTTGACACGGGGGCGGGTTGTACCGTCACACTCCGCAGCGACAGCACTGTCGGCAGCGCCCTCGCGCTGCCCCGGATGCCCACCGAGCGTCGACCGGAGAGAAGAGCGAAGTTGTCCCCGACCAGCGAGACCGCACAGGGCGGCCGCCGACTCGTCATCGTCGAGTCCCCTGCCAAGGCGAAGACGATCAAGGGCTACCTCGGCCCCGGATACGTGGTCGAGGCGAGCGTCGGGCACATCCGTGACCTCCCGAACGGCGCCGCCGAGGTGCCCGACGAGTACACCGGTGAGGTGCGCCGTCTCGGCGTCGATGTCGAGAACGACTTCGAGCCGATCTACGTCGTCAACGCGGACAAGAAGGCCCAGGTCAGGAAGCTGAAGCAGCTGCTGGCCGAGTCCGACGAACTCTTCCTCGCCACCGATGAGGACCGCGAGGGCGAAGCCATCGCATGGCACCTCCAGGAAGTCCTGCGGCCCAAGGTCCCCGTCCACCGGATGGTCTTCCACGAGATCACCAAGGACGCGATCCGCGCCGCCGTCGCCAACCCGCGCGAGCTGAACCAGCGCATGGTCGACGCCCAGGAGACCCGCCGCATCCTCGACCGCCTCTACGGCTACGAGGTCTCGCCGGTCCTGTGGAAGAAGGTCATGCCGAAGCTCTCGGCGGGCCGCGTCCAGTCCGTCGCCACCCGGCTCGTCGTCGAGCGGGAGCGCGAGCGCATCGCCTTCCGTTCCGCCGAGTACTGGGACCTGACCGGAACCTTCGCCACCGGGCGGGGCGGCGACGCCTCCGACCCCTCGACCTTCACGGCCCGGCTCAGCGCCGTCGACGGGCGTCGCATCGCCCAGGGCCGCGACTTCGGTGCGGACGGGCGGCTGAAGTCCGCCTCCGGCCAGACGCTGCACCTGGACGAGACGAACGCCCGGGCGCTGGCCGCCGCGCTCGCGGACTCCTCGTTCGCCGTGCGGTCCGTCGAGTCGAAGCCGTACCGCCGCTCCCCGTACGCGCCCTTCCGTACGACGACCCTCCAGCAGGAGGCGAGCCGGAAGCTGGGCTTCGGGGCGAAGGCCACGATGCAGGTCGCGCAGAAGCTGTACGAGAACGGCTTCATCACCTATATGCGTACCGACTCCACGACCCTCTCGGACACCGCGGTCTCCGCGGCCCGGGCGCAGGTCACGCAGTTGTACGGAGCCGACTACCTGCCCGAGAAGCCGCGTACGTACGCCGGCAAGGTCAAGAACGCGCAGGAGGCGCACGAGGCGATCCGCCCCTCCGGCGACCGCTTCCGCACCCCTGCCGAGACCGGTCTCACCGGGGACCAGTTCCGGCTGTACGAGCTGATCTGGAAGCGGACCGTCGCCTCCCAGATGAAGGACGCGACCGGTAACTCGGTCACCGTCAAGATCGGTGGGCGGGCGAGCGACGGGCGGGACGCCGAGTTCTCCGCGTCCGGCAAGACGATCACCTTCCACGGCTTCATGAAGGCGTACGTCGAGGGCGCCGACGACCCGAACGCCGAGCTGGACGACCGCGAGCGGCGGCTGCCGCAGGTCACCGAGGGCGACGCGCTGTCCGCCGACGAGATGACCGTCGACGGCCACGCGACGAAGCCGCCGGCCCGGTACACCGAGGCCTCGCTCGTCAAGGAGCTCGAAGAGCGCGAGATCGGCCGGCCGTCGACGTACGCCTCGATCATCGGGACCATCCTCGACCGCGGCTACGTGTTCAAGAAGGGCACGGCCCTGGTGCCGTCGTTCCTCTCGTTCGCCGTGGTCAACCTGCTGGAGAAGCACTTCGGCCGGCTGGTGGACTACGACTTCACGGCCCGCATGGAGGACGACCTCGACCGCATCGCACGCGGTGAGGCCCAGTCCGTGCCGTGGCTGAAGCGGTTCTACTTCGGTACGCAGGAGGGCGACGACACGGCCGGTGTCGGGGCGGCCTCCGACGCGGGCAACGGCGACGGCGACCACCTCGGCGGCCTCAAGGAGCTCGTCACCGACCTCGGCGCGATCGACGCGCGGGAGATCTCGTCCTTCCCCGTCGGCAACGACATCAAGCTTCGCGTCGGGAAGTACGGGCCGTACATCGAGCGGGGCGAGAAGGACGCCGAGGGGTACCAGAAGGCGGACATCCCCGACGACCTGGCGCCCGACGAGCTGTCCGTCGAGCACGCGGAGGAGCTGCTGGCGAAGCCGAGCGGCGACTTCGAGCTCGGGGCGGATCCCGTGAGCGGGAACCAGATCGTCGCCAAGCACGGGCGGTACGGGCCTTACGTCACCGAGGTGCTGCCCGAGGGCACGCCGAAGACCGGCAAGAACGCGGTGAAGCCGCGGACGGCCTCGCTCTTCAAGTCGATGTCGCTCGACACGGTGACGCTGGACGACGCGCTCAAGCTGATGTCGCTGCCCCGGGTGGTCGGCGTGGACGCCGAAGGCGTCGAGATCACGGCACAGAACGGGCGCTACGGGCCGTACCTGAAGAAGGGCACGGATTCGCGGTCGCTGACGTCGGAGGACCAGATCTTCGACATCACGCTCGACGAGGCGCTCGCGATCTACGCGCAGCCGAAGCAGCGGGGGCGGGCCGCGGCCAAGCCGCCGCTGAAGGAGCTGGGCACGGACCCGGTGAGCGGGTCTCCGGTCGTGGTGAAGGACGGGCGGTTCGGTCCTTACGTCACCGATGGGGAGACGAACGCGACGCTGCGTACGGGGGACAGCGTCGAGGAGATCACGCCGGAGCGGGGATTCGAGCTGCTGGCGGAGAAGCGGGCCAAGGGGCCGGCGAAGAAGAAGACGGCGAAGAAGGCTGCGGCGAAGAAGGCGCCGGCGAAGAAGGCTGCGGCCACGAAGAAGGCTGCGGCCACGAAGAAGACGGCGGCCACGAAGAAGACGGCGGCGAAGAAGGCTGTCGCCAAGAAGGCTGCGGCGGAGGAGTAGGCGGGGCGGGGCGGCGCCTGCGGCGGGCCCTGTCCCCTACCCACCCCTTCCCGAAACCGGGGCTCTGCCCCGGGCCCCGCGCCTCGAACGCCGGCGGGGCCGGGTTCCGTGGTGGGGCTGGGTGGGTGTTTGTTCGGGTGGGGGCACGGGGGATGTGGGTGGCCCGTTAGGCTGGGCGGATGACGCGAGCCGAGCAGCCTACGGTCGTGAGCCCCACCTCCGACGCACTTGCCGCAGACTCACGCGAGCGCGCCGTTCGAGCCCTGTTGCGTGTTCCTCCGCTGAAGCGGTTGTGGAGCGCACAGCTCGTCGGCAGTACCGGCGATGCACTCGCCCTTCTCGTGCTGGTGTTGCTGTCGCTGCAAGCGGCGGTCCTCGAGGGCTCACTCGGGACCGGATACCGGGGGGCGGCCTTTGCCGTCGCCGCCGTGTTCGGGGCCCGGATCATTTCCACCCTGCTCTTCGGAGCCGTACTTCTGGGGCCGTTGACGTCGCTCACGGCGCCGGGCGGGCCGGTCGACCGGCGGTGGCTGATGATCGGGGCCGACGCGGTGCGGCTCCTGCTGCTCGTCGTCGCGCCCCTGTGGATCGACTGGACGCCCTCCAACGCGCTCACGATGATCCTGGTCACCGTCTTCGTGTCCGGGGTGGCCGAGCGGCTCTGGACCGTCGCCAAGGAGAGCGCGGCGCCCGCGCTGCTGCCCGCCCCGCCGATCGAGGGCGCCGCGGTGCGGCCGCTGCCGGACCACCTCGACGCACTGCGCCGGCTGTCCCTGCGTACGGACTTCGCGGCCGTCCCCCTCGCCGCGGCCGTTCTGCTGGTCGCCACGGTCATCGGCAGCCTGCTGGGCTCCGGCCTGGACTGGTTCTCGTTCCATCAGGCGGCCCTCGGCTCGTACGTCGCGGCCGGACTGTTCTCCGCCTCCATCTCCACCCTGTACTTCCTGGAACTGCCCGGTACGCAGACGCCCCGCCCGCGCTCGCCCCTGGAGGGGTTGCGCCGGCCGTCCGGGGGGAACGGCCCCGACAAGGGCCGCACCGGTTCCATCCCGTTGATCGTCGCCACCTGCGCCGCGGTCGCCGGAGCCATCGCGGCCGCGGCCGCCGTCGCCGTGCTGCATGCCAGCGACCTCGGCGGCGGGCCCGTCACCCTCGCCCTGCTGGTGCTCGCCCTGACCGGCGGTACGGGTGTGGGCATCCGTACCGCGGGGAAGGTGCTGCCCACCCTGTCGCGGCGGCGGATGCTCTCGTTCGCCACCGCCGTCACCGGCATCGCCCTCCTGGCGATGGGCCTCGTCCCGGACACCGCGACCGTCGTCCTGCTCGCCGTACTCGCCGGGTTCGCGGCGGGCGTCGCCGCGAACACCGGTCATGTCCTCGTCGACCTGGAGACCGAGGAGGCCCGGCGGACCAGGATCGGCGAGCACCTCCAGGCCGTCGTCCGGATCCTCATCGCCCTCGGCGCGTTCGGCGGCCCCCTGGTCGCCGCGGCCATCGGCACGCACCGGCTGACCATCGGCGACTTCGTCTTCGCGCACGGCGGCGCCGCGTTCACCCTGATGCTGGTCGGCGCCCTGCTGCTGCCCGTCGCGGTCATCGTCCTCGCGAAGACCGACGACCGCTCCGGCGTATCGCTGCGGCGCGATCTGCGCGAGGCGCTGCGCGGCGGCGATCCGGCCGTCGCGCCCGCCGCGAACGGTTTCTTCATCGCCCTGGAGGGCGGCGACGGAGCCGGCAAGTCCACCCAGGTCGAGGCGCTCGCCGCGTGGATCCGGGCCAAGGGCCACGAGGTCGTCGTCACCCGTGAGCCGGGCGCGACCCCGATCGGGAAGCGGCTGCGGTCCATCCTGCTCGACGTGTCGTCGGCCGGGCTCTCCAACCGGGCCGAGGCCCTGCTGTACGCCGCCGACCGCGCCGAGCACGTCGACACGGTCGTCCGCCCGGCCCTGGAGCGCGGCGCCGTCGTCATCTCCGACCGCTACATCGACTCGTCGGTCGCCTACCAGGGCGCGGGCCGCGATCTGGCCCCCACCGAGATCGCCCGCATCTCGCGCTGGGCGACGAGTGGCCTCGTACCGCATCTGACCGTCCTGCTGGACGTCGCGCCCGAGACCGCGAGGGAACGGTTCACCGAGGCGCCCGACCGGCTGGAGTCCGAGCCGCCGGAGTTCCATGCCCGGGTGCGCTCCGGCTTCCTGACCCTGGCCGCCGCCGACCCGACGCGGTACCTCGTGGTGGACGCCGCGCAGGAACCGGAGGCCATCACCACGGTCGTACGCCACCGCCTCGACCAGGTCCTGCCGCTCTCCGAGGCCGAGATCAAGGCCCGCGAGGAGGCCCGCAAGGCCGCCGAGGAGGAGGCCAGGCGCCGGGCCGAGGAAGAGGCCGCCCGCAAGGCCGAGGAGGAACGGCTGGAGCGCGAGCGGCAGGAGCAGCTCGCCAAGCTCCGCGCCGAGGAGGAGGAGCGCAAGCGCCGCGAGGAGGAGGAAGCCCGCCGCCGCGAAGCCGAGCGCCAGGCGGAGGAGGCCAGGCGCCGCGCCGAGGAGGAGGCCGCCCGCAAGGCCGAGGAGGAACGGCAGCAGGCCGAGGAGGCCCGGCGCGTCGCCGAGGCCGAGCGCGGGCGCCGCGAGGCCGAGGAAGCGGCGTACGAAGCGGAGCAGGCCCGACTGCGCCGGCAGGCGGAGGAGGAGTCCCGCCTCCGCAAGGAGGCCGAGGCCGCGCGGCTGGAGAAGCAGCGCAAGGCCGAGGAGGCCCTCGTCCGGGCCGAGGCCGCCCGCCGCCAGGCGGAAGCGGAAGCCCAGGCGAAGGCCCGGGCCGAAGCGGATGCCGCCGAGGAGCGGGCCCGCGAGCGGGCCGCCCGCGAGGAGGAGGCCCGCGCCCTGGCCGCGCAGCAGGAAGCCCGCGCCCGGGCCGCCCGGGAGGAGGAGTCCCGGCTGCGGCAGGACTCCGGGGGTTCGCCGGAGGCCAAGGGTTCCGGCAGCGGCGACGAGCCCGCCGGGCCCGACAACGAGCTGACCGTGCCCACGCCGATCGTGGACCCGAACGAGATCACGCAGCCCGTTCCCGCGCCAGCTGATCCGGAGTCCGGTTCCGGCCGGGGCCGCGGGCCCCGGCCGTCCGACCAGGACGAGACGACCGTGATCCCCAAGTTCTCGGACGACTCCGAGGAGACGACGGTGCTGCCGGCCGTACCGGCTTCCGACCCGGCCGACCGCGTGCCGCGCGGCATCTTCCGGGACGAGCGGCAGCCGGAGGGCGACAACGAGCGCACCCGTGAGCTGCCGCAGATCACCGATCCGCACGCGCAGCAGCAGCGGCCCCGCCGCCCCCGGCCCGACTGGGCGGAGGAGACCCCGCTGGACGACCTGCCCAGTCTGGCCGACGAACTGCTCGGCGGTTACGACGACGAGGGCCCGGAGTCCTCGGGCGGCCGGGGACGACGGCCCCGCCGCTGACCGCCCGGCGCCGACGGAAGTACGCCGATGGCCCCGCCGCCCTCCCCGGGTGCGGGGCCATCGGCGTCCGTGTTGTCAGACCCGTCCCTCACAATGGGAGACCGGAGCGACGGGAGCCACGCGTCGAGCGAAGCGGAAAGGCGGTGCCCCATGTCCGTGTGGGACGACCTGGTCGGCCAGGACCGGGTGCAGGAGCAGCTGAGCGCCGCCGCCCGGGACGCCGACGTGCTGGTCACCGCCGACGCGGCGGGGGAGCCGGTGCCGCCCGGCTCGAAGATGACGCACGCCTGGCTGTTCACCGGCCCGCCGGGCTCCGGGCGCTCCACGGCCGCCCGCGCCTTCGCCGCCGCGCTCCAGTGCACGAGCCCCGACCGTGCGCTGGGCGGCGCGCCGGGCTGCGGCTTCTGCGACGGCTGCCACACCAGCCTCATCGGTACGCACGCGGACGTCGACGTGATCCGCACCGACCTGCTCTCCATCGGGGTGAAGGAGACCCGGGAGCTGGTGCGCCGCGCCCAGCTCTCGCCCGCCGTCGGGCGCTGGCAGGTCATCGTCATGGAGGACGCCGACCGCCTCACCGAGGGCGCGGGCAACGTCCTGCTGAAGGCCGTCGAGGAGCCCGCTCCCCGCACGGTGTGGCTGCTGTGCGCGCCCTCGCTGGAGGACGTGCTGCCGACGATCCGGTCGCGGTGCCGCCACCTCACCCTGCGTACGCCGCCGGTCGACGCGGTCGCCGACGTCTTGGTGCGCCGGGACGGCATCGACCCGGAGCGGGCCGCCGCCGCCGCCCGCGCGACCCAGGGGCACATCGGCCGGGCGCGCCGCCTCGCCACGGACGAGCGGGCCCGGGCGCGGCGGGCCGCGGTGCTGAAGCTGCCGCTGCGCGTCGAGGACATCGGGGGCTGCCTCAAGGCGGCGCAGGAGCTGATCGACACGGCGACCGAGGACGCCAAGCAGGCGTCCGAAGAGGTGGACGCCAAGGAGACCGAGGACATGAAGGCGGCGCTCGGGGCCGCCGCCGGGGGCCGGATGCCGCGCGGGACGGCCGGAGTGATGAAGGAGCTGGAGGACAAGCAGAAGCGCCGCAAGACCCGCACCCAGCGCGACAGCCTCGACCTGGCGCTCACGGAGCTGACCGGCTTCTACCGCGATGTGCTCGCCCTGCAGTTCGGCTCGCGGATCGCGATAGCCAACGCCGACGCCGAGGACGCCCTGGACCGCGTCGCCCGCGCGTCCACCCCGGAGCGCACGCTGCGCCGGATCGAGGCGGTGTCGGCCTGCCGCCGCGCCCTGGACCGCAATGTGGCGCCGCTGCTCGCGGTGGAGGCGCTGACGGTGGCGCTGCGCGCGGGCTGAGGGGCAGGGCGCGGCGCATCACCCGAAAGGGGAGGGAATCGGGTGTGCGGTGAGGGGGCGGCTACGCTCCGGGCATGGACACCAGGCGCCCGCTCCGCACTCTCGCCCTCGCGCTCGGCACTGTCGGCCTGCTCGTCTCCGGGTGCAGCGGCGGAGACGCGTCGTCGGGGGCCACGTCCTCCGCCGGCGCCGGGTCCGCGTCGCCCTCGCCGGTCCCGGCCGGTCTGAAGCCGTTCTACGCGCAGCACCTCAGCTGGCGGGACTGCGGTGTCAGCGGGTTCCAGTGCACGACGATGAAGGCGCCGCTGGACTACGCGAAGCCGGACGGCGACGAGATCAAGCTCGCCGTCTCGCGGAAGAAGGCGACCGGCCCCGGCAAGCGGATCGGCTCCCTCCTGGTCAACCCGGGCGGCCCCGGCGGATCGGCCATCGGCTACCTCCAGGGCTATGCCGGGATCGGCTACCCCGCCCAGGTGCGGGCCCGTTACGACATGGTGGCCGTCGACCCGCGCGGGGTGGCGCGCAGCGAGCCCGTCGAGTGTCTGACCGGGCCGCAGATGGACGCGTACACGCAGGTGGACCAGACCCCGGACGACGACGCCGAGGTCACGAAGCTGAGCGGTGCCTTCGAGAAGTTCGCCTCGGGCTGCGAGAAGCGCTCGGGCGAGGTGCTGCCGCATGTCTCGACCGTGGAGACCGCCCGCGACATGGACATGCTGCGCGCCCTGCTCGGCGACGAGCGGCTGAACTATGTGGGGGCGTCGTACGGCACGTTCCTGGGGGCGACGTACGCGGAGCTGTTCCCCGGCCGCACCGGCCGCCTGGTGCTCGACGGGGCGATGGACCCCTCGCTCTCGTCGGTGGAGATGAACCGGGGGCAGACGGCGGGGTTCGAGACGGCGTTCCAGTCGTTCGCGAAGGACTGCGTGAAGCAGAAGGACTGCCCGCTCGGGAGCACGTCCGCCTCCGATGCGGCGGACCGCCTGAAGAAGCTCTTCGACCGCCTCGACGCCGACCCGATCCCCACGGGCGAATCCCGCGAGCTGGGCGAATCGCTCGCCACGACGGGCGTGATCGCCGCCATGTACGACGAGTCGGCCTGGCCCCAGCTGCGCGCGGCACTGACCGGCGCCGAGTCGGGCGACGGTTCCGGTCTGCTGGCCCTGGCCGACAGCTACTACGAGCGGGAGCCGAGCGGCAAGTACACCAATCTGATGTTCGCCAACGCCGCGGTGAACTGCCTCGACCTCCCGCCCGCCTTCACCGGCCCCGAGTCCGTCGAGAAGGCCCTCCCCTCCTTCGAGAAGGCGTCCCCGGTCTTCGGCAGGGGCTTCGCCTGGGCGGCCCTGAACTGCGCCCACTGGCCCGTCCCCGCCACCGGCACCGCCCACCGCATCGAGGCGAAGGGCGCCGCCCCCATCGTCGTCGTCGGCACCACCCGCGACCCGGCCACCCCGTACGCCTGGGCCGAGTCCCTGGCCGGCCAGCTCTCCTCGGGCACCCTCCTCACCTACGAGGGCGACGGCCACACCGCGTACGGACGCGGCAGCGACTGCATCGACACGGCGATCAACACGTACCTCCTGGAGGGCACCCCGCCGGCCGCGGCCAAGAAGTGCACCTGACCTGCGTGAACGACGCCGAAGCGGGGTGGTTCGGAGCACCCCCGGAAACTGTGTAGACTTGGCGTCGCTGCTGATCGCATCATGGTGCGAACAGGGCACGCCGCCTTAGCTCAGTTGGCCAGAGCAACGCACTCGTAATGCGTAGGTCTCGGGTTCGAATCCCGAAGGCGGCTCAGTCAAACCCCAGGTCACATAGCCCGTGACCTGGGGTTTTCTGTTGCTCGGGGCATGGCGGGTCACACGGCCGGGTTGCCGTGACGTTGCCTGCGTGAGCGGTGCGTGAGCGGAGCCGCTCGGGTACCTACTTCTTGGGCTTGCGGCGGGTGGCCTTCTTGGCGGCCTTGGCCTGGGCTTTCGCCTCGTCCTTCTTCGGCTTGCCGCCCTTGCCGGCGTCGGCCTCCATGGCCGCAGCCTTCCGGGCCTTCTCCTTCTTCGCGGCCTTGCGTGCAGCCTTCTCGGCCTCGGCCTTGCGCTGGAGGGGGACGAGCTTCGCGGTCGCCTCGGCGGCGTTCTTGCCTACGTGGGGGAGCACGCTCTGGTAGATGTCCCGCGTGATCCGGGTGTCGCTGTGCCCGAGTGTGTCCGACACGATCTTGATGTCGATGTCAGCAGCGAGCATGAGGGTGGCCGCGCCGTGGCGGAGGTCATGTAGGCGGATCGGCGGAAGGCCGGATGCGGCGACGAGCCGTTCGAAGAGATCGGTGACCTTGCCCGGATGGAGCCAGGAGCCGTCTTCCTGCGTGAAGACGTGGCCGGTCTCGACCCAGGCCGTGCCCCACTCCTCGCGGGCCTTGTCCTGCCGCTCGCGGTGGCGCTTCAGGACGTCGACGGTGTCGTCGTCGAGGGCGACCACGCGGTAGCCGCTGTCGGTCTTGGGGTCGGACGCTTCCACCTCCCAGCCGTCCTGGACGAGTTGAGAGGAGACGGTGAGGAAGTGGGTGTCGAGGTTCGTCTCCGACCACGGCTGGCCGCACGCCTCGCCTCGGCGCAGGCCGCGAAATGCAATCAGGTGCCACATCGCGTACAGCCGGTCCTCGGCGACGAAGTCGAGGAAGGCGCCGGTCTGCTGAGGAGTCCAGACCATCACGGGGGACGGCTTCTCGCCCGTCTGCTCCCACTTGGCGACCCGCTCGTCCGTCCACACGAGCGCCTTCGGCTTGCGCACGGGGTCGATCTCGACATGGGCGGCCGGGTTGAACGTGATGATCTGCTGCCCGATCGCGTCGTTCAGGGCCGCCCGGAGGGTGGCCTTGATGTGCAGGCGCGTGGCCGGTCCGGTGACGCGCCGGAAGGGCGGCATCTCGTCGATCGCGGCCTTCATGGCCTTGCGGCGGGCGCGGTTCCCGACGCCCTTCCACGGCACCGTCGCCAGCTCGTCGAGAGCGGCTCGCCGCTGGGCGTTGTCCTCCAGGATCTGGGCGTTCGCCTCGCGAATGTCGGTGAACATCTCGCTGAGGTGGCTGACGCGCAGCCGGTCCAGGCGCCGGCTGCCGATGCGCGGCTTCAGATGGACGCGGATATCGGTCTCGTAGCGGTTGAGACCGGACTTGCGTATGCGCTTGCCGGCCAGCCACTGGTCGAGCCATTCGGCGACTGTCAGGCTGCCTATGAGGTCCTGACCGGAGTTGAGGCGCCGCCGCGTCTCCTCGACCTCGGGCAGAGATGACCGCTCGCGGCTGACCTCGGCCAGCATCTCGGCGATGAGTTCGGTGCCCTCGGGGTCGTCCGAGTCGGCGAGCCCGAGGAGGGCGCGTACGTGGTCGAGGTCGGCCTGGGCTGCCTTGAGACTGGCGTACCCGCCACGGGCGAAGGAGCGGCGGCTGCCGTCCTCGCGGGGTGAGAGCTCCTGTCGTACGGAGTAGGTGCAGTGGTTCCTGCTGTTGCGCTTGGGGCAGGAGGTGCCGAGTTCCTTGCCGGTCTTCGGGTCGCGGCAGGAGCAGCGGCGGTAGGTGGAGCCCTTCAAAGATCATTCTCCTCGCTGGTTTCGGGATCGCTCCCGGATGAGTCGATTACGTCGGCCAGGTCGGGCCACAGGAACGGGGGCGTGACGCCCTCTTCCTCGATGAAGGCGCGAACTCTGCGCAGGCGGTCTTCTGCGTCGTCGGCCGTCTCGGCGGCGCGGGCCTGGGAGCGGAGGGCCTCGGCCTTCCGGTCGGCATTCGGGGCGGTCTGGGCGTGGTAGCGCGCGTACTCCTCGTCGCGTCGCGCACTTCGCAGCCGCTCCTGGGCGGCGTGATGGGCTCGGAAGTAGCGGAGCATGTCGTCGTCCGCGCCGAGATCGGTCTCCTCCCCCGTGAACCAGCGCAGCGCATCCAGAGTGGAAGTGGAGTCCTGGAGCGGGAGCCGCTGCACGTCCTCGATGTAGCCGACGGGATAGAGCAGGCAGATGGGTGGAGTGTTCAGTGCTTCGGCCAGCACCATGACGTCAACCAAGGGCAGGTTGGAGCGGCGTCCGGACTCCATGTTGGCGATGACGTTGCGGGGGATCGGATGGCCGATCTCCGCGCACCTGTCGGCCAAGTCCTGTGCGCTCCAACCCAGTTCCTTCCGTCGTCTGCGGACCTCGGCGGCCACGATGGACATGACCTGGTCCACCCACTCCGGGACGTCGTCCCCGTCGTCGGCCTTCTTCTCTCTAGGATGGCTACGTCGTTGTGTCATGAAGACACATTAACTCGCTTAGCGTTGATTCCAAGACCTGGAGACGGACGCGAGGGTCGCGTTCGCCGTGGGCTCAGTCATGGATGGAGTGCGCATGCGCCGGAGCGAAGACGCTGGATGGGCGAAGGGGATGAGCCGCGAGGAGCTTCTGGGTCTCCCTGCCGCCGTTGACCTGGAGACGGGAAACCGGGCACTGGGGCTCGGCCGGAGCAAGGGGTACGAGCTTGCCAAGCGTGGCCAGTACCCGTGCAAGGTGCTGCGGCTCGGGAACGCCTACCGAGTGGTGACCGCAGACTTGTTGGTCTTGCTTGGGCTGGCCGCATGAGACGTCTGATGCGCCATGGGCCATTCTGCGCTGAGCTGACACAGAAACGCTGGACTGTGGCACGGCGTGGACGTACTGTCCGTGGTCGCTCGCGGTACCGAGGCCCCCGCGAGCCAGGGGAGAGCCTCCGGCGGTGCAACGCCGGAGGCTCCAGGACTCCCCAGCAATCCCGTGAGATCCGACCCGGCGGCAAGGGCGTGCAAGCCCGCAGCCGCCAGACGAGGAGCCGCCCAGTGCAACCCGAGAACCCCGACTCCTATTCCTCCCCCGCCCGAGCGGCGTGGCCTGCCATGGCCATCCCCGGTCAGCCCGGCGCCCACCTGCGCCCCTCCCAAGCCGACGGTTCGACAGCGGACGCGTGCGACGGTCCGGACGGCGGCAGCAGCGGGACGGACCCGGCGAGGGGCCTGGAGACCATCCCCGACGCGGAGCCGACGCCTGGCTCGGAGCTGCTGGACGAACTCCGATCCCAGATAGCCCAGTTCGTGATCCCGCCCTCTGCCGAGGCGCTGGACGCGATCACCCTGTGGGTGGCGGCGACGCAGCTCCAACCCGCGTGGCAGCACGCACCACGGCTGGCAGTGGTGGGTCCTGCGAAGCGGTGCGGTAAGTCGAGGCTCCTGGACGTGCTGACCGAGACGGTCCACGAGCCGATGCTCACCATCAACACCACACCAGCGGCCATCTTCCGCTCGATCCACGAAGAGGAGCCGCCGACGCTGCTGGTGGACGAGGCCGACACCATCTTCGGCCCCAAGGTCGCGGAGAAGAACGAGGAGACACGCGGCCTCCTCAACGCCGGCCACCAGCGCGGCCGGTACGTCACCCGGGTCGTCGGTAACGACCACACCCCGCACAAGTTCGCCACCTTCGCCATGGCGGCCATCGCAGGCATCGGAGATCTGCCGGACACGGTCATGGATCGGTCGGTCGTCATCCGCATGCGTCGCAGGGCTGAGGGCGAGAAGGTCAAACCCTTCCGCTCGCGACGCGACATCCCTGCCCTGCACGAGCTGCGCGACCGCATCCGTACCTGGGCGCTCCCGCTACTGGAGGAGGCTGCGAGCCTGGAGCCGGACATGCCGGTCGAGGACCGAGCCGCCGACACCTGGGAGCCCCTGGTGATCGTCGCGGACCTGGCCGGCGGCCGCTGGCCACGGCTCGCGCGGATCGCGTGTGCACGAATGGTCACCGCCGAGGTGGCAGCTGAGGAAGACCACCCGAGTGGGGCGCGCATCCTCGCTGACATCCGACGGGTCTTCTTCGCGCAGCGGGAGGCGGACAGCCTCTCCACCGAAGACCTCCTGCACCACCTGAACGCGGACGCCGAAGCCCCGTGGGGAGAGCGTGGACGCTACGGCCTGACCTCCCGGGAGCTCAGCGGGATGCTGCGCGACTACGACATCCGGCCCGGCAACGTGCGTATGGCCGACCGGACTCAGCGCAAGGGCTACACGCGCAACAAGTTCCTGGACGCCTGGCGGCGGTACTGCCCGACCGTCCACCCGGTCGACGCTCGTCGAGGCGAAGGCTGACGCCCTGACCTCTGGTTGCCGTACTTGCCGTCCCTGCCGTGATCGTGCAGGTCAGGGCACGCACCAGCAAGACGGCTGCCGAAGGCAAGACGGCAGCGCACGCGCCTAAGCATGTGCAGCCATCAGGGGGCGGCGCCCAGATCCGTCTTGCCCCGCCCCAGGCGTCCTCGCCGTATCGCCGCAGCTCGGAGCCCTGCCTGCTGGGACGGCTGCCGCAGCGCGGCCGTCCCAGCAGCCGTAGGCGCTCGGACACAAGCCGGGCGGACTCCGCCTCATTCCTGTCCCGAGTCGGGACAAGACGCCAGAGCTTCTGCCAAGACGGCACGCCAGGCGCGCTGGTGTACCGCGCTGACCTGCACATGCAACGGCCAAGACGGCTAAGACGCCCCTCACCACTACCCCAAGGAGACTCCCGCTTGACCGCCCCGCACCTCACCGCGTCATCGCCGCAGGTACGAGATGACGTCCCAGTCGAAGAGCAGCGACCGAAGCGTCCCGACGTCGAGCAGCTCGCGCTCGGCGCGGCTGGCATCGTCATCGTGGCCCTGACAGCCGGAGCGTTCTGGCTGTCCTACGCGCACCTCGCTGATGTCGCTGGCCAGCACGGCCTCGGCGCATCCACCATTCGCCGGTGGGCCTGGCCCGCCACCTTGGACGCGTTCATCGTCGTCGGCGAACTGCTCATGCTGCGCGCCGCGCTCCGGCGTATGACCGATCTCTGGGCGATCGCTGTGACCGCTGCCGGATCGGTCGGCTCCATCGCATTGAACGTCGCCGGGGTCAGCGGCATGGACGATGAACGCAGCGCCCCTCTCCTCGACTACGTGGTCGCCGCCGTCCCTCCGGCCGCCGCGATGGTCGCGTTCGGCGTGCTGATGCGACAGGTCCACCAACTCGTCGTCCCGGCCAATGCCACCTCCGGTATCGGTTCCGTAGCCGTGCGGAACCGGCCGGTCGGTGAGCATGGTGAGAGCCAATGGCAGAACGCTGCCGCCGACGATCCGCAAGCTTCCGGCGAGGAGCGGACGGAACCTACGTCCCCGGTGCCAGAGGCCAAATCAGTCGGCGGCCGTCCGCCGAAGGCGACCATTGCGGAACTGGTGGACATCGGCCGAACCATCGGTCATCAGCACGGCAAACTCACCCGTGATCAACTGCGAGCTGCCGTGAAGGATCAGAACCTGACGATGAGCAGCGCGCGGCAGACCGAAGTCATGGAGTTGCTCCGGCCGGAACTCGAAGCCGCTGGCATCAAGGTCTCCGGCGGCTGACACCTGGCGTGCTCGGTTGACCGGAACCCTTCCGGTCAACCGAGCACCCGCCGGTCGCCCCGCCGATTTCCACACCTGTGGACACGCGATAGCTCGCACTACCGGGTCGCTGTGATCGTGTCCGCCGAGCCGTATCTGGAGCATCTTCCATGCAGCACAACCAGCGCCTACCTGCCGACGCCGCCGCTGAGCCGCCTGCCTCAGCACCGTCGCCTACGCTGCTGTCACGTTTGCGGCAGGCGTTCGGACGGGCTGCCCCGGGCGGAGCCAGTAGTACCCCGAGTCCGACTCAAGGCCGGTCTTCGGGTATCTCCGCCCCGGGGGTGGCGGAGTCGGCCCAGCGCCAAGGGGCGCTTGGCCGGGAGGTCGGGCCCGGGGACGGCTCCGACCGGGACGAGCTCCACGCCGTCCAGCAGCAGATCCTTAACCCCGCACCCGCCACCGACCCGACGGCCGGCGAACGAGCACCGCAGAGCGTGCAGCCGACGATCCGCCGCTTCACCGGCACCAAGCGGACTGTCCGTGTCGGCCCGCTGCGCTTCACCGGCGACGAGCACGCCGCGCTCCAGGAGGCCGCGGCCGAGCACGGCTACAAAGGGGAATCCGGCTTCACCGCGGACATCGCCCTCGCCTTCATCACCGGCCGGTTCACGGCGAACCTGCCGTTGTCCGAGGACCGCCGCCGCACCCACATGTTCCGCGCCCAGGTACTGCGCGAACTCAACCGGATCGGCGTCAACGTCAACCAGATCGCCCGCGCCCTCAACAGCGACCTCACCCCGTCCGACGTACGTCACCGTCTCGACGAGCTGCACCACCTGCTGGACCTGATCGCCCAGGCCCTGCGTGCCCCCGCCGAGACGGAGAAGGAGCAGGCCGCGTGATCGCCGCCATCAAACCGGCCGGTACCAACACCCGTGGCCTGCTCGCCTACCTCTACGGCCCCGGCCGCCACGACGAGCACCTCGACCCGCACATCGTCGCCGGCTTCGCCATGCTCGGCATGCCCGACCCCGGCCGGAACCCGGACGCCACCCTCACCCAGCTCGCCCACCACCTCGACGAACCCGTGCACCTGCGGAACAGCGAGTTCGGGAAGAAGATCACCGAGCACGTCTGGCACTGCCCCGTCCGCGCAGCCCCCGAGGACCGGCACCTCTCCGATACCGAGTGGGCCGACATCGCCCAGCGCATCGTCGAAGCCGCCGGCATCGCCCAGCCCGGCGACGACCTCGGCTGCCGCTGGATCGCCGTACGCCACGCGGACGACCACATCCACATCCTCGCCACCACCGTCCGCGAAGACGGCCGCCGCCCCAAGCTCCACGGCAGCGGCATCCGTGTCGGCGACGCCTGCCGCCAGATCGAGACGGACTACGGCCTGCGCCGACTGAAGAAGGGCGACCGCACCAACGGAAACCGTCCCACGCAGGCGGAGATGCACAAGGCCCAACGCCTGGGCTGGGAGCAGACCAGTCGCGACTGGCTTCAGGACCGCATCCGCACCGCCATCCCCCACGCCAGCAACACGGAGGAACTCCTCGCTTACCTCGAAGCCGACGGCATCGCGATCAAACCCCGCCGCGGACCGTCCGGAGACCTCCTCGGCTACGCCGCCGGCCGCCCCGGCGACCTCAACAAAGAGGGCGAACAGATCTTCCACTCCGGCGGAAGGATCGCCCCCGACCTCACCCTTCCCAAGCTCAAGGCCCGACTGGAAACCACCGCGCCAGAGGAACACCCCACCGCACGCCGCCAGCGCCCCACCACCCCCTGGCACCAGGCCGTCGACGCCCTGGACACCCTCCAGCAGGGCATGACCGGCGACAGCCGCGCCCAGGCCCGCATCACGGCACTCGGCGAACTCATCGAGGCCACCGCACAGAAGGCACCTGACCACTCCCGAGCCGAACTACGCACCGCAGCACGGACGTTCGCCCGCGCCCAGCGCTCCCAAATCCGAGCCGAGAACCAGGCCGCCCATACCCTGCGCCGCGCAGCCCGCGACATCGCCCACACCGCCACCGGACCCGACAGCAGCGCCTTCGCCGCCCTACTCGCCGCTCTCGTCTGGGCCACGATCATCGCCGCCCGCTGGCACGAGGCACAGAATCACGCCCACCAGGCCGAAGCAGCCCGCCAGACCCTCCACAACCTCCAGACAGCCGCCGACCATGCGCTCGTCCCGGTCATCGACAACCTTGCCGCTCGCCGGCCGAGCGACCAGGCCAGCCGAACCCTGGCCCATGACGTCCGGGCGGCTATCCCCGACCACGCCGACCGCATCCTCACCGACCCCGCCTGGCCGGCTCTCGCCACCGTCCTCGCCAACGCCGAAGCAGGCGGCCACAAACCCCACCAGCTCCTCAAGGAAGCCGCCGCCCAGCGCGAACTCACGAGCGCCCGCCAACCCGCCCGCGTCCTGATCACCCGCATCCAGCACACCAGCCGTAACCCCGCACCCAACCCCCGCGCCGAAGCCGCCCGCAGCCGTTCGGCTGCGTTTGCTCATGTCGCGGCTCAGCATCCCAAGACATCGCAGGCCACTGCGGGGGCTGGCGTCCCCGGTGCCTACCAGTCTCATCGCAGGCGATAGAGACATATCCCGTCGCGCCGTAGGACACGGTCCGTGGATCGATCCCCTGACACATGCCGAAGACGCCTCGGGGCCTGAGGGGTAGAGGTGCACCCGACATTGCCAACTCGATATCCAGCAAAGGGAAACATCTCTAGGCTGGGCCCGCCGAGCCCGAAGGTGCCTAACCGTTTGAGCGTTCAGACCTTGAGCGAAGGGAATGCCTTGCCCACTTCCCCCACGGAAAAGGGACGGTGCCATCTCTGCGGGGGCGTCATACGGATAGATCGACGTACGGGCAAGGTGCTTGCCCATCCTCGCGGAGGTTTGGGAACTGGACTGTGCCCAGAGTCTGCGAAGCAGCGCTATCAGCCAGGGGCACCTCAGACACCGCTCTACCGAATCGGCAGTCCCAGCACCTCTCCTTCCACGCCACGGCCCCGCCGCAGCACGATCCGGGAGGCGCCTGTGCCGAGGCCGTCGTGGATCCCGCTGTGGGGCGATAGCGATGCACCCATCGTCACTCTCCCAGCCCGGGGCCGCACCGGCTACTGGATCCCCAAGCGCAGTTGGCAGAGGCATGAGCAGTTCGTGCACGACTACGTGCATGGTCGAGCCAGGCCGGAGTGGGAAAGAGACAATGACTCCTGGGCCGTGTCCACGGACCACTTCATCGAAGTGGTAGGCACCCTTGTGCAGCAGCACGGCCGCATCCTGCTCGGCCGGGAGTTCAATCGCTCCGAGAGGTGCAACCATCGCTGCATGAACGCCCTCGGCTACGTGTGCACCTGCTCCTGCAGGGCACGCAACCACGGTGGTGGCCGATGGATGAGTGGATGGCGCATTGCCGACGACACCACTCTGATGACCAACGGGCGCTCGTGGAGCTGGACCATTCTGGAGAAGATCCCGCCAGGGACATCTCGCCCTTGATCAGCAGACGCGACAGTGTGACCCCGCGTTCTCCTGTCTGGGTGAGCCCTGGTCCCGAGGCCGCTCAGGAAGGCAGGGCCGCGTTGAGGTAGTCCTGCACCGGCTCGAACAGTCCGTACGGTACGTACTCCGGGATGTCGCCATGGGCGACCCAGGCAAGCTCGGCCAGCTCCTCGGTATCGGCGACGTGAGCTGTGCCGCCCAGGATCTGGCAGGCGGTGTAGGACATGAGGCGGCCCGTTTTGGGGTGAACGCGCTCGCCGAGCAGCTTGACCGCCTTGACGGTCAGCCCGGTCTCCTCTTGGGTCTCCCGTACAGCGGCGTCCTCGCGGGTCTCACCGGGCTCGACCTCGCCGGCAGGGAACTGCCAGGAGAGCTGTCCCTCGCTCACCCGGCGGCGGACCATGAGCACACGGCCTTCGTGAACGACGATGGCGGCGGCGATGCCTGGCCGCTCATCCGTGGTCTGCTGCGTCACGTCTGTTCCTCCAGGGCGGCCAGGACGGGTGGGAAGATCGTATCGACGGAGATGAAGCGGGGCACCGCGTTTCTGGGCACCCACATCACGTCGATGTTCTCTGCGGTGTCGCTGTTGGTGGCTTCACCGGCCAGGTACTCGCAGAGGAAGTACTCACACAGGACTCCGGTGGCAGGGTGCAGCCGGTTCCCGAGATGCTTGCGTACCGCGCAGTGGACCCCTGTCTCGTCCAACGTCTCGCGCACCGTGGTGGTCTCCGCCTTTCCGCCGGGCTTGATGACGCCAGCCGGGAACTGCCATGTGATCCCCGCTGCGTCGCTGTCCCGACGGCAGACCAGAAGGACGTCGCTCTCGCGGACGACTACCGCGATGGCCACACGCAGTGCCTGCGCACCGGGTGGGACTGAGTCTGACGGCGCCTGCTCCTTAGCCAGCAGAAGCGCGAAGCGCTGACGTGCGGCGGGTGGGGCCTGCTCGTGCGCCGTGTCAAGCAGCTGCTGCATCTCCCGGCGAGGCATGACGGACGAGTCAGCATGCCACGCCGCCACTGTCCTGACCGCAATGCCCAGGTGAGCGGCGAATTGTTCGTTCCCGAGCCGTAGAGCGGACTGCAGCAGGCACGCGTACCGGCCACTCCAGCGCTCGACCACGTCCACAAGGACTGCCCCCTCATCGCTGTCGCAGTGCAGGAACGCCGTCAGGCCGTACTGCACTCCTGCTGCACCGGCACTGCATTGGCTCGCGCTAAGAGCGCCGGAAGAATCGAAGTCATCGGGAGCCGGGGAAGTCGCTGCTCGTAGCTCGGCACCTGGGAGAAGTGCAAGAGGCGCGAAAGTCGCCGGACGACCGTAGGGAGATTCTAGGTGCGCTGGCTCAGCGGATGACAGATATGGGCAAGTTGGCCAGAACGGGACGCTGGGGACCGGCCCCCCTTTCACGCGGATGATCGCCATGCTGGTGCCTTGACCGCATGTCTGAACCATCCGGCCAGCGCCGGTAACCTCATCGACGGCGGCTGATAGCACGTCATGTTTGTTATCTGGCAAGGCGAAAGGGAAAGTCAATGGCCGAGGTTCAGGCACACACTGTCGAGCGCACGCTCGTCCTGCTCAAGCCCGATGCGCTGGCGCGTGGCCTGGCAGGAAGGGTCATCTCGCGGTTCGAGGACGCGGCACTGAAGATCGTCGGCACGAAGATGAAGTGGATGGACGAGGAGTTCACCCGCAAGCACTACTTCGACCTGGAGGAGCGGCTGGGGGCCGAGGTCTACAACGTCACCTCGACGTTCATGCAGCAGGGTCCGGTCATCGCCCTGGTGCTGGAAGGCTTCGACGCAATCGCGACGGTCCGCAAGATCGTCGGTAGCACGTACCCGAACCAGGCTCCGGCCGGCACAGTGCGGGGAGACCTCTCTCACTACAGCTCGGGGGCCAGCATCGCCTCCGGTAAGGCGGTCGCGAACCTCGTGCACGCTTCCGGAAACGCGGAGGAGGCCAAGCAGGAAGTGGAGCTGTGGTTCGAGAAGGACGAACTGCAGGACTACAAGACGCTGGCCGAGATCTACACCTACTAGCAGCGGGGCACGGCGTCACTGCGGGGATGCCTGGGCGTTGATCACTACTGGGGCACCACCGTTTGAACCGAGAGGGCACCATGACGAACCAGACCCGCCTTGCCTCCACCGACGAGCTGGAGTCGATCTTCCAGCGCGAGCTGGCGACCGACCGCTGGGCGGCCACCGAGACCGCTTACGCCCTGGCCGTACGCCATCGTGACCTGGGTGACTGGCCCGCGTCGCGCGAATGGGTGCAGCAGTGCCTGCGTCTGCTGGAGGGTTTCCCCAGCGAGACGGAGGAGCAGGTTGCCACCAGCCGCACCTCGGTAGGAGGAGTCTCGCTGCCGACCTACCTGCACTCGGGAATCGTCGAGGCACGTTTCGGCGACCTCGGCTGAGACCTACCGATTGACCTGGGTGATGCGGCTGGCACCCGCATCGGCCGCATCACCCAGCTTGACAACCAAACTCATAGCGGCGCCCGACCGGACCGCACCGCACGACGAGGTCCGGCTGGCTTCGCCATGTCCGAAATAAGGAGACAAGCCTGTGGCCATCGAGATCGAGATGCGTGCCCGCTTCACCAAGGAGACTCACGACCAGCTCGTCACCCGTTTGAAGACGGACGGCGAGGACCTGGGCACCGACGACAAGCACATCTACTTCTACGTGCTGCCCGACCAACTCCTGAAGGTCACGGACAACACGGCCGCAGGCACCGCCAAGATCACCCTCAAGGGGAGCAAGATCGGGCAGGGAGCGGCCTTCGCGGAGACCGAGTTCGCCATCGCTCCCGCCGACGTTCCCGCCGCGGTCCAGGTATTCAACGCCCTCGGGTTCGACACGTCCATGCACGAGGCGTTCAACCTCCGTCACAACTTCCGCTTCGATGACGTCGAAATCGCGGTCAAGTGGAGTGAGGCGTGGGGCTACCACGCCGAGTTCGAGATCCTGCTGGAGGACGGGGCCTCGGACGCCGCCCGCACCGAGGCCGAGGCCAGGATCACGGACGTCGCTGAGGCGCTCGGCGTGCCCCTGATGACGGAGCAGGAGCTGGCCGACTTCACCGCCGCCTTCGAGGCAGCCGAGAAGGAACGCAAGGAGCGCGAACAGCAGGCCGCGCCGATCCGGTAGGGAACATCACCGCGGAGACCACCAAGGGGGTGGGCACGAGTGAGCACGACCCCGCTGACCGCAAGTCTGATCGACCTGGCTGCCCGAGGGCAGCTCCCGTTCCACCAGCACATGGACCACGCCACCGTCGCATGGATCAGCGACCACAGGCCGGACCTCCCGCCGACGCCGGCACCGGTCCTGCGCCCACAGTCGAAGGAAGTGCTCTTGCACGGCGGAATGCCGACACGATGGTGGGCAGACCCCCGGCTGTACACGTCGCTTCACGGCGTACGGCACGCCATGAGGGCGGCGGCGCTGGCCGCCGTCCTCGCCGAGGCGAACGGCCTCGACGACGCCGACGCCACCACGGCGATCCTCGCCGCCGCCGTACATGACTGCCAGCGGCGCAACGACCAAGAGGACCGCGGGCATGGCGCCCGCGCGGCCGTCTGGCTCGCGGCGAACGCCGACGCCGTCTGGGGTCACTTTGGCCTCGCCGCCACACCACGGCGGATCGTGCAGGCGGCCACGGCCGTACGGCTGCACGACCTCCCGTACGAGGAGTTTGCGCCCGACGACAAGGCCGACCACGCCCGCGCCGAGCGCATCACCGACGTGGTCAAGGCCGCCGACGCCCTGGACCGCTACCGCTTGCCCAAACTCAAGTGGTGGCCCGACTCGCGGTACGTCCGGGAACCCGCCTTCGAGCAGCTGCGTGGGCTCGCCTTCGACTTGGTCCTGGTCTCGGAGCGGGCTTACCTCACCGGGGCCAGCAGCCCCGCAGCCGTCCGCTACGCGCTCGCCGAGAAGGGCCTGGTCTGACCATGGACTTCCTCGACGCCTACCACCTGTGGGCCGACGCCCATGCCTTCTTCGACTCCGCTCTCATCCCGAGCGTCACCAAACAGGCCGCGCCACTCGGCGCCAACACCACGGCCTGGGAGAGACGCCTTGCCGAGGACACCCCGAACGGACACCTGCTGCGGCAGAACGCTCTCTTCGAGGCCCTCAGCGGAAACGGCAAACTGCACCTGCTGCACGTCACCCACGCCCTGGAGGAGATCAGCCGACAGGGCGTCCTCTACCCGTCGGGCGGCTGCCTTGTCGGAAGCATCTACTGCGCGCCGCTCACCGAGACCGAGCGGGGCTTCCGTATGCACAACCTCGGCGCCTATGTTCTGACCAAGGAGGCGCCGACCTTCTTGGCCAAGCTCGGCGTCACCGATCGGGTCCCCACCCCACTGATCTTCGAGATCGACACCCCGCCGCAGGTGTATCGCGGGCTCGCCGGCGTGGACTACCTGCGACTGGGCCTCATCCACCTGCAGATCTACAGCCACCTCGAGTACCTGCTGAGCAAGAACGAACGCCACCAGCTGCGCGAGACCGTCGTCAGCCGGGTCAAGAACTCGGCCGCGTTCCTCGCCTCCGCTGCCGCGGTCGCCTACCAGCGCACCCAGGTCGATGCCGAGCCGTTCCTCAAGCTGCTCGACGAGACGATCCCGCGCCTGCCGATCCTCGGCTACCTGTACTTCGAAGCGGTCGCCGAGTACCTGATGCTCCACTCGACGTCTCGCCACACCCGGCGCTTGGCCGAGTTCGGCGAGCTGAACAACTGGCTGTACAAGGAGATGCTGTTTGCCTCCTTCCCCGCCATGGCCGGCAAGTTCGACCTCGCGAGGTTCCGTCCCCGTCCGAAGCAGCTGGCCGCGCTCATCCACCGAGTCGACCCGACCATCGACACCAGCCACGCGAGCGCGTACCTGGTCGAGCGGATCAGCTACCTCGTCGCCGCCCGCCTCTTCGCGCCCGGCGATGCACCCGAAGCCTGGCACCACACGCGCTGGGAGTTCGACTCCCTGGCCACCCAGCTCGGACCGCTCCTCGGCCACCTCATCCACCGGGAACTGCGCACCTTTGGCCGCTACCCCGACTTCTACTTCTACTTCGACCAGCACAAGGCGCTGCAAGCCTGGAACTACTGGAACCACATGGACATCGTCGCCCCGTTCAACGGCACGATGCCCAAGGGCGAGATCGGCATCAACCCGGCCTACCCCAACCTCGACTACCGGGTCTGGCGCGCCGAGCAGGACGATGCCGGCCACCTCCACCCAGCCGAAGAGCTCGCGCTGACCATCGCTCCGCGGCTGGTGGACATCAAGTACACCCTCATGCGCAACAACCAGTGGACCGCCCCCGCGCCCAGCGCCGCCTGACACCGCCGCCACCTGCGGCACACCCCACCCCGAGCAACCTCACACGCAGGAGATCCGTGATGAGCCCCTCCGGCATGCCCTCCATCGACCTCCTCGGCGAACAGATCGCCTCGGTCCTCGCCGACCCCGCCACCACCCACGGCCTTGCCCGCACCCTCCGGGCCGCCGCCAAGGAGATCGAGCTCCACCGCTACCACCACGCCAGCCGACGCGCCTGGCCCAACGGCCGCATCGACGACAAGCCCGCCAAGGTCCAGATCGGTGGTGGAGCCCACCGCATCGACGGCTTCTTCAACATCGACCTTGTCCCGCCGGCCGACCTCCTCTGGGACATCCGCGAGGGCGTCCCCCTCCAGGACGACAGCACCGACGAGATCTTCTCCGAGCATTTCCTGGAGCACATCGACTACCCGCGCTCGGCCAAGCACTACGTCCGCGAGGCCCACCGCGTCCTCGCGCCGGGCGGCCGGATCATCACCGGCGTCCCCGACGCCGCCTTCGCCCTGCGCCAGTACCCCGGCCCCATGGGCACCTCCGACGAGACAATCGAGCGCTGGTACGCCAAGCGCGATTGCCGCGGCGACATCAACACGCGGCTCGACCTCGTGAACCTCGTCTTCCGCGACCAGGACGACGACCCCACGTACACGCCACACCTGTGGGCGTACGACCACGAGAAGCTCGTCCAGCTCTTCACCGAGGCCGGCTTCACCACCGTCGAGCCCTGGACCTTCGACCCCAGCATGGCCAACCCGAAGCGCCGCTGGGGCAGCGTCTACGTCGTCGCCACGAAGTAAGCCCCCTCAAACAGCCCGCGAGGCTGAGACGCCCCGTCCTAGCCGTCCCGGCCTCGCGGGCCTCCACCCACGCCAAAGCGCCGCACCCGCCCGGCCACGCCGCCGAGGGAGCCACCCACATGAACCAGGTCCCACCGCCCATCAGCGAGCTGACCCTCGCCGCCACCCCCAACGCCGTCGGCTGGGCCCGTCGCCACACGGTCGACATCCTCCAGCGCTGGCGCTTCCCCGACGAGGGCATCGAAGTCGCCCGGCTCCTCGTCTCGGAGCTGGCTACCAACGCGATCCAGCACGCACGCCCCGCGGAGACGACGGAAGCGGCCGCTCATTCCGTCGGCATCGGCACGATCGTGCTCATGCTCTGGCCCACCTACGGCGGCATCATCCTCGCGATCAGTGACCCTGACCCGCGACCGCCGGCACCTCGCGCCAGTGACTCCAGGGCCATAGGGGGCCGCGGACTCGTCCTCATCCAGACCATGGCCAACCGCTGGGGCTACTCACCCACGCAGCCATACCCCGGGAAGATCGTCTGGGCGGAGGTCCCCGCTCGTCCCAGCAGCGGCCTGGGTGAGCCTGGCTTCGGCGGCCAACAGGCGGCCCCGATGCTCATCGGGCGAGTCCTGACCGGCCTACGCGAGCTGTAACCAATCGCCTCCAACCTCCTCGTCGAACACGTCATGACCACTGCCGCCTGTTCGCCCACCACCAACCCACATCTGTTGGCTATTGCTCCACCTGGTGTCGGTCGCGGATAGGGTTCGGGTAACGCGACACGGCTCTCGTCGAGCAGAGCTGTAAGCGCCCGAGCCTTTGACCGGAGAAGACCTGCGTGAGCGTCCTCAGCCAATTCGTATGGAGCGTCGCCGACACCCTGCGCGGCCCGTACCAGGAAGCCGAGTACGGCTCGGTGATCCTGCCGTTCACCGTGTTGCGCCGACTGGAGTGCGTGATGGAACCGCACCGGGAGACGATGGCTGAGATCATCAGCCAGTACCCAGGTGATCAGCAGCGCCGTACCCACCTGAAGCTCAAGACGCGCACCCTGGACAATGCCGGGCTGAACTTCTGGACCACCAGTAAGTACAGCTTGAAGAAGGCTCTGCAGGATCCGAACAATCTCGCGGCCAACCTCATCGACTACGTCTCTGGCTTCTCGTCGAATCTGGACGTGTTCAAATCCTTCGACTTCGAGAACGTGCTACGCACCCTCGATTCCCGCGACCGCCTCTCGCCGGTCGTCAAGCACTTCCAGGGGATCGACCTGAGCCCGGATACCGTCTCGAACGCGGACATGGGCGACCTGTTCGAGAACCTCATCTACCAGTTCGCCGAGTCCGCCAACGACGGCGCGGGCCAGTTCTACACACCCCGCGATGTTGTCCGCCTCCTCGTCGACCTCGTCTATGCCGAGGACACCGAGGCACTGCGAGACCGAGGCCAAGTCCGTTCCATCTATGACCCTACCGTCGGCACCGGCGGCATGCTGACCGTCGCCGACGAGCACCTCCATGACCTGAACCGGTCTGCCTCAACGGCCCTGTTCGGCCAGGAGATCAATCCGCGCACTTACGCGATCTGCAAGGCCGACCTGCTCATCAAGGGCCAGGACCCGACTAACGTCCGCCAGGGCGACACTCTCGTCGTGGACCGATTCAAGGACCACAAGTTCGACTACGTCCTGTCCAACCCGCCGTTCGGTACCGACTGGAAGACGATCGCTTCCCAGGTAGCCGCCGAGCACGAGCGCGGCGGCCAGGGACGCTTCGCCCCAGGGCTGCCCGGTATAGGGGACGCCGCAATGCTGTTCCTCCTCCACGTTGCATCGAAGATGCGCGACGTGGACGAGAACGGGCGCGGCGGAAAGGCTGGCATCGTCCTCAACGGTTCGCCGCTCTTCACCGGCGGCGCGGAATCCGGACCGTCCAACATCCGTGGGCACATGCTGGAGAACGACCTGGTCGAGGCAATCGTCGCTCTTCCGAACGATATGTTCTACAACACCGGCATCCCGACTTTCCTGTGGATCCTCTCGAACGCCAAGCCCGCCGAACGCGAGGGCACCGTACAACTCATCGACGCTACCGGGCTCGGCTCCAAGCTGCGCAAGTCGATCGGCTCCAAGCGCGTCGAAATTCCTGGGGATGCCCGCACCGCGATCGTACGGGCGTTCACTTCCCACGAGGCATCGGACATCTCGAAAATCTTTGAGAACCGTGACTTCGCCTACTGGACGATCACGGTCGAGCGGCCCCTGCGCCTCAAGTTCCAGTGCACCACTGAGCGGATCGCCGGCGTGGCCGAGCACAAAACCCTTGGCAAGATTTCCGGCCTAGTTGAGGCCCTCACCTCCTTCGGTGAGCAGCTCTACCTCAACAGGGAGGAGTTCCTCCAGAACCTCGGCAAGCACCTGAGTGAGTGCTCAGTCACGTTGACCCCGGCTCAGCGTAAGACGCTGTGGCAGACGATCGGCGAACACGATGACGACGCCGACATCTGTCGCTACACCTCCGGCCCGCAAAAGGGCGAGATCGAGCCCGACCCGGCTCTGCGCGACACCGAAAACATCCCCTTCGGTTGGGGCGGCCATCCCAAAACCCACGATGCCGCTCAAACGACCATCGCCGCCTACTTCGAGGCTGAGGTCAAGCCACACGTTCCTGACGCCTGGGTCGACAAGAAGACGAAGACCGGCTACGAGATCCCGTTCACCCGTCATTTCTATCGCTTCACTCCGCCCCGCCCATTGGCGAAAATCGACGCTGATCTCAACCGCGTTGTTGGCGAGATCATGGAGATGCTGCGAGAGGTAGAGGCGTGAGCATTGTTCTGCCAGTGAAACGACTGGCGAGCGTCACACTCGGGAAAATGGTTCAGCCGGACCCTAAGAGCCCGTCTGATATTTCCGCCCCATACCTGCGAGCGGCACACGTCCAGCCTCAAGGGAAGATTATTAATCTGCCAGAGCAGCCGATGTGGTTCCATCCGAGCGAACTGCGGGCCCTTGACCTGCGACGCGGCGACGTTGTGATCGTCGAAGGTGGTGCCGGTTACGGCCGGTCAGCCGTGGTTCGTGAGGATCTGCCAGGGTGGGGTTTCCAGAACTCGATCATTCGCCTGCGTCCCCTCTCTGGGCGTGCCGATGGAAGGTTCCTCGACTATGCGCTGCAAGACGCACTCACGCGTGGCCGGGTCGACCTCGTCACAAGCACTGCCACGATTCCTCACTTCACCGCCGACAAGGTGTCAAAATTTGAGGTCCCCGCGCCTGCCCTCGTTGAGCAGCGGGCTATTGCTGATTTCCTGGACCGCGAGACTGGACAGATCGACGCTTTGGTCTCCAAGCAGGAGGAGTTCGTGGCGCTGCTCCGCGAGCGCCGGAGCGTTGTGGTCTCTGAGATCCTCTCTCGGGCTGAGGAAGACGGGAATCCGCCTGACAAGCTTCACCGTCGAACGCGCATGGGGAACGGATCAACCCCACGGAGTAGCGAGGACCGCTACTGGGTTGACGGTGAGGTCCCGTGGGTCAACTCATCTGTGGTGAACCTGCCAGAGGTCCGCGAGCCTTCGCGGCGCGTAACCAAAACGGCTGTCCTTGAGTGCCATCTGCCAATCGTGTCACCTGGATCAATTCTGGTTGCGCTCACCGGGCAAGGTAAGACCCGAGGTGCGGCGACGATCCTCCGGATCGAGTCCACCATCAACCAGCATCTTGCGTACATTGAGCCTGACAAGCGCTACTGGGTGCCCGAGTACCTCTTGTGGAGCCTACGCTCGAACTACGAATACCTGCGTCGCATCAGTAGTGAAAATGGCGCTACGAAAGGTGGCTTGACCGTAGGCGACCTACGGGCCCTGCGACTAGCCATGCCGCCCGTCCACAAGCAGCACCAGTTGTTGGCTGAGGTAGCGGCCGCTACAGAGCGGGTCGATTCTCTCATTGCCAAGGCACGAGAGCACATCATGTTCACCAAGGAACGGCGTGCCGCGCTGATTACGGCCGCAGTCGGCGGTCAGATCGACGCGCGTACTTTCCAGAAGGCAGGCTGAGGATGGCTGTGTCGGATCAGACTCGTGAAGAGGCGTTCGAGACCGAGATCAGCGAGTACCTGGCGGCCCACAGCTGGGAGTACAGCTCGTCCGACGACGGCTATGACGCCAAGCGCGCCCTGTGGCCGGAGGACGTGCACTGGTGGTTGCAGACGATGCAGCCCAGGGAGTACGAGAAGGTCGTCAAGGCTGGCACCCCGACCGAGCAGGCCGACAAGGAGGCTCTACTCGACGCGCTCGTGGCACGCCTGGACGTTCCTATGGGCTCGGGCGGCGGCACCCTCAACGTGCTGCGACGGAGGTTCTCTCACACCCGCGGTGCGACAGCGCACTTCCGGATGTGCCAGTTCGCGCCGGCGACGGCCCTGAATCCCACGGTGACGAAGGCGTACCAGTCGGTGCGACTGCGAGTGGCGCGTCAGGTGCACTACTCGTCGGCACGCGGTGACAACAGGTCAATAGACCTGGTGTTCTTCGTGAATGGGCTGCCGGTGGCGACACTGGAGCTCAAGTCGTTCTTCAAGCAGGAGTGGCGCACCGCAGTCAAGCAGTACAAGCAGGACCGGCAGCCGAAGGGCCAGCCGCTCCTCGGCTTCGGCACTCGCGCCCTGGTTCACTTTGCCGTCGACGACGACGAAGTCTGGATGACCACAAAGCTGGCCGGCGACAAGACCCACTTCCTGCCGTTCAACCGGGGCCACGCCAACGGTGCAAAGGGCAACCCATCAAACCCAAACGGCGCGGCCACTTCCTACCTATGGGAGGAGGTCCTCGAACGGCACAACTGGCTCCACATCCTCGGCGCGCTGATGTTCCTGCGCAAGGACGAGGACGAGGACCCGGCCACCGGGAAGATCAAGCGGTCGACGACGCTGTTGTTCCCCCGGTACCACCAGTGGCGTGCGGTACAGCGGATCGTTGACGAGGCCCGCTCTGGCGGTCCGGGCCGGCGGTACCTGATCGAGCACTCGGCTGGCTCGGGCAAAACCAACACGATCGCCTGGACCGCGCACAACCTCGCCCAGCTACACGATGGGGTCAATCGGAAGATCTTCGACAAGGTCCTGATCGTCTCGGACCGCAAGGTCCTCGACCGGCAGCTCCAGGATGCCGTCAGCCAGGTCGACGACTCCGGCGACTCGGTGGCCGTCATCGATTCCGCCGCGGTGCGCCGCTCCGGCGGTTCGAAGTCCCGGGCCCTACTCGACGCGCTGACTGGGCCTGCGCTGGTCGTCGTGGTCACGATCCAGACGTTCCCCTACGTTAAGGGCCTGATCGACACGACGCTCAGCGACAAAGCATTCGCCGTCATCGTCGATGAGGCTCACACTTCCCAGTCCGGCAAGACAGCCAACGCCCTGAAGAAGGTCCTCACCGAGGGTGGGCAGGTAGACGAGGACGAGGTGGTGGACGCCCAGGACGTCGTCAACGAGCTCCTCTCCGCCGATGATGAGCGTGCCCAGCGCGAGCAGCAGATCTCTGCGGAGACGGCTGCCCGAGCCGTGTCACCGAACGTGTCGTTCCTTGCGTTCACCGCCACACCGAAGCACAAAACGAAGACTCTGTTCGGGCGCCCCGGCGACGATGGCACGCCCGAGTCATTTGACGTGTACACGATGCGGCAAGCCATCGAGGAGGGGTTCATCCTCGACGTCCTGCGTGGCTACCAGACGTACAAAACCGCCTTCGAGATCGAAGAACGCAGCGCCGAGGGCATCGTTACCACGATCAGCAGCGACGACGAGGGTCAACTGGTGGACCCGAAGGTCGCGACGAAACAAATCATGCGGTTCAAGAACCTTCACCCGTCCAACATCGGGCAGAAGGTCGGGATTATCGTCGAGCACTTCCGGGCCAACGTCGCACACCTCCTGGACGGCCAGGCCAAGGCCATGATCGTCACCTCTTCGCGCCACGCAGCCGCCCGCTACAAGATCGAAACCGACAAGTACATTCGCGCTAAGGGTTACAAGCTCAAGACGGTTGTCGCCTTCTCTGGAGACATCACCGACAAGGACTACGGCTTGGAGAACGCTACCGAAGCGTCCCTAAACCCGGGCCTCGGTTCCGATCTCGCCCGCGAGTTCCGTCGCCCCGACCACCGGCTGATGCTGGTAGCGGAGAAGTTCCAGACCGGCTTTGACCAGCCGCTGCTGTGCGCGATGTACGTCGACAAGCCGCTCCCCGACGTCCACGCCGTCCAGACACTCTCCCGCCTCAACCGCACCTACCGTGCCCCGTCTGGCGAGGCGAAGGACCAGACGTTCGTCCTCGACTTCGTCAACAATCCCGTTGACATCCAGAAAGCGTTCCTGCAGTACTACACCGAGGCCCATGTCGAGACTGCCACCGACCCCAACCTCGTCCACCAGCTCGCCATGAAGCTCGCCCAGCCCGGCATCTACACCCGAGCCGACGTAGAACGCTACGCCGAAGCCTGGTGGGGTCAGCAGCGGCACTCGGCGCTGACGGCGGCGATCGCGCCGGCCCGCGACGAGTTCACCAGTCGATGGGCCGACGCAACCGAGAGGGACGACAGTGAGGCACTGAACGAACTGCGGACCTTCCGCAAGGACTGCGGCTCCTACGTCCGCCTCTACGACTTCATGTCTCAGGTCGTCGACTACGCGACCACCGACCTGGAGAAGCTCGCCGAGTTCCTGCGCCAGCTGGTGCGCCTCCTCGCGGTCGACGATCCACGCGCCGATGTGGACCTGTCCGGGATAGTCCTCAAGCGGGTGCGGCACATTGACCAGGGGAAGGCGGCCATAGCCCTGTCCGGCGACCAGGATACGCCGGGACTGCGAGGCGTCACTGGAATCGGTACCGCTGTGGCCCGTGATCCGCAGCAAGTGCTGCTGTCGGAAGTGATCGCCAAGATCAACAGCCTGTTCGGCGGCGAATTCGCGGACCCGCAGATCGGCGGCTTCGTCACGGCCGCGGCCGGGATGGCTGAGGAGGACCCGCGGATCGCCGAGCAGATCGACAACAACGCGCAGGACCAGTTCCTCATCTCCCCCAACCTGCGTGAGGCCCTTACCGATGCAGCCGTGCTCAACGAGGGGGCCTTCGGGAAACTGACTGGCGCGCTGACCGGCGAGAGTGAACGAGCCGAAGAGCTCATTCGGCTGATCGGTGCCTACCTCTACCAGTCCCGGCGCGCGCGCACGGAGCCGGAGGTTGGGTCGGAAGATCCGAAATTGTGACCTCAACCCGCCAGGGCGGCGGGGTGATCGATGACATTGCAGGTCAGGCCCTAGTGGGGCTTGGTCAGGTTGGTGGGGGCGGGGATGGTGCGGTGACAGGTGGGGCAGGCGCCGGTCCAGAGTGCGAGGAGGAACTGCACTTCGCGGATGACCCGGCAAAGGCTCAAGCCGATGCCGTCTCATTTGGGGACCGGGCCAGCCGTTCCCTGCTCGGTTGCCTGAGACTCCCCTGAAGGTCTTGGCCTTTGCTGCCAGGTGACCTCAGCTGGCGGGCCGGCTCTGACACTCGGCACCCATGGGACCGTCGGTGACGGCCAACGAGGCGGCGGCGGGCGGGCGGTAGTCAATCTGAGGTGTGCAGGAGTGTTGCGGGTACGGCCGACGGTCGATCGAAGTGCCGCTGCAGGCCGGACCTTTAGGCTTGGTGGTAAAGAGGAGGCGGGGGCCGCGGTGGCGCAGGGTGACATGTTCGAGGTCTGGTACCGGGCGGAGAGTTTTCCGCCCAGCTTTCCGCGGACGCACCAGATGGTGTTCTCAGCCGACGACCTGGCGCATGCGCTATTTGTCACGGGCCGGGCACCCGAGGATCGGTCGAAGCATGGGGTGACCTCGGTGTACGAGTGGCTCCACCGAACCACGATCATCCCTGCCTATATACGTAGGGCGCCGCTGGGTCGTCTCGTTCGATCCGACCTTGCGCGCGAGCTGGACCGGTCGGAGAAGGTCTCCCTGTCGTACATGCTCGGCCAAGCGATGACCGGAATCTTCAGCGAGAAGGTCGTCTCGGTCCGATTCCTCATGCATGTTGACCGGTACTGGGGTCGCCATGGGGTGGCCTTCGCTCCGAACACCAAGAAGCGCGCGGACTTGTTCGGGCAGCGCCTGAGCGGCACCTGGGTCGTGGCGGAGGCGAAGGGGCGTTCAGGCCCCGTGCCTCAGAAGGTTCGGGATGACCTGACCGCGCAAAAACGCACGATCAGGTCGGTAGCAGGTGAAAGGCCTGAGATCGCCTACGGGTGTGTCGCCCACTTTCCGAGAGAACCTGATGGCTCGGAGTTTCTCAGAGTTCTCGCTATCGACCCGCCGGAGGAAGAGCCGGAGGCCGTCGACCTGCAGGTGGACCCGGACAAGTTCATCCAGGCGTACTACGAGCCGTTCCTCGCTGCGATCGACTTCGGCGAGAAGAAGATGCGTGGCGACTACCTGGTTACAACCCTCGGCCGTTTCCGGCTCCGAGTCGGAGTGCTACGCGCCATCGTCGACCGCGTCGAGCAAGCTCACAACGGGCGAGTGTCCGGACTGCACGACGATGTGACCGACATCCTCAGCCGGCACCTTCCGGAGGAGTTGTCTGGGGGGCAGTTCCTCGACGGTACCTTGATCGCTACCAAGTGGCATGACGCTCTTGCCCAGGAGGACTGGAGTGAGTACTACTCCGACAAGACCTTTTGGTAGCCGGAGCAGCTGAAGGCTGCTGTCGCCGGTGGGGCTGATCGCAGCGGATTGACTGGGCGCACGGGGGCTGTGCTGCGTGAGCGCTGCGTGAGCGGACAGGATGACATGGGGTGGATGGGGCGGCACGGGGAGGCCGGGTCGTACCCGGCTGACCTGGGGAAACAGGATTCTGTGGCACGGCCCGGCACTGGACGGGATGATCTTGCGGGTCCTCGTAATGCGTAGGTCTCGGGTTCGAATCCCGAAGGCGGCTCGGATCAGCCTCAGGACTCACTCGCCGTGACCTGGGGCTTTTTCTGTTGTGTTGCGCGAATGTCTGGCGCCGGGGTGGGTCCGGGGGCTGAGGCTGAACTTCCGTACGGGCGGCGACGGCAAGTTGGCGCGCCTGAAGGAGATGATCTGCGCGGACTGTCCGGACGCGGACTTCCACCGGATCCTTGGCGGCATGCAGACCGACGAGTCCGTCACCGCCTGTGCGGGCCGGGCACTGGGGACGCGTTCCCCGCACGTACCTGCGTTGCGGCAGGGACCGTACGATCGCCACCGCGCTCCAGGACCGGATGGTCGCGGAAGTCGGCGCGGCCACCCCCGGCCACCGTTTCAGGGTGCGCTATTTCCCCGGCGCGTCACACGTCGGCCCGCTGGACCCCGCGCCGGTGGCGGACGTCCTGCACACACGCTCGCGGGGTCAGCGTGAGAAGCGGTTCAGGGAGCGGCGGTAGGTGTTCATGCCGATGAGCAGGGGCTTGCCCGGGCGGTCGGCGGGCTTCCGGCGAGGCGCGGCGGCCGTCTGCGGGCGGGGCGCGGGGGTGTCGGTCGTACCGCGGGCGCCGACGAAGACGGTGGCGGGGTGGCCGTTGACCAGGATCTCGTGTGTCGCGCGGACCTGGAATCCGGCGGCGCCGAAGGCGTGGTCGAAGACCGGTGCGCCGCGGCGGTTGCAGAGCAGGACGAAGCGGCCGTGGTCGGGGTGCAGCACCCGTGCGAAGGAGTCGCAGGTGCTCGCCGCGAACTCCTCGTAGGGAACGGGGAGTTCCTCGTGCTCGCCCCACGGGGGGTCGGTCACGATGACGTCGACCGAGCCGTCAGGGAGGGACGGGAGGCTCATGGCGTCCTCCGCGAGGAGCCTGACCCGGCGGTCGCGCAGGGCCTCGCCCGGCAGCTGGTCGCGGTGCTCGGCCAGGTCCAGGTCGGAGTAGATGATCTCCTGGGCGGGCATGCCGAGCCGGGTGACGACGAAGGAACCGCTTCCGGCGAACGGGTCGAGGAAGGTGTCCTCCGGCTGCGGTTCGGAGGCGAGGACGAGCATCGCCGACAACTCGTGGGAGAGGGCGCCACGGGCCTTCTTGGGCCGGGCGGGCTTGGGGAGTCGGGCGCAGAACATGAGGCTGTCCATGTCCAGGCGGCCGATGACCCAGTATTCCTGTCCCCGGCCGCTCGGTTCGAGGCGCATTCCCGTACAGGCGGCGACCGTGCGCTCGATCTCCCGCTTCGGGGCGCCGCCGATGGACGCCAGTTCGCCGTCGACGTGGACCATGACGCGGAATCCCCGTGCGCGTTCACCCGGAAGCGCCGGGAATTGCGACTTCTTCAGCGAGGCGGCCAGTCGGGACACATTCGCGTCGATATCCCCGCGGCGCGTTTCGGCACATACGGCGAAAGCGTTCTTCGCGAAAGGAATGGACGCCACGCGTTCCATGGAGGAAGTGGAGGAGAAGAGCATTGCGCTGTCGTCCTGGTACTCCATGCGGAAGTCCTCGACGAAGTGCGACATGGCATCAGCGACGAGTTCACTGGTTCCGGCGGGGTACTGGATGAAATAACGCATTCCGCAAGACTACCGGACAGGCGCGCGGGGTCCCCCGGGTCGCCCCGCGGCGGCGGCCGGCTCGTGTGCGCGGGGAGGGACACGAGCCGGCGGCCGAACCTCGGGGGCGCCCGGGTGCTCAGCCCCGGCGGCTGAACGACATCCTGGTCAGCCCCACCGCGGGCGGCACGACGGCGTCGATCGCACGGGTGGCGGGGAGCAGGGCGGCCTCGATCTTCCGGTGCCGTTCGGTCGTGCGCGCCCCCTCGTGACGGGTCCGCGGCGAAGCCGTGCGCACCAGCACCGCCATGGCCTCCTGGGCGGTCTGGCGCAGCCGTTCACGCTTCGTCAGCACGAAGCCGTTCGCCTCGAGCACCTGCGCGTACCAGGAGGGACGCCTCAGCCAGTGCGAGGGGCGGTCCCGTACGGGAAGCACCGAGGTGTCCTCGAAGAGGTGCACCGACGTGGCCGCGACCCGGGCCATCTCCCGCAGCAGGGCCTCGGCGTCGGCGGGCTGGTTGTGCTGCAGAACGGTGGCGGCGAATACGGCGTCGAAGCTCCGGTCGTCGAAGGGCAGGGTGCTTCCGTCGGTCTGGACGAATTCCGCTTCGACGTTCGCCCGGGCCTGCGCGAGCATTTCCGGAGATATGTCGGCGCCGGTGACCTTCTTGCCCCTCCTGGTCAGCCAGCCGACATTCCCGCCGGGTCCGCTGCCGACCTCCAATATGGTGGTGGCATCGGCCAGGGCGGGGGCCAGCAGCTTTTCCAGGAAAGCCGCGCGCTTGATGCGGTAGAACGGTGTGTCGTCCCCCGCCACGAGATCGCCGCCGATTTCGCGGGCGGGGAGGTGGCGTGCCACCTCGTCCCAGTAGTCCTGTTTCACGTACTCGGTCACGACGTCTCTCCCCGATTTCCGTTCTTGTTCCGTGTCAGGACGCTGCCGAGGAGTTCGTGCAGCTCCTCGGCCCGGTGCAGGTAGTGGTGCCCGGCGCCGGGGGCCTCGTCGTCCGGTGTCCGCGACGGTTCGCCCTGCCGCAGCAGTGCGAGGTATTCGGTGATCCCGGCGGCCAGCGCGTCCGGGTCTGCGTTGTCGGCGACCCGGGCGTTCGGGACGCCCTCCAGGAGGCGGGCGACCGCTCCGTCCTTGGCGACGACGGCCAGGACGGGGTGGCCGGTGCCCAGGTACTCGTAGATCTTGGTGGGGATGCAGTCCCGGTAGCTTTCGAGCGGCGGGAGGACCACCAGCAGGCCGTTCGCCTCGCTCATGCTCCGCAGCGACTCGGAGTAGGGGCGGGACGAGGTGACGACGAGGTTGTCCCTGATGCCCCACTCCTCCGAGGCCTTGAGCAGTGCGTCGGGGAACCCGCCGCCCATGAACTCGAACTCGACGTCCTTGAGGACGCCGGGGTCCGTCTCCTGGATCTGCCGCATGGCCTTGATCACATGGTGCGGGGAGTGGAAGTAGTAGAAGAAGCCGGCGTGCAGCACCCTGAGCCTGCCGGTCGCGCGCGACGCGGGCGGGGCGGGGATGTCCTCCAGGTCGACCCCGTTCCTGATCTGGACCGCCGGCTTGCCCCGCATGGCGGCGGGGAACGACGCGCGCAGGCGTTCCACGTTGCGGCTGCCATTGACGATCACGGCGGCCGCGGCCCCGCGCAGCAGGGTCTCCTCCAGCTTCCGGGTGGCCGCGTACCGGGTGCGGGTGGCGGGATCGGCGCGCCGCCTGCCGTTGGCGTCGCTCGTCCAGAACGCCCCGACGGTCCACGGGTCCCGGTACTCGACCACGTAAGGCACCTTGCGCAGCCGGTTCAGGAACCAGCCCACCGTGCCGGAGGACGCCGGCGGCAGCGAGACGACGGCGACGTCGACCGGGTCCGCGTCATGGATGCGGAGGGCCGCCTTGACCGCCGGGGTCACCCAGCCGATCTTGGACGCCTCGATCTCCGACTCGTCCTCCGCGAAGCCCAGGTCGATCAGGTCGGCGTCCGCCGCGCCGCCCGCTCCGGGCCTCGTCGCCTTCTCCCACATCTGCCGAACGCCACGCAGTGCGGACGCGGTCGTCCGCAGAGCCGGGCGCATGTCGCGTTCGCGAACGCGCACGACCCGGGCGGGTGCGACCGAGAGGCCGGGGTCCTCGGCGCCGTCCGCCTCGATCGTGAGTACGGTCACACGCCAGCCCATGCGCTGCAAATACTTCGCCATCTTGACCGGGCGCGGGATCCCGCCGCCACGCACCGGCGGGAACCAGTAAGCGACTATGAGAACGTGGCCTGAAGGCTCTCGTCTGCTGGTGGTCGTCATGTGGCCGTTTCTATCAGAGGAGTTCGAAGGACCGGTGGTCAACAGCCCTGTCTGCACAGGAAATTGCTGGCGGATCAGCTTCGCCTGTGGTGGACTGTCGCTCATGAATGGCCGAGAACAGTACCTCTTCGACCTCAACGGATACCTTGTTGTCCGTTCTGTCCTTAAAGATACCGAACTGGGCGCACTTCGCCAGGAGGTGTCGGATTACGGAGTCGACGCCGCACTGGAAAAGCACTCGTACCTCCATGCCGGCTTTCCGCGCGAGTACTACGACGACGCGGAATGGAGCGGTGCGGACGGATACCGTTACCTCCAGGACTCTTATCTCCTCGACTGGGGGCCCGCGGTCCGTTCCCTGGTGGCCCACCCGAAACTGGGCCCTTATCTCGAAGCGCTGGTAGGTGCCGAGTACCGGCTCGACCATTCATATGGAATCTTCGCCCGCGGGCGTACTTCCTCGCATGCCCTGCACAACGGCGCCACCCCGTTCGACCCGACGCAGACGTATATCTTCCAGAACGGACAGATGTACAACTCGATGGTCGTCGTCCAGTTCGCGCTGGAGGACGTCGGCGAGGGGGACGGCGGATTCTGCTGCATTCCCGGCAGCCACAAGTCCAATTTCCCGCTGCCGGCGGACTTCGCGGACCTCGACGACCTCGACGAGGAGTGCCGCGCCCAGGTCGTCCATGTGCCGATGAAGGCCGGGGACGCCGTGATCTTCACCGAGGCGGTCACGCACGGGGCCCTCGGCTGGCGGGGCGCCCAGGACCGTTCGGCCCTGCTCTACAAGTACTGCCACGGCAGCGTGCAGTGGGAGAAGGCGTCGCCCTTCGTGGCGGGTGACCACGAGTGGACCGACCGGCAGCGCAGAGCGCTCACCGGGCCGTACATCGGGGGCCGGCCCCAGGTCGGTTGAGATGAAACGTATCCCTACGCCGCAACGCATCCCCACGCCGATCACCACGCTGCGCGATCTGCCGCACACGAGCGGCTGGAAGGACTGCTTCGCCCTGACGTTCGACGACGGGCCGGTGGAACCCTGGACCGCTGATCTGCTGGATGTCCTGAAGTCCTTCGACGCCCCGGCCACCTTCTTCGTGCTCGGGTCGCGAGCGGCGGAGAGCCCCGCTCTCATCGCCCGGATGCTCGACCAGGGCTGCACGGTCGCGATCCATGGCTGGGACCACCCCCACCTGCCCGATCTGAGTCCGGAGGAGCGAGGCGCGCAGATCGGGCGCACGCGGGAACTGCTGGAGCGGCAGACCGGCAAGGACTGCCGCTACGTCAGGCCGCCGTACGGCGATGTGACCGACGAGGTGATGGCCGAGCTGGCGGACGCCGGACTGACGCCCGTCTTCTGGAGCGCTCACGCCTGGGACTGGGAGAGACCCGGCGCTGACAGGATCGCCTCCGACGTCAACGAGGGCCTGGAGGACGGCGCCGTCGTGCTCCTGCACGACGGCGGCGGGGACCGGTCCCAGACGGTGGAGGCCGTTCGGACGGTCCTGGGCGAAGCCGCCCGCCGAGGTCTCAGACCGGTCGCTCTGCCCTACGTCTGAGTGCAGTCCGGGGCCGGGGCCGTCGCCTCGGAGTGCCCCACAGTCGGCTCGGCACGGCGCCGAGTCCATGACCTCTTCCTGGAGTACGTGCAGAATGGGTGAGCTCTGGACCGCAGGTCCCGGTGCCTATGTGGGACTGAATTACAACGGGATGCACGACAGCTCGGTATGTCTTTCGGACCGCCATGGGCATCCCGTATACGCCATGAGCGAGGAGCGGTTCTCGCGGGTGAAGATGGAGGGGCGCTTTCCCCGGCGCGCGCTCTCCACGATCGACTTCGGCGACGTGGCCGGAATCGGAATCCCCTACTTGTCCCATGCCCCGGAACGGGTGGAGTCGGCCCCGGTCTTCCGGGATCTCCTGCACACCGTCCCGAATTACCCGGTGGACGAATTCCCGCGCATCTGGCGGGAGCGGCTGGAATCGCTGGGGAAGCCGCTGCATTTCTTCGACCACCACGACATGCACGCGTACACCGGATTCGTGCTCTCCGGTTACGACGAGGCCCTGGTCCTCACCTCCGATTACGGTGCCTACAGTTGCCCCGTGACCGCAGGCGCTTACCACGTGCGCCGGGGAGAGATCACCCGGCTCGCAGGTGCCTCGATGAGCGAGCACGTCGCCCTGGCCGGTCTGTACACCGACGTGACGGCGTTGCTGGGATTCAGTCCCTGCAAACACGAGGGAAAGATCACCGGCCTGGCGGCGCACGGCCGGCCGAGCAGGGAATGCCGGGAACAGGTATGGGAGTTGCACCGGCGCATTCGCTCGGCCGAGCACAACTTCTATGGCTGGGTGGGGTTCTTCGACGAGGAGATCCCGCCGTTCTACGAGCCCAACCGCCATCTGGTCCAGCGCTACCGGGCCGAACTCCCCTTCAGTGACGCCGACATAGCGCGCGCGGCCCAGGACCTTCTCGAGGAGAAGCTCCTCGCCGTGGCCCAGTGGCTGGAGCAGACGCAGGGGACCGCTCTGCCGCTGATCCTGTCGGGCGGTGTCTTCGCCAATGTGCGGGTCAACCTCGAACTGGCGAGGGTCGGCTTCTCGAAGGTCTTCGTGGCACCGCCGATGGGAGACGACGGTCTGAGCATCGGCGCCGCGGCCGCGGCCGCCCACCAGGAGGCCGCGGCGAGCGGAGCGTCCCCGGCCGCCGCCTTCCCCCTGAGCATGGCCCTGGGCACCACGCCCGGCGAGGGGACCGAGGTCCGGCTCAAGGAGCTCGGCATCGTCTTCAGCCGGCCCGACGACCCGGCCGGCGCCCTGGCGGCGCACTTGGCGCAGGGCGAGTCGGTCGCGGTGGTCCGGGGCCGCCAGGAGTTCGGCCCCCGCGCCCTCGGTCGGCGCTCCATCCTGAGCAGCGCGGCGGACCCGGTCGTCAACGAACGGCTCAACGCCAGCCTGCAGCGGACCGAGTTCATGCCGTTCGCCCCGGTCCTGAGGGCGGAGCGAGTCGACGAGGTCTTCGACCTGTCCGGCATCCCGTCGGACGTCGGCGACTGCCTCCCCTTCATGACCATGTGCCTGCCGGTACGTCCGCGGATACGGGACACGGCGCCCGCGGTCGTGCATGTGGACGGCACGGCGCGGCCCCAGGCGGTGAGCGGGGGCGCCGATCCGTTCCTGCACCGGCTGCTGGCGTCCTACGAGGAGCGGACCGGGATACCGCTGCTCATCAACACGAGCTTCAACATCCACGACGAGCCGTTGGTGTCGGACCTGGACGACGCGCTGGCGGCCTTCTTCGCCGCCCAGCTCGACGTCCTGTATCTCGACGGCGGGTTCGTCGTCGAGCTCCGGGACAACGCGCCGCTCGCGCGGATGGCCAAGCTGCTGCGCCGGGGCAGCGACGGTGTCGCGAAGCAGCGGCACAGAGCGCTGAACCTCTCCTTCGGCCGCCAGATGGTCGACGGGGCCGGACGCTTCACCGAATGGCCGGACGGTGACCCGGACCTTCCCGCTCCGTGATCAGGAGCGCCCCCGGCGGTCCGGCGGGACGGTGAGCGCGACGCGGATCGGCAGGTGGTCGGAGCCCAGACGAGGCAGCACTTCCGCCTTCAGGACGGAGAGATCGGATGAGACGAGGGCGTGGTCGAGCTGGGCGACCGGGCGGCCGGCGGGCCAGGTCCGGCCCCTCACCGGGCGGCGCCGCCGGGATACGGCGCCGGCCAGCGGTCCCACCATGTTCAAATCACCCATGACAACAGTGCTTTCGAAGAAGCGCAGTTGAGAGAAAAGTCTCTTCAACTGTCCAGGCGCGTAAAGAAGTCGGTGCGTAAGGTGAGTATTCGCCACCTGCATCGATGTGCCGTCGGGCAATTCGAGGGTGACCAACTGCGCTGCGCGGCGCACCGTGTCTCCGGCCGCCCGGCCGAGATCGATGACCGCGCTCGCCGTCACGGGAAACCGGGTCAGGACGGCGAGACCCCATGAGCCGGTGGCCTCGGATTCCGTTCGCACCACGCGAAAGCCGTTGATATCCGCCAGTGCCGTCAAGGGCAACTCCAGGACGTTATAGCCGAGTTCAGCGGCCGCCTTCCTGGCGATGCTCGGTTCGCCTCCGGGACTCCAGACCTCTTGGAGGCAGATCACATCGGACGCCAGAGTTCCGCAGGCGGCCGTGACGTCGTAGGGCGTTCCGCCGCTGCCGCAGCCCCAGTGCAGATTGAGGCTCGCGATGGTGAGGGACTGATGAAGCATCAAAACGCTTTCCTTTGCAACCGTAGAGTGCGGCTCAAGTATGGTTATAGAATTGGGAGTTCAGTGAAGAGTAACCAGGGGGAACAGTGACGACCGCAGCCATGCAACCGCTGCCCGGCCTGACCGATGACCTCGATACGGCCCAAAAGGATCTGCTGGAGAGCGGCTGCTGTCGGCTCACCGGCGCGCTGACGGGCGAGGAGCTCGCCCTGATCCGCGAGCGCATCGCGGCCGAGGCTGCTGCCGACGTGGCGCGGAGCGCGGACCACGTGTACGCGGCCGGTTCGAACCAGCGCGTCTGGTCGCTGTTCAACCGCGGGGAGGAGTTCCTGCGCCTCGCGGAGCACCCGGTGGCCATGTCCCTCATGGAGACGGTTCTCGGGCCCGACCCCCTGGTGTCCAACCTCAGCGCCAACATCACCGGCCCCGGCGGCACGGCGATGGTCCCGCACTGGGACCAGTTCTGGGCCGACCGGCCCTGGCCCAACGCCCTTGCCGCGCACGTCATCTGGATGATCGACGACTTCACGGAGGAGAACGGCGCCACCCTCGTCGCCCCGGGAAGCCATCTGCGGTCGGAACCTCCGTCGAGCGACGCACTCGCGCCGGCCGTCGGGCCGGCCGGCACGGCCATGGTCGTGGACGGCAGGCTCTGGCACGGTACCGGCGCCAACCGTTCCTCCGGGAGCCGGCGGACCGGGGTGCTCGCGTATTACTGCCGACCGTACATCCGGCAGCAGGAGAACATGGTGCTCAGCATGACCCCTGAGGTTCAGAAGGGGCTGAGCCCGCAGCGCAGGAAGCTCTTCGGGCTGGAATTCCACGAGTACCTGAACATGGTCGGCGGTCCGCCGCGGGACCTGCCTCGGTATTAGAGAGGCGGTCCGACATGGAAGAACTTCCCCCGGCGATACGCGACGCGCATTCTCTCGCCGTGATATCGCCGCATCTGGACGACGCCGTGCTTTCCTGCGGCGCACTCCTCGGTACGTACGTCCGGCTCGGGCGGCAGGCGACGACGGTGACCCTGTTCAACGGGAAGCCGCAGAATCCCCTGTCCGAGGCGGCGGTGAGCTTTCACGAGTCGATCGGTCTGCGCGACGACCCGATGGGAAGCCGTGAGACCGAGGACGACCATGCCCACGCCCTCCTGGGTGTGGACACCGTGCGGCTCGACATGGCGGAGGCGCTTTACCGCTGCGATGACGCGGGGCAGCATCTGTACCCCGGTGGCCAGGACATTTTCGTATCGCAGGGGGATGTCCGGGAAAAGGAGATGGTGGACCGAATCGCCGAGGCCCTTTCGACGGTCCCCGCTCTCCGGTCCGCCGATCTGGTTCTGGCGCCCCTGGGCGTGGGAAACCATGTCGACCACCTTCTCGTCTCCGCTGCCGCCAGGCTTCTCGACCGCTCCGCCGAATCGGTCGTCTGGTACGAAGAGCTGCCGTACATCCTCTACGACCACTGTGCGGGCTGGGAAGAAACCCTCGCGCACGGAAGTCCGTTCCTCTGCCGTTTCTCGGACGACGACTGGGAGCGAAAGCTCGACGCCATCGACTGCTACGCGTCCCAGCACCCCATCCTCTGGTTCGAGCCCGAATTCCGGCGCCAGGAGATCACCGGCCACGCGAGGAAACTGGGGTCCGGGACTCCGGCCGAGCGCTACTGGAGGAGTCAGTGACGGGCCCGTCCGTCCTCCACCTCATCAGGCCGCAGCCGCCGGGCGAGGTCGGCGGTGCGGACCTGCACATAGCCGATCTCGCGGAGGAGCAGATCCGCAGCGGCGTAGACGTCCTCGTATGCCATTACGGAAACCCCGAGTACGCCGAGCTGCTGAAGTCCAGGGGAATAGCGAACCTCCATGTCGAGACCAGGGGTCTGCGGTGGTGGCTGAGGAGCGTGCGACAGCAAGTCAGGACCGCCCGTCCCGCGGTCATCCATTCCCATGGATATGAGTCGGACTATGTCGCCACGGCGCTCAGACTGTTTCCCGGGGACAGTGGTGCGCGGAATTCGGCATTCGTGATATCCAGCCACGGCTTCATCCGCACCGGCGTCAAACTGCGGGCCATGACGCTGCTGAACGAGCGCTGCCTGCGGTCCGCCGCCGCCATCATCACCGCGAGCGAACCGGAGGCGGCGCGCCTCCGGCGGGCCGGTTACCCCGAGGTGCAGTACGTGGCCAACGGAGTACGCAAGGCGGTCGGCTTGGACCGGGTCCGGGTCGCGGAGCAGCTCGGGCTGCCGGCGGACCATGCCAAGGTCGTCTACGTCGGGCGCCTGTCACCGGAGAAGCGCCCGGACCTGTTCCTCGATGTCGCCACCGCCCTGGCCGGGGAGCGGGACGACGTGTCGTTCGCCGTGATCGGAACGGGTCCCCTGCTCGCCGAGTGCACGGCGGCGGTCGAGGAGCGCGGGCTGTCGCGGCGCATCCGGTTCACCGGCCTGCGCCGGGACGTCCCGGAGCTGCTGACGGGCGTGGACGTCCTCGTGAGCTGTTCGGACACCGAGGGGACACCGCGCGCCGTGGTCGAGGGGATGGCCGCGGGCCTGCCCGTCGTGGCGACCGGGGTCGGCGGGCTTCCGGACCTCGTCGGTCACGAGGAGAACGGGCTGCTCGTCGAAGCCGGTTCGGGGACCCGGCTCCTCGATTCCGTACGTCTTCTGCTCGATGACCCGGAAAGGGCGCGGGCCATGGGGGCGGCGGGCCGGCGGCGAGCGCAGGAGAGATTCAGTGCGGCAAAAATGTGGGCGGAAGTGAACCGGGTGTACGGCCGTGCGGCCGCCACCGCGTGGGCTCTTTCGTCCGAGCACGCCTCGTAAGGTCAGACAAATCCACGGCACTATCTACGGCACTTGTTGAAGGATTCTGATGCAAGTTAGCGTCGGCATTTTTGCCCACAATGAGGAACGGACGCTGGCCCGGTCCATCGATGCCTTTCTTCAGCAGCAGCTGAATGAGGTCAAGATACTGGAGATCATTGTCGTGTCGTGCGGGAGCACGGACGACACGGTGGGGATAGCCCGGAGATTCGCGGAGCGGAACGCCCATATCCGGGTGATCGACCGGCCCGAACGCCAGGGGAAGCTGGCCGCGATCAATGACTTCCTGGCAGCGGCGACCGGGCAGGTCGTGCTCATCGCCGGAGCGGATCTGATCCCGTCGGACGATCTCGTGGAGCGCCTTGTCCTGCCCATGTCCCGTGACCGGGACTGCGCCATGACGGGTCCTCAGGTGCTGTCGTCCGGAGGCCGGGCGACCATGGCCGGGCGGCTGCACTCCCTGCTCTGGCGGCTGCACCACGAGGTGGCGCTCGACCGGCCCAAGCTGGGCGAGATCGTGGCGGTGCGCTCGTCCTTCCTGCCGCACCAGCTGGCCGCCCCGGTCAACTGCGACGAGGTCCTCATGGAGGCGGAGGTCATCGGTGCCGGTGGCCGCCTCGCCTACGTACCGGAGGCGGAGGTGCGCAACTTCCCGCCGGACTCGGTCGGCGAGCTGTACGGGCAGCGCCGCCGCATCGCGTGCCAGCACCGCGTCGCGGCCGGGCTGCTGGCGCACCGGCCGGCGACCACGCACAAGCGCATGGTCGCGCGGGCGATGGGCCGCCTGCTGCGCAGGAAGCCCGGGGTGCTGGGCGACCTCGTCCTGCTGAGCGGCGTGGAGGCGGTGGCCCAGGTGCGCGGACGCATCGACGCGTACCGCGGCAGCACGTATCAGATCTGGCGCCCCGTCGTACGGGACACCTCGGCGCATTCATCGCACGTCGTCTACTCGGGTGCAGAAGGAGAGAAGTGATGCGGAAACGCGCGGTAGTGACCGGGGGTGCCGGATTCCTGGGCTCCCACATGTGTGAGCGTCTTCTCTTCGACGGTTACGAGGTCCTCAGCCTCGACAACTACGCGACCGGCATACCGGACAACGTCCGGCAGCTGTCGGAGATCGGGCCCTTCCGGGTCGAGAACTTCGATGTGACCGAGCCTCTCGACATACCGGGTCCGGTGGAGTTCGTGCTCCACATGGCGTCCCCGGCGAGCCCGCCCGACTACCTTCAACTCCCCGTCGAGACACTGAAGGTCGGGTCCCTCGGGACGCTCAACGCCCTCGACCTGGCCAAGGAGAAGGGCGCCAGGTTCCTCTTCACCTCGACCAGCGAGGTGTACGGCGATCCGCTGGAGCACCCGCAGAAGGAGAGCTACTGGGGCAATGTGAACCCGGTGGGACCGCGCGCCGTGTACGACGAGGCGAAGCGGTTCGGGGAGGCCCTGACCACGGCCTATCGGAGCTCGAAGGGCGTCGACACCGCGATCGTGCGGATCTTCAACACCTACGGCCCCAGGATGCGCGGCAACGACGGACGCGTCATCCCGGCCTTCATCTCCCAGGCGCTGAACGCGGAAGCGCTCACCGTGTCCGGTGACGGTTCCCAGACGCGTTCCTTCTGCTACGTCTCCGACCTGGTGGACGGGATCGCGCGCATGCTGCACTCGTCGCACGCCGGACCGGTCAACATCGGCAACCCCGACGAGATCTCCATCGGGGAGGTCGCCGAGCTGGTGGTCGAACTCTGCGGCTCCGGCTCGGACATCGAGTACGTGCCCCGGCCCGTCGAGGACCCCGAGCGGCGCCGGCCCGACATCGCCCGGGCGCGTGAGCTCCTCGACTGGTCGCCGACGGTGTCCTTCGAGGACGGCCTCAAGAAGACGATCTCCTGGTTCGCCGAATCCATGTGACTCCCGAGGAAGACATCCATGCCTGATTCATACAGCGCCCGCGCCATCGTGTGGCCGCGTCCCGGAGTGACACGGACCGACGACGCGGTCGAGGTCCCGCCCCCGGCCGAGGGGGAGCTCACGATCGAGGTCGCGGTCAGCGTGGTCAGCTCCGGCACCGAGCGCGCCCGCTACCTCGCCCTCCCCAACGCGACGGTCGGCTTTCCCCACGTCCCCGGCTACCTGGCCAGCGGCCGGGTCCTGCACGGCACCCCGGACCTGCCCGCCGGCACCCGCGTCGCGGCACGCGGCGTCACCCACCAGAGCGTGGTCAACGTGCCCCGCCACGAACTGCACCCCGTGCCGGACGGGATCTGCGACGAGGACGCGGCCCTCTGGCAGTTCGCCCTGACGGCGATGCACGGGCTGTCCATGGGCAGGCACGAGCCGGGCGAGCCCGTCACGGTGGTCGGGGCCGGTCTGCTGGGTACGGTCGTCCGCAGGATCGCCGCCGCCCGGGGCTCCGTGTGCACGGCCGTCGCGCGCTCGGCCGCCAAGAGCGGGCCGGCCGGGAACGAGGCCGGTACCTCCTTCGTCCTGGCCGCCGACGTGACGGACGGCGCGTGCAAGCGGAATCCGCTGGTCGTCGACGTCACGGGCACGGCCGACGGGCTGACGCTGGCCCTGAGCGCGGCCGCCGACGGGGGCAGGGTCGTCGTGCTCGGCTCTCCGCGCGCGGCCACGGCGCCCTTGCAGGTGGCGGAGATCCACCGGCGCGGCCTCCAGGTGATCGGCGCCCACATCGACACGCTGGACGACAGCGCGGCCCGGGCGGGCCGGGACCTGGTGGCCGAGTTCACCGGGGAGTTCTTCGGGCTGCTGGGCTCGGGCTCCCTGTCGTTCGGCGACTTCCTCACCGCCTACGACCCGTCCGACGCGGCGTTCCTCTACCGCCGGCTCGTCTCGGACCGGAGCATCGTCGGGGCCTACTTCGACTGGCGGGAAACGGAATCCGCCGGGGACCGGCAGGAGGCCGCCGCCGAGCACGGGGGCCCCACCGCGGGCACCACCGGGCCGATGAGGTTCGCGGTGTTCGGCTGCGGCGACATCGGCGCGCAGGACGCCTTCGCGCTGGCGTCGGCCGAGGGCGCCACGCTCGCCGTCTGCTTCGACCCCCACGAGGCGCTGGCGAAGGACGTGGCCGACCAGTACGGCGCGGCGGTCGCCGGGTCCGTGGAGGAGGCGCTGGCCCGCGACGACGTCGACGCGGTGATCATCGCGACCCCGCACGACACGCACGAGGAGCTGGCGGTCGCGGCGATGGACGCCGGGAAGCACGTGCTGCTCCAGAAGCCCCTGTCGGCGGGCCTGGCTTCGGCCCGGCGCATCGCGGAGGCGGCGGAGCGCTCCGCCGTCACCTCGGGTGTCCTCTTCCCGCTGCGCTACCACCCCGGTTTCGTCCAGGCCAGGGCGGGAATGGCGGCGGGCGTCGTGGGGCCCCCGCTGGCCGCCGTCTCCACGTACCTGGTCCACAAGCCCCCGTCGTACTTCTACGGCGGCTACAGCAACCGCGCCTCCTCCACCTGGCGGCTCTCCAAGGAGCGGTCCGGCGGCGGGGTGCTGATCATGAACCTCCTCCACCACATCGACGCCGTGCGGGCGTTGCTCGGTGTGGAGGCGGACAGCGTCTACGCCCAGACCGTGCCGTCCGATGTCGCGCCCGAGATCGAGGACGTGGCCGGTCTGGTGGTGCGCTTCGGTACCACCGTCGCGACGTTCGTGGCCGGGGCCCAGGTCACCGAGGGTCCGGGCGAGAGCCTGCGGGTGTGGGGCGCCTCGGGGCACGCCGAGATCCTTCCGGACGCCGCGGTCTCCTCGCTCCTCACGGTCCCGGACGGCGTGCGCACGGCCCCGTACGCGGACGAGGACCTGACGGCGGCCGCCATCGCGGACTTCGTGGCCGCCGTACGGGCCGGCGCGCCCGCGCCCGTCTCCGTCGGGGACGCGCTGGCGGTCCAGGAGATCGTGGAAGCGGGATATGAATCAGCCCGGAGCGGCATGCCCGTGGTGCCGGCCTCCCTCAGCACTGGAGCCACCCGATGACCCGTTGGATGCCCGCCCGGCGCAGCAGCGCGGACGGCAGGACCCTGAGCGCCCAAGTCCCCGCGGATTCGGTGCTCTTCGTGGACGCGGCGGGCGCCGGCGCCATCTGCTGGGGACGGCTGTTCCCGGCGGGCGAGGACATCGCGCGGCAGGCCGCGGCCGAATGGTGGGGCACGGCGGCCCGGGCCGCCGGGCAGGCGTCGCACCTCGCGGCGCGCGGAGTCCGGGTCCTGGGCGGGGGCGCGCTCGCCCGGCTCGTGACGAGGGCCCTGCCGACGGGCACCGTGCGGGGTGAGGGCGAGGACGCCGATGTCGTGGTGGACACCACGGGCGACCCCGCCGTCATCGGCGCCGCGCTCGTGGCGGCGCCGCGCCTGGGGGCCGTCCTGCTGGCGGCCCCGCCCGTCGAGCCGGAGATCGCGGTGCGCACGTACACGGACATCCATGTACGCGGGCTGACGGTCGCCGGCATCCCCTGGGCCGCCGGCACCGCGCCCGGCGGTGCGGACGCCGACGGCCTGGCCTGGGCGCTCGACCACCTGACCACGTCGAAGCCGGGTCAGCCGGTGGACCCCGCCCCCTGGTACGGATTGGTGCCGTCATGACCTCCAGCAAGCCCACTGTCCTGCACTACGTCACCCAGTGGCTGTGGCTCAGCGACACGTTCGTCCACGGGCCGGTCACGGCCACGGAGCACGGCAAGGCGATCGTGAGCCGGGGCGAGATCATCAACCAGCACGTGTATCCGTACCCCGGGGTCATCTCGCTGACCGAGCCGGACGGCAGCCTGCCCGACGAGGGCGCCCCCACCGCCGATGTGGTCGTGGCGAAGCTGGGCGGCGCCCGGCCGTCCCTGGTGCACCTGCACCACGGGTACGGGCTGCCGGACGCCCGCGCCATCGCCCGGCGCCTCTCGGTGCCGCTGATCACCTCGTTCTGGGGCTACGACATCACGGCGCTCCCGAAGAGCGACCCGGCACGGTTCGCCGGGGCGTTCGAGGACATCGACCGGGTGGTCGTCCCCTCCCGGTACCTGGCCCGCCTCGCCCGCGAGGCGGGCGCGTCCGAGGAGCAGATCCGGATCATCCCGGGCGGCCTGGACTGCGTGTTCTTCGAGCCGACGCCGCTGCCGTCCGCGCCGCGCGTGGCGTTCGTCGGCCGCTTCGTGGAGAAGAAGGGCATCGACGTCCTGCTGCGGGCCTGGGAGAGCGTACGGGCCGGGATCCCGGATGCCGAGCTGACGCTCCTCGGTTACGGGGAGCGGGCCCCCGAGACGGATGCCGGTGCCGGAATCCGGGTGCTGACGCCGGACCCCGCCGAGCCGCGCAAGCAGGTACGGGATCTGCTGCGCTGGAGCAGGCTGTACGTCTCCCCGAGCCGCACGGCGGCCAGCGGCGACGGCGAGGGCCAGCACATGGGCAACCTGGAGGCCCAGGCGAGCGGCCGCCCCGTGGTGACCACGGCGCACACGGCCATCCCCGAATTCGTGCTCGACGGCGAGACCGGCCTCGTGGTGCCGGAGAACGACGTCGATGCGGTGGCCGAGGCCATCGTCGCCCTGCTGCGGGACGACGAGCGCAGCGCCGCTCTCGCGAAGAACGGGACCGCCTGGGCGCAGAACTTCGACGTGTCCGTCGCCGCCCGCCGGCACGACGAGCTCTACGCCGAGGTCATCGGCGCCGACGTCGTCAACTAGCCCGACCAGCCCGACCAGCCCGACCAGCCCGGCTTCCCGGTAAGGAAAGAACAGCCATGAGCAACCGTCGTGTCGTCGTCGTGGGCCAGGGGTACGTGGGGCTTCCCCTGGCGGTCTGTGCCGCCGAGGCGGGTCACCGTGTCGTCGGCTACGACGTGGAGCCGGAACGCATCGCCCGCCTGGCCGCGGGCGACTCCTACGTCGAGGACATCGCGTCCGGGCGGTTGCGGGCGGTGCTCGCGGACGGCTCGTTCCGCGCGAGCGCCGACCCCGGGGACTGCGCCGGGTTCGACCTGGCGATCGTCGCCGTCCCGACCCCGCTGCGGGACGGCGTACCCGATCTGACGTACGTGGAGGAGTCCGCGGCCATGCTGGCCGGGCACCTGGTGCCCGGGGCGACGGTGGTGCTGGAGTCGACCACGTACCCCGGGACGACGGAGGAGCTGTTCGGGCCGCTGCTCGAAAAGGGGTCCGGGCTGACGGCCGGCATCGACTTCCACCTCGGATACAGCCCCGAGCGGATCGATCCGGGCAACCCGGACTGGCGGCTGGAGAACACCCCGAAGATCGTGTCCGGGGTGGACGGGGAATCGCTCGCCGCCGTCGTGGACTTCTACTCCGGCTTCGTCCGGACGGTCGTGCCCGTCGCCTCCTGCAAGGAGGCGGAGCTGGCGAAGCTGCTGGAGAACATCTTCCGGCACGTCAACATCGGGCTCGCGAACGAACTGGCCGTCCTCGCCCGGGACCTGGGCATCAACATCTGGGGGGTTCTGGAGGCCGCGGCGACCAAGCCCTTCGGATACATGCCGTTCAGCCCGGGTCCCGGGGTCGGCGGGCACTGCCTGCCGATCGACCCCTCGTACCTGTCGTGGCAGGTCGAGCGGAGCCTCGGCTACAGCTTCCGGTTCGTGGAGCTGGCCAACGACGTCAACAGCCACATGCCCGACTACGTCGTACGCCGTCTCACCGAGGCGCTCAACTCCCGTCGCCGGTCCGTGAACGGGGCGCGCGTCCTCGTTCTCGGACTGGCCTACAAGAAGAACACGAGCGACACCCGGGAGTCCCCCGCGCTCCGGGTCGTGGAACTGCTGTCCAAGCTCGGCGCCGAGATACGGGCGGCGGACCCGCACGTGCCCGATGACTTCGGTGCGCACCCGGGCTCCCCGCTCGCCGGTGTGGAACGGGTGGAGGCCAGTCCCGCGGAGCTGGCCGCGGCGGACGTCGTGCTGCTGCTCGTCGACCACGACGCCTTCTCCGTGGAGGACATCACTGAGCACGCGAGCCACGTCCTCGACTGCCGGGGGCGGCTGCGCGGCGCGAACGTCGAGCTGCTCTGAGTCAGTCCTCCACGGGCAGCGGCTGCGGCGCCCAGGTACCGTCCACGTCCCGCACCAGCAGGACCGTCGCGGGCCGGCGGTCGTCGCGTTCGCCCATCGGGCTCGTACCGGCCCACACCAGATGGATGAGGGCCGCGTCCGAGCGGTTGTCGTAGCGCTCCCCGACCCCCGCGCGGATGCGGCAGCCGCGCCAGCGGTCCGTGGCCGACGCGCCCTTGAAGTAGTCCGGGAAGGCCTTGCGGCCGGTGCCGGTGACGTCGGCGAGGAGGACCTTCCCGCCGAGGGCCACGAGCCGCTCCTCCAGCGTGGGCGGGATGTCCGCCTGACGGCTCAGCCGCAGCGATTTCAGGAGCGCCGCGTCGCTGACCGCCCCCGCCAGGTCGTCGCCGTCGCGGGGGGCGGAGGCGGACGGGGACGGCGAGGGCTCCTCGGCGGTGCGGGAGGGGCTGGGCGTCGGCTTCGGCCCGACCGTGGGGGTGACCGCGGGCGAGGGGGCGGCCGTCGTGGGCGACGGGGCGGGCGAGATGGCCGGTGGCCGGGCCACCGGGGCCCGGCCACCGCTCATGTCGGGCCAGAGCAGCGCGACGCCGACCACGGACAGCACCGCCGCCATGGCGAGCATCACGATGCCGGAGCGCTCCGCGCCGGTCACTTCAGGTGTCCGATGCTGTCGAGCGAACCCATCCGGACGTCGGACTCCTTGACGAAGTCGTTCGGTTTCGGCGCCTCTATCTGTCTGTTGCCGCCCAGATAGATGGACACGTGGAAGATCCCTCTGCCGCTCCCCGGGTTGTCCGAGAAGAACAGGAGATCGCCCGGCTGCGCGTCCTTCAGGTTCCGCTGGTGGGTGACCCGCACCTTCCCGCTGTCGTGCTGGGCCTGCGCGGTGCTTCCGATCATGATGCCCACCCTCCCGTAGGCGTACTCGGTCAGACCCGAGCAGTCGAAGCCCTTGATGCCCCGGCCCGAGTATCCGCCGGGGGAGCAGCAGATGCCGTACGAGGGGCCCAGGGTGTCCCCGCCGCCCCAGGAATAGGGCTGGCCCGTCTGCGACTTGGCGGCCTGGATGATCTGCTTGGCCTTTCCGGAGGCGTTGATCGGCCCGGAGATGTCGCCGAGGGCGTCGTACTCCGCCTTGGCGTTCAGGACGTCCTTGACGTACTGCTCCGAGTGGTTGTAGCGGAAGATCGCGTCGTGCTCGGTCTTCGCGTCGGACATGTCGACTTCGCCCTTGCCGCACAGCAGCGCGGCCGTGCTCAGCGCCGAGTCGAAGACGTTCTGCGGGTCGGTGTCGCCGTCGTCGTCACCGTCCTGGGCGACGCTCTCCCAGGTCTGCGGGATGAACTGGGTGGGGCCGACGGCCCGGTCGTACGTGGTGTCGCCGTCGTACTTGCCGTTGTCGGTGTCGTAGATCCGCTGGGTGTTGTGGGTGCCGTCCAGGACCGGGCCGATCACCGGCGGTTCCACGTTGCCGTACTTGTCGCCGTACTTGTCGATGACCTTGCGGCCCATGAACGTGCCGTGGTGGGACTCGATCTTGCCGATGCCGGCCAGCAGGGTCCAGCTGAGGTTCTTGCACTTGGGGCGGACTTCCTTGATCTTCTCCTCCGCCGACAGATACGCCTCGCAGGTCGGCTTGGGGATGCCGGACACCTTGACGCAGCTGACCTGGACCGGGACCTTCTCCTCGCTCGCCGCACCGCCGGGCAGCATGCTCGCCGCGATGAAGGTGGCGATGATGAAGAAGATCCACGGGGCGAAGGCGGTGATGGCCAAGCCGATGGCCCACTTCTTGCCACTGCTCATCGGCTCGGCCTTGGCGGCTGCGCTCACCTGCCGTTACCTCCGCCGCCTCCTCCGCGTGGCCTGCGGCGTCCGCCCCGGCCGCGGCCGGAGGAGCGACCCGCGTTGCGCCGTCCGTTGCGCCGGTCGTTGACCGTGCGGTTGAGGTGCTGCGCGTCCGGCTCGCTGTCGCTGCGCGTCTGGCTTCCGGTCCGGCGCCTCCGGGCCTCCCGCTGCGCCTCGCGGATGCGGTCGCCGTCGCTCTGCGGGACGCTGTCCGCGAGGTTGCGCCGCTCGGCGGCGGCGGCGTTGCGGAACCTGCTCCGGGTGATCGGGGCGTCGTTCTTCAGATACCGGCCGGTGCGGGCCGCCGTGAGGGTGGCCCGGCCGACGCGGTTCTTCTGGAGCCGGTTCTTCGCCGCCTTCTTGAGGCGGGCCTTGAGGGCTGCCTTCGCCGTGGCCTGGACCGCGGCGCTGGTGCCGCCGGAGCCGACGGCCGCCGCGACGGTGGTGCCCAGCTTGACGGCGCCCTGGACCCGGTCCTTGAGGCCCTTCTTCGGCCTGCCGGAGCCGGCACCGCCGCCTCCGCCGCCCGTGCCGCCTCCGCCGCCCGGTGCCTTGCCCTTCCACAGGTCGCGGGCGCGGCCGCCGACCTTGCTGAGGGTGGCGCCGTCGTCCTTGAGCTGCTCCAGGCCGGACTTGCCGTTCTCGGTCGCGCCCTGGAAGGAGTTGGCGGCCACGTCGTCCGGGTCGACGTTGGTGCCGGTCTTCGTGCCCATCCGCTGGCCGAAGTTGGTGGAGATGTTCTTGGCCGCCGCGGTGATCTTCTTCCGGAAGATCAGGAAAGCCACGGCCAGGAAGTCGATGGTCAGGAACTTGACCGTCATGACCTCCCCGGTGTCGGCGTTGAGCAGCGCGATGACCATGACGAGGAAGAACGCCAGGAACATCACCGACAGGAAGATGGCCAGGATGACGCGTACGACCCCCGACACCCAGTTCCACATGGCGGTGCGGCCGCCACCGGGCAGGATGCCGGCCACCAGCGCCGGCTGGGCGCGGATGACCTCGATCGCCATCCAGACCTGGGAGACCAGGAAGGTGCAGGAGACGGCGACCACCAGCACCACGACGATGATCGCGGCGAGCGCGATGAACCAGACGCTGAGCAGGTTGTCGAGCGAGGCGGAGATCTGCTGGTCGTCCATGGGGACGTCGCCGCCGCACGCCTTCTGGACCTTCGGGTCGGCCGCCTGGTCGGAGCCGTTCTTGCCGCTGATGTAGGTCTTCCAGGCTTCGGTGCCCTCCGCCTTCTTCTTGAACTCCTCGACCGCCTCCTTCTGTTCGCCCTTCACCACGGTGTAGATGGCCCAGGGGTTACCGGTGGCGATCAGCAGGCTGTCCTTGAGCCCGTCCAGGGAGAACACGTCGCTGAACGCGTCACCGAGCTTCTCCATCCAGCCCTTGTTGTTCTCCTCCTCGATGAGCCTGGGCAGGACGAGCCGGTTGAAGTTGTAGCGGGCGAGCGTCGCCTTGCCGTACGCGGCGCTGCACGCGCCGTCGATCGGCTTCTTGGTGTAGAGCACCCACACCGGGCGCTGGATGAAGGCGTCGACCAGCCCGTCGGTGATGGGCCGGGCGACCGAATCGCTCTTGGACTTGCCCTTGCCCTGGCCGTCGCAGGTGGTGGCCTGGCCGTCCTTCTTGGCCGGGGACTTTCCGTCGGACGCGCACCTGTCCTCCAGGATCACGTCGGCGATGTCCAGCGAGAACTGCTTGGTCTTCCCCAGCACGCCGGTGTCGTCGGCGTTGCCGATGAGGAAGGTGCCCGGGCTGGCCAGGGTGACGGTGGCGATCGAGGCGATCACGAGGGAGGTGCAGATCTCGATCCAGCCCTTGGACCGCTGCTTGAACAGGATGAGGTAGCCGGCGTACACGGCGACGAGCGTCAGGAAGAGGATCTTCAGCCCGAGGCTGTCGATCACCTGGGCCTTGATCGTCGCGGCGACGTCGGACACCGGGTTGAGCAGCTGCTTGGCCAGGCCGAAGTCCAGGGCCCAGTCGACCAGCCAGCACGCGAAGCCGATGACGGTCCGCAGGACGCTGAAGCCGACGCCGATCAGAAACGCGATGATCTTGCTGATGACGTCGAGCATGCCGCCCTGGTCGACGTTGAGACCGTAGGCGCTGATCGGGACGCCGTTCTTGTCCACCACGTCGAAGATGCCGAGGACCTTGCCGTTGTCCTTGGGCTTCGGCGGCTCGCAGAAGAGGTTCGGGACGTCGTCCTTGGGGCTGCAGTTGTCGGCCCAGGCGTGGTGCGAGAACAGCAGCGTGAGCAGGATCGGCACGCCGACCAGCACCAGCAGCCGCAGCCAGGTACGGCGCTGCTGGATCACCCCCGTGAGTGCGGTCATATGCGCTGCGCCTCCACCGCTTCCATGGCCTCGGCCGCCTCGATGGCCTCGGCGGGCTCGTCCAGCGTGGCCCGGCCCGGGGTCGTGTGGATGGCCTCGGCCGCGTGCTCGTCCGCCGGGATCAGGACCTTCATGCCGCCGATCCGCTTCTTCAGGTCGTAGTAGAGGCACTCGCCGGAGCGCAGCAGCCGTTCGTCGTCGGAGACGTTGATCGGCGACAGGTTCTCGGTGACCAGCTTCAGCAGCTCCGGGTCGGTGCCGTCCAGGCCGAGGAACTCCAGCCCGCGCGCGGCCAGCTGGCGGTTGCGGTGCCGGAAGAGGAACCGGTGCGAGACCAGGCCCCGGATCTTCTCGCCGTACTCGGAGTTGGCCGGGCCGACGTCGTACGGGTCGTGGGAGCCGGCGAAGGCGCCGCAGCCGTGCTTACGGCCGTCGTTGATGATCTCCAGGAGCAGTTCCGTACCCTCGGCGGACGAGGTCAGCCACCAGCACTCGTCCAGGAAGACGCCGACGAACTCCTCCGGGTCGGCGAAGGCGATCTCGCGGCAGAGGGCGGCCACCAGATACATCAGGCGCCAGCCGAACTTCTTCTCGACCTCCAGGCTGGACAGCCGGTGGCCCTCCAGCTCGGTCTTCTTGGGCAGACCGATGTTGGCGGCGGAGAAGATGATCGTGTCGGCGTCGGTGATCTCCACGATCGGCAGGGTCGGGTCGAAGATCACCCGGCCCAGGTCCTTCTTGGCCAGCGACCGCAGCTTCCGGGCCAGTTCGCTCGCCGCCGCCCGCACGTTGTGGTCGTCCGGGTCCAGCGGATCGGGCGTCTGCGCGCGCTCCGTCAGGGTCTCCAGGAGCAGCCGCATGCTGGGGTCGGGCGCCTTGTGCGTGGCGTCGATGGCGTCCGCGAGCGTCACGCCCTCGGTGGACATCGAGGCGATGTCCAGCAGCGGGGTCAGGAAGGACTCGGTGTAACGGGCGGCGCGCGGGCCCTTGAAGACGCGCAGCGGGTCCAGCGACACCGAGGCGTCCTCGTCGACGGTGATCACCTGGGTCTCTCCCGGGCAGGCGCGGGCGAACCGGGCCCACTCCTGCTGGGGCGTACGGTCGATGGCCAGCGCCCGGCCGCGGCTGCGGGAGCGCCCGACGCGCCGGCCGGTCGTCAGGATCGAGTACATCGCGGTCTTCATGGCGACCGACTTGCCGGAGCCCAGCTCGCCGATGAACACGGCGGACGCCGAGGCGTTCAGGCGCGGGCCCAGGCTGAAGTCGACCAGGACCGGGCGGGCGCCGCCGCCGTTGAGCTGGAGGCCGAAGAGCGAGCCGCCGTCGTCGCCGAGGGCCTGTCCGCAGAACGGCAGGGACATCGCGAAGTCCTTGGCCAGCAGGAACTGGGCGTAGTCGTTCATCACCCGGGGCGTCGGTGTGCCCGGGAGCATGCTGTGGAAGAGGGCCGTCTGCTCGCCGATCGGGCGGACGAGCGTGTAGTCGTTGCCGCCGAAGTGGTTGATCAGCGCGGCGGCCTTCTCCTCGGTCTCCTCCGGGGTCTGGCCCCACACACAGGTCACCACGCTCGCCCTGATCTCGACCTCCGTCGAGGACGAGGTGAGCCGGGAGCGGTATTCGTTGAGCGCGGTGCTCGCCTTGTCCAGGCTGGCCGGGACGCCCGCCGTCTCACCCTCGTACTCACCGCGCTGGTGCGCGAGTTCGCGGGCCTGCCGGCGCGACTTGGGCTCGGCCTTGGCGCCCTGCTCGATGTGCAGCCGGACCGCCCAGTCCACCGGGAACCCGAAGTCGTCCAGGGCGGCCAGGTATTCGCTGCCCGGGAAGGCGAAGGAGTCCGGCATCTCGGCCAGGATCGAGAACGACTGGTAGCTGTCGCCGAATTCGGTGCTGGACTTCACATAGCGGTGCCGGAAGGGGTTGAGCGGCACACCGCGCCGCTCCTGGATGCCGTCGCCGCGCCCGCCCTCGTCCAGGATCACCTCGCTGTACGCGGCCACCGGACGCCCGCGCCCCACCACCGAGCGCGGCTCGTCGTGCTCCGGGAGCAGCGGCTCGGCCAGGCCCCGGCGCGCGCAGTGGCCGTAGATCCACAGGATCTCGCCCTCGGTGGCGGGCCGGAGCCGGATGGCGGCCGGCCAGGTCGCCGCGAGGTGCCGGGCCTGCTCGATGCGGCGCTCCTCCTCGGCCTTGCTGACCGGGGTGGTCGGCAGCCCGAGGGTGTTCATGATCTCGTAGTGGGCGGAGGACAGGACCGCGAACGCACCCTGCTTGAAGTCGGTGTGCTTCATCGGGACGGCCAGGAAGTCGACCCGCCCCGAGAGCTCCATCTCCTCCAGCTCGTCCAGGACCCGCAGGGACAGGTCCACGTACTCCGGGGACGCGTCCAGGTCGATGCCCGCCGTCATGCGGGTGACCACGCTGGCCGCGTCCACCTGCGGGCAGAGGCTGAGCAGCAGGGCCTCGCCCTTGATCGCCTTGAACAGGGACTCCAGGGCGTTGAGCCGTTCGTGCTTGGCCGCTTTGGAGGCGTGGCTGTAGTTGTCGGAATCGACCCGCCACACGGCCCACACCGTCGCGTTGGTGGTCCAGATCAGATGGCCGCTGATGTGGCGCACGGGAAGACGCATGGCAGTTCATCCATCCTTCGGTTCAGTGCCGCCGCTCTGCTTCGTCGAGCAGTTCCTGGAGGCGGGTACGGGGCCGGGCCGGCGCGGTGCCGGTCGCGGGCTGTGCCGCCTCGGCAGGGGGCCCTCCGGTACGGCCCGTCGTGGTGACGAGCCGTACCGGGCGGGCCTCGGGGGCGGGGGACGGTGCGAGCTCCGCGGGGAGCCGCACGTTGACGGTCACCCGTCCCGTCACCAGCTTGGTCTTGAAGGTCCGTTGCGGGCGGCCGGCCAGCCGGCCCCCCGGCGGCGAGGTGCCGTAGGTCAGCAGTCCGAGCAGGGCCCGCGCGGGGTCACGGCCGTCCATCCGGGCGTACCGCATCAGCCACGCGAGTCCCCACGGGACGACGACCAGGACCAGGGCGTTCCCGAGTCCGAAGAACGCCCACAGATCCCGCAGGCCCAGCAGGAGTACGAAGACCCCCACCATGGTCACGATCTGGGTGATCGTGTACGGGCCGCCGGGGATCCGCCCGCCGCCGGGGAGCTTGCCGATGACGAGAGGGTGCTTCCGTGCCCGGGTGTACGAACGCCCGATCAGCGGCTTCCCGTCGGACGGCTGCCCGCCGCTCACAGCAGGTCGGCCTGGCCCACCGCGGTGGCCGGCGGCTCATAGGGCTGGACCACGGAGATGGCGTCCTTCGGGGCGTCCGGCACCTCGCTGTCGACCATGTTGCTGAGCGCGTCCATGTTGCCGACGGCGAAGACCACGACGGCCCCCAGGATGGCGGCGGTCAGGGTGCCCGCCCACGACTTCGTCTTCACGTACGCCATGACCGTGCCGACGATCGCCATGACCGTCGCGGCCGTGACGGCCAGGGTCTTGATGTTGCGGAGGGTGCCCTTGACCCAGTCGAAGACGCTGCCGTCGACGGCCAGTTGCACCATGTCGGTGTGCTCTGCGTAACTCACTGTCATTTCCCCTCGTGTGATCAGCTGGGTGGTGCGTCGCTCCCCGGCGGCGTCCGCCGGGGCGTCTCAGGACTCGTCCGACGAGGCGTCCGGTGCGGGCCCGGCCTTGTCGGCGACCGGTCCGGTCTGGTCCGGGGACAGCGCCGGGGCGGTGTCGAACGACGCCACCTCCCAGCGCCCGTCCCGGGTGGTCAGGGTGAGTGCGTAGCTGAGCAGGTAGTCCTGGCCGCCGCTCGTCGCGCTCACGGAGACCAGTACGTGCCGCTGTGTGCCGTCCTCGGGGACCGCGTCCGTGTCGTCGCCGCTGTCGGCCGGCTGGTCGTCCCGGACACCGGTGAGGAGCGTGGACTCGTACGGGGCGGGCGTGATCGCCGCGACCTGGAGGCCGGGGGACACGTAGCGGTTGAGCTCGCCCTGCCCGGTCAGGTAGGCGGCGAGGAACCGGCTCACGGTGTCGGTCACGGGGTTGTCGGCGCTGACGCCCCGGTCCGATCCGTAGGCCAGGTCGCCGTGCTCGGCGGAGGCCGGTGCGTTGACCTCGGCCGGCAGCGAGGTCGCCGCGTAGAGCGCGGCCGGGCCCCGGGGTGCGGGGGCGGACGCGGTGCCGCTCGGCCGCGGTGACGGCTGGGCGGCGGGCGAGGACGGCGCCGGGGACGAGGCGGGGCCCGAGGCGGCCGGTGACGCCGGCACCTCGGCGGCCTTCGACGGGTCGATCGTGCCGCCCGCCTCCGGTGTGCCCGAGACCTGGACGCCGACCCGGTAGTAGTGCATGCCCCGGTCCTTCATCTTGCCGGCCTTGTCCTTCGCCGAGATCCGGGCCGCGACCGTCACCGACCAGTAGCCCTTCCCGGCCTGCTGGGCCGCCACGGTGACGATGTTCGACGCGGAGCGCGCGCCCGGCTCGTTCGCGAGGGTCACGGGCTCGGAGTAGTACGGAAGCAGGTCCTCCTCCGTGCCCTCGCCCGCCGCCAGGTACGCCGCGACGTACAGCTCGGCGAACCCGGCGGGCCCGGTGGCCGACGGGGCGGACTCGCTCCGGCCCTGCTTGCCGGTGGAGCTCGTCGCCTGCGAGGAGCTGGCCAGGGCGACCGCGAAGAACCCCAGCAGCGGTCCGGCGACGACCATGATCCAGACGACGACGGTGACCAGCTTGGTGAGCCCCGCCATCTTGACGGTGGTCTGCTGCCAGCCGGTGGCCGCCTCGTCCAGCTCGTCGGTCTCCTCCTCGGCGGTGGCCTCGGCGGGCACCGCCTGGGGAGCCGGGGCATAGCGCGAGGTGCGCGTGGCCTTCGGCTTCGGCGGTGCCTGTTCGGTGGTCTTCTGCTTCTTGTTCGTCAGCCTGAGGCCGCGCTTCATCGCATGTCTCCCTGAGCGGTCCGCAGCATCGGGTGTGCACGGGGCAGGTGGATCCGGCCGTACGGATGTGACGTCAACAGGCCACCATCCTGGGTGACTTGTGTCACTGGTTCGTCACTTCGCTGTCGCGAACCTGTCAGAGGCTGCGAGGTGGCCGGAAGCGGCGGACCGGTCGGGGGCCGCGAGCCGGTCCGAGGCGGCGACCGCGAGCCGGCGGACCGCCCTGCTGCGCCGCTGACGCTGCCGGGCGCCGTCCCGCGCGGAGGGGCGCGGGGAGACCGGATGGCCGGCCGGCCGGTCCCGGTAGTAGCCGGTGATGAGCCGCGCGTCCTCCACGTCCAGGGCGCCCGACTCCAGTGCCCAGACGAGGAGTTCGACCAGTTCCGCCCGCGCGTCCCAGCCCGCCGCGCCCCCCGGTTCGTCCTCGGCGAGCAGCCGGTAGTCGGCGGCCCTCGCGAGGAGCAGGGTCAGTTCGGCCTGGGAGGCGGGGCAGGGCCCGGCGGCGGAGATCCCGGCCGCGCTGTCCGGGTCCAGGGGCACGGCGGACGTGTCGTGCCCGATCAGACGGTGCGTCAGGCGCAGTGTCTCCAGGGAGAGGTTGGCCGCGATGCGCCGGGGCCGGCGGTGGACGGGATAGGTCCGGACGACCTCGTAGAGCGCGCCGACCGTGAGGGAGACCGTCTCCTCCCAGTCGTACTGCGGACGCAGCTGGCTGCGGGCTATGCGTATCGCCTTCGGGAGCATCGTCTGCACCACGGTGCGGGCGGCGAACTGGGCGCCGGGGCCGCCCGTCACAGCCGCCGTGAGCAGCGGGAGCAGGATGCGGTCCTGGGCGCCGGAGGTCCGGCAGGCGCGCAGGGCGTCGAGCACGGACTGCGGGCCGGTGAGCGCCGGGTCGCCGTACCAGCGGCGCAGGTGCGCCCGGGCCGCCTCGTCCTGGCTCAGGTCCGCCCACTCCGTGTTGAGGCGGCCCACAAGCCCTTCGCTTCGGGTGTGCGGTGGTGCGTCGGTGCGCATTGGATCGTCTCCCCCTGGACGCGCTGTGGAACACGGCTGATGGTGCGCCTCACCCCTTGACCGCCTTGTTGTCCGCGCCAAGAGAGCGTGTGGGCAAGGGTGGTTGGCGAAGCGGTCAAGGTCTTGACCGGCCAACGTGGGCACTCCGCTGCTTGGTTGGCAGGGGAGTGATCGGTGTGGCGGGTGAGGTGATCAGATTCTGCTCACACGCGGACGGTCAACCGGCCCCTCTGTCACCGCAGTCGGACATAGTTGTGACAGAACGGCGCCCGTTCGGCCCGGGGCCGTGATGCAGAATGACGGCACATCACTTTCCGGACGCAGACGACGGTGCGCACCACGGCGCATGACCAGGGGGGTCCGATGGCACGCGGGAAGAAGACCGGCCTGATGGCCTGTTCGGGGATGGCGGCCTGCCTCCTCGTACTGGCCACGGGCTGTGGTGCGAAGGACGACGGGAAGCCCGCCGAGCCCAAGGCGAGCGCCACCAAGGACGACGGCACGGCGAAGAAGCGCGCGGCGGCCGAGCGGGACGCCCTGGCGGCGTACCGCGGGATGTGGGAGGCGCAGACCAAGGCGTACTCCACGGGCAGCATGAAGGACGTGAAGCTCAGCGAGTACACGACCGGTGACGCCGCCGCGAACATCATCGAAGGGTTCACGTACTACCAGAAGACCGGCATTGCCTTCACGGGCCCGCCGGTCATCTCGCCGAAGGTCACGGCCGTCGATGTGGACTCCTCGGTGCACACCGCCACGATCACCGACTGTGTCGACGTGACGGGCATCGTGGTGCGCCGGGCGACGGGCAAACCGATTGCAGGTGTGAAGGACGACGACCGCCGGCCCTGGACCGCGAAGGCCAGCACGGCCAAGGACGGCCAGGGTGGCTGGCGGATTGTCGACTACACGATCGACAAGGACCGGACATGCTGACCCCCGGACGTTACGCGCGCGGCGTGCTCGTCGCTCTCGCCGCCGGGGCCCTGGCCCTGGCCGGAACGCAGGCCGCCCTGGCCGACGGCGACGTGAAGTGCCCGCCCGGAACGCAGGTCTGCGACATCACCGCCGAGGACCCGGGCGAGCCCGGGGACGGCGGCGGCTCCGGCGGCGGCACGGGCGGCGGTTCCGGGGGCGGCCGGAAGTGCCACCGGGAGAACGGCCAGGAGATCCCCTGCTACGTGCCGGGGCTCGGCTTCTGGAACGAGGCCTGCTACTGGACCCTGCTCGACCCGCAGCCCCCGGCCGACGACTACATGATGTGGGGCAACCACAAGCCCGACGAGGGCGACATCTACCACCCCACGAACTGCCCGGACTTCCCGTACAAGGGCGCCGGGACCTTCGTACCCCGTGACACGTTCTTCCCCAACGGCACGATCGGCAAGGACGCCGGGCCCACCCCGGCCGAGCTCGCCGAGCGCGCCGTCGCCCGGATGACCCTCAAGGGCGCCGACATCGGCATCGCGCCGGAGCCGGGCCGCACGGGTCTGGTCGGGCTGCCGGTCTGGATGTGGAACAAGCAGCACCCGAACACCACCGGACCGCAGGTCAGGTCCGTCACCGCCGGGGCCGTCACGGTCACCGCCACCGCCAAGGTGTCGAAGGTCGTGTGGAACATGGGCGACGGCTCGTCCGTCACCTGCACCGAGCCCGGCGAGCCCTACCAGGCGTCGTACGGGAAGCGGGAGTCGCCCGACTGCGGGCACGTCTACCGCCACACCTCGCGCGGCGAGGCCGGAAACAAGTTCAAGGTCACCGCCACGTCCACGTGGACCATCCACTGGGAGGGCGGCGGTGAGAGCGGCGACCTGACCGAGAGCCGTGAGTCCGCCACCACCGTGGCCATCGGCGAACTCCAGGTCGTCGGCTGACGACCCGGACGCACCACGGCCCGATGACGAGCGCGCGCAGCGTAAGCACTGCTGGAGGCACCCATTGAGCAGGACCAAGACCGCCGCCCCGCCCCACCAGGGCGGCGCGCCGGGCACCCCCGGCCCCACCCCCGTGGCACCCCCGCGGGCACTGAAGCAGCGACGGCGCCGCCCGGCGCTCATCGCCCTGTCCCTCGCCCTGACCGCGGTCGGCGGGCTCTCCGGCGCCCTGCTGTTCACGGCGACCGGCGAGCGCACCGACGTGCTCGCCGTCAGCCACGAGGTGGCGGCCGGCGAGGTCATCGAGGACGGCGACCTCACCGAGGTCTCCATATCCCTCGACCCCGTCCTCAAGCCCGTCAAGGCGGCCGACCGGAGCGGCGTCGTCGGCAAGCGGGCCGCAGTCTCGCTCACCCCGGGCGCCCTGCTCGCCCGCGACCAGTACACCGCCACCAGCCTCCTCAAGCAGGGCGACACCCTCGTCGGTGTCGCCACCAAGCCGTCCCAGCGGCCCACCTCCGGCCTCTTCCCGGGGCGCAAGGTCCTCATCGTCAGCACCCCGGGCGAGAACGACGAGACGTCCGACGCCCCGCCGCAGACCATCGCGGCCACCGTCGTCGCGGTCGGCGACCCCGCCGACGCCACCGGCGTCGCCACCATCGACGTGGCCGTCCCGGCGACCGACGGACCGGCCCTCGCGGCACGGGCCGCCACCGGCCGGGTGGCGATCGTCGTGAAGAGCGGGAGCGGTTCCTGATGTCCGTGATCGCGCTGGCCGGCGGGGCCGGGGCGCCGGGGGTGACCAGCACGGCGCTCGCCCTGCTGCTCGCCTGGCCCCTGGACCCCGGGCGCCGGCTGATCCTCGCCGAGTGCGACCCCGACGGCGGGGCCGTCCTCGCGGGCGCCCTCCAGGGCCGCATGGACGCCCGCTACGGGCTGCGCAACCTCGCCGTGGCCCAGCGGAAGGACGAACTGGTCGAGGCGTTCTGGCGGCAGCTGGTCGACATCTCCGAGGACAACAGCAGCAGCCGGCTCCTGCTGCCCGGGATCACCGACCCCGCGCAGGCCGCCGGGCTCGACCCCGCCTGGGGCAGCCTCGCCGAGCTCTTCGCCCGGATCGAGGACCACCAGCACGACGTCCTGGTCGACCTCGGCCGGCGCGGCGCGTTCGGCGCCTCCGCGGTGCTCGCCAAGCGGGCGGACGTCGTCGTGATGGTCGTCCGCAACACCCTGCGCGGGGTCCAGAGCGCCCAGGTCCGCGTCGAGGCGCTGCGCAAGTCGCTGGCCGGGCCCGGCGGCACCGGCGCCGACGCGCTCGCCGTCCTGCTGGTCGAGGGCGGGCCCTACAAGTCGGGCGAGGTCGAGAAGGCGCTCGGGGTGCCGGTGCTCGCCACGATCCCGTGGCGGCCCAAGCAGGCCGAGGTGCTGTCCGACGGGGTGGACGGCGGCAGCCGCTTCGACCGCTCCGACCTGATGCGCGCCGCCCGCGCGGCCACCGGACCGCTGCGCGAGCGGGTCGCCCTGCGCCGCGACCGCCTCGCACCCCGCGCCCCGGGCCCGTACAACCAGGGCACCTACCAGCAGCAAGGACCGTACGGGGAAGGGGAGAAGGCCCATGCGCGCTAACCCGCTCCACCCCGACCCGGTGATGCACCCCAGCCCGGCGGCCGAGCACACCGTCGCGTTCAGGCGCGGCGAGTTCGGCCCGCCCGTCCCGCCCCGGACCGACCCCCGCACCGAGCAGCGGCCCACCGCCGGGGTCTCCTCGATCCGGGCGATCGGCGAGGCGCGCCTGCCGCAGGCCACCGTGGACTACCGGGTCGCCGGCGAGATCAAGAAGCGGGTCGCGGACCGGCTCGCCCAGGAGATCAAGTCGTCGGCCCGGATGAGCCCGGAGTCCCAGGCCCAGCGCGGCCGGGCGCTGATCAACGAGGCCGTCGCCGTCTGGTCCGACGCCATCGCCGTCGAACGGGGGGCGAGCACCACCCAGGCCGAGGACGCCGCCCTGGCCTCCGCCGTCTACGACATGCTCTTCCGGGCCGGGCGCCTCCAGCCCTACCTGGACGACGAGCGCGTCGAGAACATCCTCATCAACGGCTACGACGAGGTGTGGCTCGACTACGGGGACAGCGGGCGGGTCCGGGTCGCGCCCGTCGCCGACTCCGACGAGGAACTCCAGGAGATGCTGCGGGACCTGGCGCGCCGCACCGGGCAGAGCGAGCGGACCCTGTCCACCGCCGACCCGTTCCTCGCGCTGCGCCTCGCCGACGGCTCCCGGCTCCAGGCCGTCACCGGGGTCACCCCGAAGACCTTCGTCACCATCCGCAGGCACCGCGTCAAGGACGTGGACCTCGACGGCATGATCCAGCTCGGCGCCATCGACGAGACCCTGGCCGCCTTCCTGGCCGCCGCCGTGCGCGCCGAGAAGAACATCATGATCACGGGCGAGCAGGCGGTCGGGAAGACCTCGCTGCTGCGCGCCCTGCTCAAGGAGATCGACCCGGACGAGCGCTTCGCCACCATCGAGACCGAGTTCGAACTCTTCGCGCACACCAACGGCTTCCACCGCCAGGTCGTGCCGATGGAGTCCCGCGAGTCCAACGGCGAACGCGGCGCCGACGGGCGGGGCGCGGGCGAGATCACCCTGCTCGACCTCATCCACCGCGCGCTGCGCATGTCGCTGTCCCGGGTCGTCGTCGGCGAGGTCCGCGGCCAGGAGATCGTCGCCATGATGCAGGCGATGACCAACGGCAAGGGCGGCAACCTCTGCACCATCCACGCCCGCCGCCCCGAGATCGTCTTCGACCGCATCGCCGAGCTGTACCTGCTGGCCCAGGACAACATGACCGAGCAACTGGCCTACCGCCAGGCCGCCAACGGGCTCGACTTCATCGTGTTCGTCTCGATGCGCGACGAGACCCGCATCGAGGGCAGGCGCCACCGGTTCGTCTCGCACGTCCTGGAGGTCACCGGCATGGGCGAGAACGGCCGCCCCGCCACCAACCGGATCTTCGCGCCCCGCCCCGGCGAGCCGAGAGCCGTTCCGCACATGCACCCCTCCTGCCTGGAGGACCTGGTCCGGGTCGGCTTCCCCGCACACCTGCTGGACCATCCGCACGGCGCCTGGCCGCGCCCGCTGGACCTCCAGGTGATGGCCGGATGAACCTCATGCTGATGTGGGTGCTCGCCGGACTCGCCGTCGCCGGCGGGCTGGTGGGCCTGGTCGCGGGCCTGGTCGGTACGACGGCCCCCCGCCCGGTCCGCCGCTCGCGCAAGGGCCTGGGCGGCAGTGTGGCGCACGACGCGGCCATGCGCCGCCGGACCCGCTGGATCGTCGGCGGCGTCCTCGGCCTGGCCGTCTGGGTGATCACCGGAGTCTTCACCGGCGGGGTGCTCGTCGGCGCCGCCGTGGTCGGGGTGCCCTGGCTGCTCTCGCCCACGAAGAACGCCACCGTGCGCATCGATAAGCTGGAGGCGCTCGGCGAGTGGACCCAGCGGCTGTCCGACGTGCTGCGGCTCGGCATGGGCCTGGAACAGGCGATGATCGCCAGCCGGCGCGGCGCGCCCGCCGAGCTGGAGCACGAGATCGCCGACCTCGCCGACCGCCTCCAGGTCGGCTGGCGCCCCGCCGACGCGCTGGAGTCGTTCGCCGACGCGCTGGACGACGTCACCGCCGACAAGGTGCTCGCCGCGCTGATGCTCTGTGCGTCGGACCGGGGGCCCGGCCTCGCCCAGGCACTGGAGGACCTGTCCGAAGCGGTACGCGAAGAGGTCGGCAAGCGCCGCCAGATCGAGGCCGACCGGGCCAAGCCGCGCACCACCGTGCGGTGGATGACCATCATCACGCTCTGCGTGGTCGGGGCCGGCTTCCTCGTCCCCAGCTACACCGCTCCCTACGGCACGCTCCTCGGACAGCTCGTCCTGGCCCTGCTCACGGCGGCCTTCGCCGGGGTGCTGATCTGGATGCGCTCGCTGGCCGACCACCGCCCGGTGGCCCGGTTCCTGATCGCCGATCCGCGTAGCCGGGTCAAGCTGCCGGAACCGCCCGAACCGCTCCAGGAGGCTCAGTCGTGATACCCCCGGCCGCGATCTTCGCGGGCCTCGCCGTGGGCGGCGGCCTCGCCCTGCTCATACGCGAACTGGTCGGCCCGCAACCCGACTTGGCGGCCAGCCTGCGCCGCCTGAACGCGACCGCGCCGGAACCGGACCAGGAGGCGCGCCCGGTCAGCCGCGACGACGAGTGGGGCGCCTGGCTCCTTGAACACCTCCAGGGGCTGCCCGGGGTCTCCATCCCGCGCAAGGACCTGGCGCTGGTCGGCCAGACCCCCGAGCGGTTCCTGCTGCTCAAGGCGGCGCTGGCGGGCGGCGGACTGCTGATCCCGCCGTTCGTCGTCGGCGCCTGGACGCTGATGGGGCTCGGGGTGCCGTTCTACCTGCCCGTCGTGGTGGGTCTGGTGCTCGGCACGCTGCTCTGGTTCATCCCGGACCTGTCCGTACGGGACCAGGCGGCGCGGGCGCGCGAGGAGTTCTCGCACGCCATCGCCGCCTACCTGGACCTGGTCGCGCTCAAGCGGGCCGCCGACTCCGGGCCGACCGAGGCCCTGGAGCGGGCCGCCGCGGTCGGCCGGGGCTGGGCCTTCACCCGGCTCCAGGAGGCGATGATGCGGGCCCGCGTGGACAAGGTCCCGCCGTGGGAGGCGCTGGTCCAGCTGACCCAGGAACTGGACCTGCCGGTCCTGGAGGACGTCGCCGAGATCATGCGGATGTCGGCGCACGACGGCGCCGCCGTCTACACGACGCTGCGGGCCCGGTCCAAGTCCCTGCGGACCGAACTGCTCGCCAAGCAGGCGGCCGAGGCGAACGAGAACAGCGAGAAGATGACCGCCCCCGGCGCGCTCCTCGCCGTCCTCGTGATGCTGATGGTCGCCTTCCCCGCGGTGATCAACATCATGGCCACGTAACAGCGGTAACAACCGCCTACGGGCCGAACCACCGTCATGCCCAACCGCGTCTCCTCACAAGGGAGTCGACGCACACGAAGAGAAGGAACGAGGAGGCTCGCAGCATGAACGCGATCAACAAGCTCACGAACCGGGCCGCTGTATCCCTGACCATGGTCCTGGCGGTGCTGGCCGACCGCGTCGAGCAGGGCGCCAAGGACCCGGACCGCGGTGACGTCTCCATCACCACCGTGATCATCTGGGTCGCCGCGGTGACGGGCGCGCTGCTCATCGCCGGCACCATCGCGACCGTCATCGCCAGGTACAACGGCAAGCTGGCGGGCATCTGATGAAGCCCGCGGTCGTCGCGCGCCGCCCGCTGGACGACCGCGGCGACACCTCGGTCCAGATGGCGATCGTCTTCCCGTTCATCATCCTGCTGACGATCGCCGTGGTGCAGGTGTCGCTCTGGTACTACGCGCGCAACGTGGCCCTGACCGCCGCGCGCGAGGGCGTCGCGGCCGCCCGGGTCTACGAGTCGGGCCCGGGCGCCGGCGCGGAGCGCGCGCAGGCCGTGCTCGGCCGGATCGCGGGCAACACGCTGCTCGGCCCGTCCGTCTCCACGGGCGGCAGCACGGCGGAGCGCATCCGCGTCCAGGTCACGGGACGCGCCCCGTCGCTGCTGCCCGGGGTGCCGGGGCTGACGATCACTCAGAGCGCGTCCGGGCCCGTGGAGCGCTGGACGACCGGGGGATGAAGTGAACTGGGACGACCGGGGGAGCGAGGCGATCCAGGCCGCGATCGTCACGCCGTTGATGATCATTTTTCTCTGCCTGGCCCTCGCGGGCGGCCGGGTGGTGACCGCCGGGAACAAGGTGGACGCCGCCGCCGAGGACGCGGCCCGCGAGGCGTCCATCTCGCGCACCGCCGGGGCCGCGCGGAGCAACGCCCTGGCCGCCGCGCAGGAGACCCTGGCCGACCAGGGCCTCACCTGCTCCGGCACGCGCGTCAGCGTGGACGCGTCGGGGCTCAACGCCCCCCTGGGCACCGTCGGAACGGTCCGCGTGACGGTCGCGTGCACCGTGCCGCTCTCCGACCTGATGCTGCCGGGCGCCCCCGGCAGCCACACCCTCACGTCGACGTTCACCTCGGCGGTCGACGCGTACCGGGAGCGCGACTGATGCGTACGTACGACGACCGGGGCGGCATCGCCGTCTACAGCGCCATCATCACCGTGGCGCTCCTCGCCGTCATCGGGATCACCGTGGACGGCGGCGGCAAGCTGCGCGCCACGGAGCGGGCCGACGCCATCGCCATGGAGGCCGCCCGGGCCGGCGGCCAGGCCATCGACCCCGCGCAGGCCATCCCGGGCAAGGCAGTCGTCGCCCAGCCCGCCGCCGCGCAGGCCGCCGCGCAGTCGTACCTCTCGGCGGCCGGGGCGCACGGCAGCGCGACGGTGTCGGCCGACGGGAAGCGGGTGACGGTCACCGTGACCGACACGTACGAGACACGCTTCCTCACGGTCGTCGGCATTTCCTCCATGTCCGTCCACGGGGAGGGGCACGCCACGCTCATCCACGGTGTCGTCGCCCCCGAAGGGTCGTGATCGCGGTGCGTTCGGTTGGCAATCTGATACGGGCCCTGCTGAGCCTGGTCGTCCTCGCGGCGCTGCTCGTCGGGCTGCCGGTGCTGCTCTGGTGGGCGACCGGCGTCGTCCTCGACAACGGGATCGAGGACCTGACCCACCTGTTCTCCCGGCAGGACACCGGGGGCGCCTTCCTGCTCCTGCTCGCCGCCGCCGGCTGGGTCGGCTGGGCGGGCTTCGCCTTCTCCGTCCTGCTGGAGATCCCCGCCCAGCTGCGCGGCCGTACGGCCCGCCGGCTGAGCGGCCTCGGGGCGAGCCAGCGGGCCGCCGCGACGCTGGTCGGCGGCATCCTGGTGCTCCTGCCGACGGCCGGCTCGGCCCTCGCCGCACCGGCCGCCGCACCGGTCTCCGTCACCCAGTCGTACGCCCACACCGGCACCACGGACACCGCGCACGCCTCGGACGCCCGCACCACGCGGCAGACCGCGTCGGCCGACTCGTACACCGTGCGGGAGGTCCGTCCGGCCGAGAGCCTGTGGAGCATCGCGGAGGACCGGCTGGGCGACGGCAACCGCTGGCAGGAGATCGCCACGCTCAACGAGGGCCGGGTGATGACGGACGGCACGGTCTTCCACGCCCAGGGCTTCCTCCAGCCCGGCTGGAAGCTGCGGATGCCGGCCGGAACGGGGGCCGCCCACGAGGCGGCGGCGTCCTCCGGGGAGACGGCGACCGTGCGCCCCGGCGACTCGCTGGGCGCCATCGCGGACCGCGAACTCGGCGACCCCGCGCGCTACGGGGAGATCTTCGATCTCAACCGGGGTACGGAGATGCCGGGTGGCGGCACTTTCACGAACCCGGACCTGATCATCCCGGGCCAGAAACTGAAGCTCCCGGCCTCCGGCCCGGCGGAGGCGGACCCGGCGAAGCCGAAGCCGGCGGAGCCGGCGCCGGACGAGTCGGCCCGCCCCGCACCGGCGAAGCCGACCCCCGCGAAGCCCACTCCGGCCAAGCCGGCGCCCGCCGAGTCGGCGAAGCCCGCGCCCGCGAAGCCGGCGGAGACGGCCAAGCCGAAGCCCGCAGAGTCCGCGCCCGCCAAGCCGGCCGAGTCGGCGAAGCCGAAGCCGGAGGAGAGCGCCAAGCCGAATCCGGCGGAGTCGGCGAAGCCGAAGCCCGCCGAGAGCGCCAAGCCGAATCCGGCGGAGACGGCGAAGCCGAAGCCGGAGGAGAGCGCCAAGCCGAACCCTGCCGAGTCGGCCAAGCCCGCGCCCGCCGAGTCGGCCAAGCCAGCGCCTGCCGAGTCGGCCAAGCCAGCGCCTGCCGAGACGGCGAAGCCGAAGCCCGCCGAGAGCGCCAAGCCCGCGCCCGCCGAGTCGGCGCAGCCGACCCCCGGGCAGGAGAAGCCCGGGACGGCCGCCCCGGCCGACACCGCCTCCGCCGACGAGGACACCGGGTTCTCCGCCCGTACCGGCGCCGGAATCGGCGCCCTGCTCGCCGCCGGGGTCCTCGGTGTCCTCGGCACGCGCCGCATCGTGCAGCAACGTCGCCGGCGCCCCCGGCGCCGCATCGCGTTGCCCGAGGGCGATGCCGCCGTGCTGGAGAGGGACATGCGGGCTGCCTCGGCGGACGTGCCCGAGGGGCTCGACCTGCTCGACCGCGCCCTGCGCACCCTCTCCGCCGAGCTGGCGCACGAGGGCACCGCGCTGCCGCAGCTCGACGCCGTCGTCGTCACCCCGGACGGGGCCGCGCTCCACCTCTGCGAACCGGCCGTCCCCGTGACGCCGTTCGTGCCCGTGGTGAGCGGGGACGAGATCTGGTGGTGCCCGAAGGACTCGGAGGCGCTGCTGCCCGCCGAGGGCGCCTCGGCGACCGCACTCCCGTATCCCGCGCTGATCAGCCTCGGCACCAGCTTCGAAGGGTTCCCGGTCCTGGTCGACCTGGAGCGGATCGGGATGCTCCGGCTGGACGGCGAGGCGGAGGACGTACGGTCCGTGCTGCTGGCGCTGGCCGTGGAGCTGGCGTCCGACTCGCTGCACGCCGAGCACACGATCCGGCTGGTCGGCTTCGGCGAGGAGCTGAAGACGGCGTTCCCGGGCCGTGTCGTGCACCACGCGACCCTGGAATCCGCCGTCACCGGCCTGCGCGCCCACGACGAGGCGCAGCGCCGGGCGCTCCGGGAGAGCGGCGCGGAGAGCCTGCGCGAGGCGCGGCTGCTGGGGACCGGGGCGGACGCCTGGGCGCCGCAGATCGTGCTGTGCGCGCTGCCGCTGACCGGTTCGGACCCGAGCGCGCTCGACCTGCTCGACCTGACGGCGGCGCGGCCCCGCACCTCGCTGGCCGCCGTGACGAGCGCCGACGCCGAGCTCGGACTGCCGGAGACCTGGAGTGTTGACGCCGCGCCCGGCGTCGTCGTGACGATTCCGGAGACGGACCTCGAAGTGATGCTGCAACGGCTCGAACCCGCCCAGTACGCGGCGCTGCTGGAGCTGATGGCGGTCACCGAGCGGCCCATGGACGAGCCGACGCCCACCTGGGCCCGGCCGCAGGACCCACGACTCACGCTCGCCGTCATGGCCGCCCCGGAACCGGAGGCCGCCGGGAAGGACGGGAACCCGATGCACGCCGTCCCCGTGGAGGAAACGATCACCGCTCCGGCACCGGTGCCCGCCCACCCGTACATCCGGGTGCTCGGGCCGGTCGGGATGGAGTCCGCCGAGGGCCCCGTCGAGTCCAACCGCCGTGGCCGGCTGACCGAGATGGCCGCCTGGCTCGTCCTGCACCCGGGCCTGGAGCACCGGGCCCTGGACGAGGCGATCTGGCCGGGCCGTGAGGTCGGGCACTCGCTGCGCAACTCCAATGTGAGCAAGCTGCGCGCCTGGCTGGGCGGCCAGTCCTATCTGCCGTTCGTGACGGACGGGCGGTACGCCTTCGCGCCGTACGTGCGGTGCGACTGGCTGGACTTCCAGGAGTTGTACCAGGAGGGCATGCACGCCCGGGGCGCCGCCGCCGACACCGCGCTGGCGCGGGCGCTCGCGCTGGTCCGGGGCACCCCGTTCGCGGGGACCAACCCGCGCAACTACCTGTGGGCGGACACCATGTTCCACGACATCGTGTCGTCGGTCGTGGACGTCGCCCACGAGCTGGCGGAGCGCTGCCTGGCGGCCGGTGACCTCACCGGCGCGGTCGCGGCGGCCATGCGCGGCCTGGTCGCGTCCCCGGAGAGCGAACTGCTCACCCGGGACCTCTTCCGGGTCCATGCGGCACGCGGCGACCGGTCCGCCGTCATCGAGGCGGCGGACCGGCTCAACCGGCTCAACGAGGAGCTGGGGACCGACGCGGAGGACGAGACGATCGACCTCCTCCGCGACATCCTGAAGGCCCTCCCCGACACCCCCGCACCCGCCACGACCTCGGCGGCCTAGCCGTCCAGCGCTTCGTACCCGAACCAGTCGAAGTGCACAGTGCCGCTCGCCGCGTACAGGCCGATCACCCGGCCCGTGAAGCCGCCGGTGACCTCCGTGGAGAGGTAGCGCCCGTCGAGTGAGCCGAGGGCGGTGAACGTGCCGTCCGGCTCCTCGACGCCCAGGGACACCGTGTCCGGGCCGGTGCACGGGTCGAGCGGGGCGCGGGTGGGGGCGATGTCGATCCCGAGTACCACCGGCCCGGCGGGCGCCGGCCGGGACGCGACCACCGTGCGGAGCGGGCCGATCCGGGCGACGAGCCGGATCTGGCCGCCGCCCGCCTCGACCGCGTAGTGGTGCGCCTCGTCGAGCCGGACCGCGAGCCCGCCGTGGCCGTCCGCCGCGTCCACCAGGGTGCGCGTCCGGCAGGCCAGGTGCTGCTGGCGGCGGCCGGTGAAGACCGCGTCCGGGTCGTCCAGCGTGCCGCCCCGCCCGTGCAGGGTCAGCCAGCCGGGGCGCTCCTTCGTCCCGGCCCGCCCGGCGGTCGAGCGGCGCGGCGAGATCCAGTACGGGCGCTGCTCGGCCAGATCGAAGTCGTCCCGGTCCGAGGTGGCCGGGGCGGGCGTCAACGGCCAGGGCGGGGCAGGGAGTTCGGTGGTCACCTCGCCGATCACGGGCCAGCCGTCCACCCAGGTCACCGGGGCGAGGAAGGTCTCCCGGCCGAGGACGTGCCAGCCGGGGGTGCCGCCGCCCGGCCGCACCCCGAGGAGCACCAGCCACCAGGAGCCGTCCGGCCCCTGCACCAGGTCGCCGTGGCCGGTGTTCTGGACGGGGTGCTCGCGGCCCCGGTGGGTGAGGACCGGGTTGTCCGGGCAGGGCTCGAAGGGGCCGGCGGGCGAGGGGCCGCGCGCGACGGAGACGGCGTGTCCGCGCTCGGTGCCGCCCTCCGCGATCAGGAGGTACCAGTGGTCGCCGATCCGGTAGAGGTGCGGGGCCTCCGGCGCCTTCGCCCCGGGCGCCCCGGACCAGATGCGGCGCGGTTCGCCGGAGGTCTCGCCGGTGTGCGGGTCGATGCGGACCTGGGAGACCCCGGCCACGGTGCACCAGCAGGTGCCGTCCTCGTCCCAGGCGAGGTCCGGGTCGATGCCGGGCACGCCGGGCAGCGGGACCGGGTCGGACCAGGGGCCGGCCGGGTCGGTAGTGGTGAACAGCAGGTTGCCCACCTCGACGTTGGTGACGACGAGCCAGAACCGGCCGTCGTGGTGCCGGAGCGTCGGCGCGTAGATGCCGCCGGAGGCCCGCGTCCCCGGGGTCAGGTGCAACTGCCCGGGGCGGTCGAGGACGTTGCCGATCTGCGTCCAGTGAACCAGGTCGCGGCTGTGGAAGAGCGGGATGCCCGGGAAGTACTCGAAGCTGGAGCACACCAGGTAGTAGTCGTCGCCCACGCGGCAGACGCTGGGGTCGGGGTGGAACCCGGGGATCACCGGGTTGCTGACGATGGTGCCCGTCTGGTCTCGGACTGGCATGGCATCCGTTCCTGTCTGTCGAAGCGCTTCGATACCCGGGTGACCGAGGTGACCCTAGTAAGCGGTTGCGCACGGGACAAGGGGTGCCGTCGGGCTCTCATCGGCGGCGCAGGACGGCCGCGCGGACCTTCAGGAGGTTCGGCACCAGCGCGTAGACGACCGCCGGAACGACGATCCCGGTGATCACCAGGGTGCGCAGCAGCATCGGGAACCCCTTGACGTACGGGCCGACGAGCAGTTGCACGACGGTCAGGGCGGCGAACACCGCGACCCAGGTGAGCAGTGCGCGCATGTGGATGGAGGGGAGCGGGGCCGGCTGCGAGGCGGGGGCGGGGCGGGTGGTCGCGGTGGTCATGAGGGGTCCCTTCCGGGCGGTGGGAGGTGTGGGGGCGGGGCGGTGTCGCCCCCGGTGACGTGCTCCACTGTCCCAACCAACCAGTTGGATGTCAACCATCCAGTTGGTTGGCTTTAAGGGAAACCCGCTCTACGCTGGTGGCATGACCTCGGACACGACCTCCACCAAGGAACGGCTCCTCGCTGCGGCGAAGGAGGAATTCGCGGCTCACGGCATCGCCGGGGCGCGCGTCGACCGCATCGCGGAGCTGGCCGGTGTGAACAAGGAACGGATCTACGGCTACTTCGGCAACAAGCAGAAGCTGTTCGACGCCGTCGTGGGGCGTGCGCTGGACGAGCTGGCCGCCGCCGTCCCGCTCAAGGGCGGCGACGACCCCGCCGAGTACGTGGGGCGGGTGTACGACTTCCACCGCGACAACCCGGTCCTCGTCCGGCTCTTCTTCTGGGAGGGCCTGCACTACCGCGACGGAGTCCTGCCCAACGAGGAGGGCCGCCGGGGCCGTTACGAGGAGAAGATCGACGCTCTCGCGGAGTCCTTCGGGACCGAGGCGTCACCGCAGGTCGCGGCATGCCTCCTGAGCCTGATCGGCCTCGCCGCCTGGCCCAACGCGGTGCCGCAGCTGGCCCGCCTGATCATCGGCCCCGACGCGGAGGCGGCCGGCGGTCTCGACCTGCGCGCCCATGTGGTGGCCTTCGCCCGCCGGGCCCTCTCGGACGTGCCGTCGGCGGCTCCGACTTCCTGAGGCGCCTTCCGGTTCGTACCCCGCCACGACTCCTGGGCGGTCCCTTACCGCACCCCGCTCTGCCCGGCGCCCTCGATCGTGCGTAGGCGACGGTCAACGCGTCTCAGCTGCGACGGTCAACGGGTCTCAGCCCCGCAGATACGCCAGCACCGCGAGCACCCGGCGATTGGTGGTGTCGTCCACGGACAGGTCAAGCTTGCCGAGGATGGAGCCGAAGTGCTTGCTCACCGTGCCCTCGCTCACCGAAAGGGCCTCCGCTACCGAGGCGTTGGACTTGCCCTCCGCCATCAGGGCCAGCACTTCCAGCTCGCGTGCGGTCAGCCGGGACAGCGGGTCCCGGCGGTGCCGGATCAGCTGCCGGACCACCTCCGGGTCCACCACGGTGTCCCCGGCGGCGACCCGGGCGAGGGCGTCCACGAACTCCTCGACGTGGCCGATGCGTTCCTTGAGGAGATAGCCGACGCCCCGCCCGTCCGCCGAGTCGAGCAGATCCTCCGCGTAGGTGCGCTGCACGTACTGGCTGAGCACGAGCACCGGCAACCCTGGCTGCTTCGCGCGCAGTTCGAGCGCGGCGCGCAGGCCCTCGTCGGAGAAGCCGGGCGGCATGCGGACATCGGTCACCACGATGTCCGGGCCGTGCTCGGCTACCGCCGCGATCAGCTCGTCCGCCGTGCCCGCACCCGCCACCACCTGGTGGCCGAACCGTTCGAGGAGACCGACGAGACCTTCGCGCAGGAGCACGCTGTCCTCGGCCAGTACGATCCGCACGCTCAGGGCCTCTCGCTCGCGGCCGGTACGGGGACTTCCAGGCGGAACACCGTGGGCCCGCCGGGCGGACTGGACAGTACCAAACGGCCGTCGAGCACCGAGAGACGGTCGGCCACCCCCTGGAGCCCCGTCCCGTCCCCGGCCGAGGCGCCGCCCCGCCCGTCGTCGGCCACCTCCACGACCAGCCGCCCGCGCGCCACCTGCCCGGACACCCGGACCCTCTCCGCCTCACTGTGTCTGGCCGCGTTCGCCAGCGCCTCGCACACCGCGAAGTACACCCCGCTCTCCACGGCCCCCGGCAGCCGCTCCGGCAGTTTCAGCTCCACATCGACCGGTATCACCGAGCGGTCCGCGACGTCCTCCACGGCCGCGCCGAGCCCCCGGTCGGTGAGGACCTGGGGGTGGATGCCCCGGATCAGCTCCCGGATCTCCACCAGCGCGGTGTCCGCCTCGCCGTGCGCCTTGGCCAGCAGCCCGGCCAGCGGCCCCGCCGGAGCCTCCAGGCGGGCCAGGCCGAGCGTCATCGACAGGGCCACCAGACGCTGCTGCGCCCCGTCGTGCAGATCACGCTCGATGCGCCGCCGCTCCGCCTCGAAGGCGTCCACCAACCGGCTGCGTGACCGGTCCAGTTCCCGCAGCCGCGCCCCCGCGCCGGAGTCCGTGAGCAGTGCCCGGGCCACCTTCGCGCGCCAGGCCGCAAGCACCCCCAGCGGATACGCGAACACCGGGAGCAGCACCAGCCCGACGAGCAGCGTGCCGAAGGCGGCCGGATAGGAGTGGACGAGCCACAGCTTCAGGACCCGGACCTCCTCGCCGCCGCTCACGGCCAGCACCACGGGCGTCGCGATCAGCCCGCCGCACACCGTGAGCGCCGCCCCCACGGCGACCGCTTCCACCGGCCACAGGACGACCGCGGTGAGCAGCGCGTACCCCAGCTCCCGCCAGGTCGCCCACTCCCGCAGCCGGGTCCTCAGCCAGGCGGTGAGCCCGGTGCCGTCCGGCTCGTCGTGGACCGGGGCGAGCGGGCGGGGATCCACCAGCCGCACCCTGCGGCGCTCCAGGGCGGCGAGCGGGATGCCGGAGAGGGCCAGGGTGAGCAGCAGCGGGAGGCCCACGAGGAGCACGGCGAGCGCACCGCCGGCGACCGCGAGCAGCAGGACGACGGCGAGCGTCAGGACGCCGGTGAGCGCGCCCGTCAGCAGATAGAGCGCCGCCCGCCACGGCCAGGGGCCGCGCAGATAACGCCGCTGCCACAGGGCCTGTTCGAGGCGGGAGGAGGACGACATGGGGAAACCGTAGGCGGGGCGCGCGGACCCGGACCACCCAGCGGTTTCCACTTCTGAGGTAGAGATAGCTCCACCTCGGAAGTGGAAACCGCTGCGATGTGCCGGACGCCCGGCGGCGGTTGGCTGAGGGCATGAATCACGCAGCCGTCCGACTCCGCTCGGTCACCCGGTCCTACGCCGGGAAATCCGGTGCCGTCACCGCGCTCGACGCGGTCAGCCTGGACATCCCCCGAGGCTCCTTCACCGCCGTCATGGGCCCCTCCGGCTCCGGCAAGTCCACCCTGCTCCAGTGCACCGCCGGTCTCGACCGCCCCACCGCCGGACAGGTGTTCCTCGGCGAGACGGAGCTGACCGGGCTCGGCGAGCGCCGGCTGACCCTGCTCCGCCGCAGCCGCATCGGCTTCGTCTTCCAGGCGTTCAACCTGCTCCCCGCCCTCACCGCCGAGCAGAACGTGGCCCTGCCGCTCAGACTCGCGGGCCGCCGCCCGAAGCGCGCCGACGTCCTCGAAGTGCTGGACCGGGTGGGCCTCGGCGGGCGCTCCGGGCACCGCCCCGGCGAGCTGTCCGGCGGCCAGCAGCAGCGGGTGGCGCTGGCCCGTGCGCTGGTCACCCGGCCCGATGTGCTGTTCGGCGACGAACCGACCGGCGCGCTGGACTCCGCGACCGGCCGTGAGGTGCTGACGCTGCTGCGGACCATGGCGGACGACGGCCAGACCGTGATCATGGTGACGCACGACCCGGTCGCCGCCTCCTACGCGGACCGGGTGCTGTTCCTCGCGGACGGCAGGGTGCGCGACGAACTGCAGGCCCCGGCGGCCGAGGAGATCGCGGCCCGGATGACCCGGATGGGGGCCGTCCCGTGCTGAAGCTCGTGCTCCAGGGCATACGGACCCGCTGGGTCACCCTCGTCGGCTCCTTCCTCGCGCTGGCCCTCGGCGTCGGCATCATCGCCACGACCGGGCTGGCCCTCGCCGCGACCTTCGACGGCCCGGACCAGGCGCCGGAACGGTTCGCGGCGGCGCCGGTGGTGGTGCGGGGCGCGGACCAGGTGCGCGTACGCACCCCGATCGGCGTCCGTACGCAGAAGCTCACCGATCCCCGGCCGGTCCCGGCCGCCGTCGTCGCGCGGCTCGCGGGACTGGGGCGCACGACGGTGGACCGCACGTTCCCGGTGTCGGCGGGGAACGGATCCGGAGGGGCGGTCGGCCATCCCTGGGCGGTCGCCGCCGCGACCCCGTACCGGCTGCTGTCCGGTCGGCCGCCCGCCGCGTCCGGCGAGGTCGTGGTCGCGGCGGGGGAGGGCGCCGTGGGGGACCGGATCACCCTCACCACGCCTACGGGCAAGGGGCGTTGGACGGTGACCGGGACCGTGCGCCCCGTCCCCTTCGAGCGTGCCGTGTTCTTCGGCGAGGCGGAGGCCGCCCGGCTCTCCCCGGACATCGACGCCGTCGTGGTGCACGCCGGCCCGGCCGCCGTGCGCGCCGCCGTCGGCTCCGGCCTCGACGTCCTCACGGGCGGCGAACGGCGCAGGGCCGACCCCGACCCGGACCGGGACGCCGAGGCCCTGGTCTCCGTCAACGCCCTGCTGGGCACCGCCGCCGGCATCACCGCCTTCGTCTCCGTGTTCGTCGTCGCCTCGACGTTCTCCTTCGCCGTGGCCCAGCGCCGCCGCGAGTTCGGCCTGCTGCGGATGGCGGGCGCGACGCCCGGCCAGGTGCGCCGTCTGGTGTACGCGGAGGCCGCACTCGTCGGCGTCCTCGCCTCGGCGGCGGGCTGCCGGCTGGGGCTCTCCGGGGCACCCCGGCTCGCTTCCTGGATGGTCGGCCAGGGTCTCGCCCCGGCCTGGTTCGCCATCGGGGACCAGAAATGGCCGCTGCACACCGCCTTCTGGACCGGACTCGCCGTCGCCCTCGCCGGAGCCGTCGCCGCCGCGCACCGCGCCGGACGGGTCCGCCCGGCCGAGGCCCTGCGCGACGCCGCCGTGGACAGCGGCGCCATGCCGCCGGTACGCGTGGTGCTGGGCGCCGCCGTCCTGCTCACCGGGGCGGTGCTCGTGGTGCTCGGGCTCGTCCAGGATCCGGCGGGGCTCCTCAAGCGCAAGACGTACACCACTCAGCCGATGCTCCTGATCACCGGATGCGCCCTGTTCGCGCCCGTCCTGGTGCGCCCCGCGATCCGCCTCCTGGCCTGGCTGCCCGCCCGGCTGCCGGGCGCCACCGGCCTCCTGGTCCGGGAGAACGCCTCGGCCGGGCTGCGCCGGACGGCGGCCGTCGCCGCGCCCGTGCTGGTCACCGTCGCCCTGGCCGCGTCGCTGATGGGCACCAAGGCGACGATCGACGCGGCGAAGGCGGCCGAGGCACGCGGCCGGGTGACAGCTGACTTCGTGGCCCTGAAGGAGCGCTCCGGTGTCCTGCGGGAGTTCACCGATCGCGCCCGCCGCGTCCCGGGCGCCGAGGTCAGCGCCTCGCGCGCCACCTCCGTCACCGTGCTCGAAGAAGGCACCGCCCTCATCCGCTCCGACGCCCGGGCGGTGGACCCGGCCGACTTCGCCGCCGTGTCCGCGCTGCCCGTGGTCGCCGGCCGGCTCGCCGGGCTGGACGACCGCTCGATCGTCGTCAACGAGGAGTGGGAGACCCACCGAGTCGGCGAGCGCGTCCGGGTCTGGCTCGGTGACGGCCGCGAGGTCACCCTCCGCATCGCGGCCGTGCTCGCCGCCGGCACCGGCGACAACGGCGTCTACCTCACCCCGCACAACGCGGCCGGCGCCCCCGTCGACCGCGTCGGGATCGCCGTACGCGCCGGGGCCGACCGGCAGACCGTCGAACGCGGGCTGCGCGCCGCCGGGCGGGCCACCGGCACCGAGGTGCTGACCCGTGAGCAGTGGGCCGCGACCCAGGTGCGGGGCGGCGGCTCCACCCGGACCGGGCTGCTGATGATCCTCGCCATCGCCCTGGTCTACACGGGGATCGCCCTCGCCAACACCCAGGTCATGGCCACCGCGGACCGGGTCCGCGACTTCGCCGTGCTGCGCCTCGCCGGGGCGACGAAGGCGCAGGTGCTGCGGCTGGCCGGAGCCGAGGCACTGGCCGTGGTCGCGGTGGGCGCGGGGCTCGGCGGGGCGGTGGCCGCGCTGAACCTGCTCGGCGTACGGGCCGCGCTCGGCCGGCTCGACGTCCCGGCGGCGGTCGTCGTGCCGTGGGAGGCGGTCGGCCTGGTGCTGGCGGTGAGCGCGGCGCTCGCGGTGGCCTTCGCCGTACTGCCCGCCCGGCTGGCCCTGCGCACTCCGCCGGTGGAGCTCGCCGGGGCGCGGGAGTAGGCCCGGCTAGGGCCTTTCGTTTGGATCATGCTGGGCTCGCGGGGCGTGGCACGCGCGTCTGCCGCGTCGTCGGCCTCCTCCGCCTTGCAGCCGCACGCACCACGCCCCGCTACCTGATCCAGCCTGATCCAAACGAAAGGCCCTAGCGGCCGGAGAGGGCGGCGACCAGGGCCGCCGCCTCGTCGATCAGGCCCCTCTCGGCCGGGCTCATCGTCGGGTTGAGGGCGCGCCGGGCGGCCGCGTCGGCGAGGTGGAGTGCGGGGATGCCGTCGTCGGAGGCCAGGCGAGGCACCAGGGCGGTGACCAGTTCCCGGGCCCCGGCCGCCGCCGGGTGTCCGGGGTCCACCGCCACCTGCGCCAGGATCAGCGCCGACATGGCCCGGTCCAGGGCGGGCGGGCCCTCCTCGGTGTTGCTCCAGTCGATTACCACGGGCCCGTCCGCCGTCAGCATCACGTTGTCCGGATGCAGGTCCAGGTGGAGCACCCGGTCCTCCGGGTGGGGCGAGAGCCTGGCCGGTACGGAGTGCAGCTCGGTGAGGAGTCCGGTCAGCAGATCCGCGCCTTCCTCGGCGCCGACCGCCCCGGACATCAGCGACTCCAGCATCGTCGGACCGTGCAGGCGCTGGAGGACCAGATCGCCGGCACCGGCCGACGGGGGCAGCGGGCCCAGCCGGGGCACCGGGTAGCCGGAGGCAGACAGGTAGGACATCACGGGGAGTTCCCGGGACGCGTCCATCCCGTCGCGGTAACGCCGCAGCACCCACGCCTCGTCCAGCTCGTACACGTCCGCATTGCGTCCGCTGCCCAGCAGTTGGCCTATTCGCATGAGGGGAACCTACTCGCGCCCCGTATACAAAGGGAGTTCGGGCCCGGCCGCGGTGCCCCATAACGCGGCGCGATGGGGCGGACGGGATCTGCTGAACCTGACGTGTACGCGGCTACCTTGGCGGCGATTCCCCCGAAACGCTTCTCCCCGAGCGCTCCCCGCAGCGATCGCGCCGAAGCGATTCCCCCGAACCCAAGGAGAGTTCCGTGGAGAGATCCCCGCTCCGCAGACGCGCCCTGGCCGCGTGTACCGCCACCGTGGCCGTCGGCGCGCTCGCGCTCGCCGGTCTCACCGGCACCGCGTCCGCCGACCCCGCCTCCACCGCCCCCACCGGCACCGCGTCCGCCGACCCCGCCTCCACCGCCCCCACCGGCACCGCGTCCGCCGACCCCGCCTCCACCCCCGCCGAGGGCTCCGCCCAGCTCCCGCCCGGTCTGCTGAAGGCCATGCAGCGGGACCTCGGACTCACCGCCGCCGAGGCCCGTGGCCGTATCGCGGGCGAGTCCCGGGCCGCCGCCCTCACCGCCGGGCTGCGGTACTCGCTCGGCGAGCGGTTCGCCGGCGCCCGGGTCAGCGGTGCCGACGCGGCCCTGACCGTCGCCACCACCGACGCCTCGGACGCCGCCCGCATCGCGAAGGCCGGCGCCCGCGCCGAGGTCGTCGGGCACAGCCTCGCCGAACTCGACTCCGCCAAGGCCGCCCTGGACGCGGTCGCGCTGCGCACCGCGCCGAAGGACGTGCCCGCCTGGTACGTCGACGTACGCAGCAACCGCGTCGTCGTCCAGGCCGGGAAGGCGTCCGCGGCCGACGCGTTCCTCGCGAAGGCCGGCGTCTCCCGCGACCTGGTGACGGTCGCCCGGTCCAGCGAGCGGCCCCGCACCTTCACGGACCTGCGCGGCGGCGACGCGTACTACATGAACGGCTCGGGCCGCTGCTCCATCGGTTTCCCCGTCAGGCGCGGCACCCAGGGCGGCTTCGTCAGCGCCGGGCACTGCGGCACGCCGGGCGTCTCCACCAGCGGCTACAACCAGCAGGCCCAGGGCTCCTTCCAGGGCTCCACCTTCCCCGGACGCGACTACTCCTGGGTCGCCACCAACACCAACTGGACCCCGCGCCCGCTGGTCAACGGCTACGGCAACGGCGACGTGACGGTCACCGGCTCCACCGAGGCGATCGAGGGCTCGTCGGTCTGCCGCTCCGGCTCCACCACCGGCTGGCACTGCGGCACCGTCCAGCAGCGCAACAGCAGCGTCACCTACCAGGAGGGCACCGTCTCCGGGGTGACCCGGACCAACGTCTGCGCCGAACCCGGCGACTCCGGCGGCTCGTTCCTCTCCGGCAGCCAGGCCCAGGGCGTCACCTCCGGCGGCACCGGCAACTGCTCGCAGGGCGGGGTGACCTACTTCCAGCCGCTGAACCCGGCGCTCCAGGCGTACGGACTGACGCTGGTCACCAACGGCTCCACCACCCCGCCGGACCCGACCGACCCGCCGACCGTCCCGGGCGGCACCTGGGCGGCCGGCACCACCTACGCGGCCGGTGACGTGGTGACGTACGGCTCGGCGAGCTACCGCTGCCTCCAGGGTCACCAGGCGCAGCCCGGCTGGACCCCGCCGAACGTCCCCGCCCTCTGGCAGGCCGTGTAAGCACCCCCGCACCACCCCCTCCGGCGATCGAGGAACGGGTCCGGGGCGGCCGACACCGCCCCGGGCCCCCGCACCGCGCACGTACCCCTTCCCCCACCACCCCGAGGAGTCCGTCAGCCATGCCCCCCGCATCCCCCGAGAGCAACGAGCCCGCCGTCGAAGCCGCAGGCGGTCCGGCCATCAGCCGCAAGTCACTCCTCAAGGCGGCACTCGTGGCCACCGCCGTGCCGCTGTTCGCGGGCGGCGGGGTGGCGCTGGCCCGCGACACCGGGGCGAGCGGCGCCCCGCTCGCCCCCACCCCGGACTGCGACGACGGCGACGAGCCGACGCACGACCAGATCGAGGGCCCGTACTTCAAGCCCGCCTCCCCGCTCCGCACCAGCCTGGTGACCTCGTCGACGCCCGGCGTCCCGCTCACCGTCAGCGGTTACGTCTTCGGGCGCGAGTGCCGCCCGATCCCCGGCGTACTGCTCGACTTCTGGCAGGCCGACACCAACGGCGCGTACGACATGAGCGGATTCAACTTCCGCGGCCACCAGTTCACCGACCGGAACGGCGCGTTCACGCTCACCACGATCGTGCCCGGCCTCTATCCCGGCCGCACCCGGCACATCCATGTGAAGGCCCAGGCCCCCGGCTCGGGCATCCTCACCACCCAGCTCTACTTCCCGGGCGAGCCGCGCAACAGCACCGACATGCTGTACGACGCGGCGCTGCTGATGAACGTCCGGGCGGTCGGCTCCGGCAAGGAGGGCACCTTCGACTTCGTCCTCGACGTCGCCCAGGACCCCACGGACCCGACCGATCCGCCCACGGACCCGACCGACCCGCCGACCACCCCGGGCGGCACCTGGGCGGCCGGGACGTCCTACACCGCGGGAGACCGCGTCACCTACGGCGGGGCCGCCTACCGCTGTCTGCAGGCTCACACCGCCCTGACCGGCTGGGAGCCGCCGAATGTCCCCGCGTTGTGGGAACGCGGGCAGACAGCAGACCGCTGAAGCGGCCGTCACCGCCGCGCCCACGCGCCCCGGGCTCTCTCCCCGGGGCGCGTACGGCGCACGGCCCGAGCCGGAGGGGGTTCGGCTCGGGCCGTTTCGCCGTCATTTCGCGTCCGAATAGCGCTCCACCACCGCCGTGGTGAACGGGAAGCGCACCGGTGTCTCGCCGAAGGCCGTCAGACCGGCGACCCCGGAAGCCTCCCGGAGCGCCGCCACGACCGCGTCCGTCTCCGCGAGCGGGCAGTGCACGATCACCTCGTCGTGCTGGAAGAAGACCAGCTCGGCCCGGAGCCCGGCGGCGGCGACCGCCCGGCGCAGCGCCGCCAGGAGCAGCAGCGCCCACTCCGCCGCGCTGCCCTGGACCACGAAGTTCCGCGTGAACCGGCCGCGCGCCCGCGCGTCCGACGAGGCGTAACCGGGCGTGTGGTCCGCGCGCGCCCCGTCCTCCTCCTGCGGGATGCCCGCCTCCTCGTCCTCCCCGTGCCCGGCCGCCGGCGGACTGGTCCGGCCCAGCCAGGTGCGTACGAGACGGCCCTCCTCGCCCGCCTTCGCGGCGTCGTCCACATAGGCGACCGCGCGCGGGAACCTGCGGCGCAGGGCCGCCAGATTCTTCAGGCCGTCCCCGGACGTCTGCCCGTAGACGGCACCGAGCAGCGCGATCTTGGCGTGGTCGCGGTCGCCGTGGAAGGCGCGGTCGGACAGCGCGGTGTAGAGGTCGCCCTCGTGGCCCGCGACCTCCATCAGGCCCGGATCGCGGGAGATCGCGGCCAGCACCCTCGGCTCCATCTGCGCGGCGTCCGCGACGACCAGGCGCCACCCCTCGTCCGCGACGACGGCCCGCCGGATCACCTTGGGGATCTGAAGCGCCCCGCCGCCGTTGGTCGTCCAGCGCCCGGTGACCGTCCCGCCCGGCTGGTACTCGGGGCGGAAGCGGCCGTCGCGCACCCAGTCCTGGAGCCAGCCCCAGCCGTGCGCGGTCCAGATCCGGTACAGCTTCTTGTACTGGACGAGCGGCGCGACCGCCGGATGGTCCAGGGACTCCAGCTCCCAGCGGCGTGTGGAGCGGACCTTGATCCCTGCCCGCGCGAACGCCCGCACCACATCGGCCGGCAGATCCGGGCGGACCCGGCGCCCGAAGGCGGCGGACACCTCGTCGGCCAGCTCCGCGAGGCGGCGAGGCTCGCCGCCGCCCGCGTACCGCTCGCCGAGCAGCTCGCGCAGCACCTCGCGGTGGACGTCGGCCCGCCAGGGCAGGCCCGTCCGGTTCATCTCGGCGGCCACCAGCATCCCCGCCGACTCGGCGGCCGTCAGCAGCCGCATCCGGTCCGGCCGGTCCGTCGCGTCGTGCCGCGCGAGCTGTGCCGCGTACACCTCGGTCAGCGCCTCGAACGGCAGCTCCGGGCCCGACGGCGGCTCGAACAGGGAGGACTGGGAGCCGGGCTCCGCCGACCGGGGCGGCGGATCCGGCGGCACCGGGCCGCCGCGCAGCCGGGCGAGCGCGGCGGCGGCCGAGCGGGGCTCGCCGAGCCGTCCCTCGTGGCCGAGGAGCAGGGACTCGGCGGCCTCCACGTCGTAGGCCCGCTCGACCCGCGCCCCGGCCGCCAGCAGCCGGGGGTAGATCTCGGCCGTCGAGCGCCACACCCAGCGGGTCACGTCCGGCCGGGAGCGGACCGCCCGCGCGAGGTCCGGCTCGGTCAGGGCCGGGCCCGCCGGCCGGCCGGAGCGGTCCAGCGGGGCGAGGCGCGCGCCCCCGCCCTCCGTGACGGCCAGCGCCCAGCGTTCGGTCATACGGCCGAGTCTGGCACCCGGCACTGACAGCGGCCGGAAGCCCGCGTTTCGTGCGCGCGTTCGATATCCACAGCCTGTGGAGACCGCTGTGGACGGGGCTTGCTTACGCTGACCTCATGGAATCGGTGATCGACCGGGCGTTCGCGGCCGCCCTCTACACGGAGGGCGACGCCGGTCTCGACGCAGGCGCCTCGCTGCTCGCCGCCGCCCCGGAGTCCGAAGCGGAGCTGGTGCGCCGGGGCGAGGAGTTCGTCCGCCGGGCCTGGGAGCGCGGCTGGCTCCCCGCCGACGTCGTCCGCCTCGTCCGCCGCGATCTGGACGAGCACGCGGCGGGCCTGGCCGCCGGTCTGATCGCCTCCGAGGTCCGCCGCTACGACGGGCTGCCGCCGCGCTGGCGGTCCCAGCTGGACGAGCTGCCCGCCGCGCCGCCCGCGAACCGGCCCGACCGGTTCTCGTACGCCTCCGCGTTCCTCGCCCTCTGCCGGCTGCTGCTCGCCCTCCCGGCCATCGAGCCCGTCGGGCCCCCGCCGGGCGCGGCGCGCGAGGCCCTGACCCGGCCGCCCGCCGCCGGTGAACCCCGCATGCTGACCCGTATCCGCGCCCTGCTCGCGAAGGCGGAGGCGACCGGTTATCCGGAGGAGGCCGAGGCGCTGACCACCAAGGCGCAGGAGCTGATGGCCCGGCACAGCATCGACGAGGCCCTGCTCGCCGCCCGTACCCACGGCGACCGCACCCCCGGCGCCTGCCGGATCGGCGTGGACGCCCCGTACGAGACGGCCAAGGCGATCCTGCTCGACGCGGTGGCCTCGGCGAACCGCTGCCGGGCCGTGTGGAACAGCGACCTGGGCTTCACCACGGTCGTCGGCTTCGAGGCGGACCTGGAGGCCGTCGAACTGCTCCACACCTCGCTGCTCGTCCAGGGCACGGCCGCGATGACCCGCGCGGAGGCGGGCCAGCGGGCCGGCGGGCGTAAGCGGACCAAGACGTTCCGGCAGTCCTTCCTGCTGGCGTACGCCCAGCGCCTGGGCAGCCGCCTGGCCGACGGCACCGCCCGCGCCACGGCCGAGGCGGAGGGCGACACGGCCGCCGGTGCCGCGCTGCTCCCGGTGCTCGCCGCCCGCGACCTGGCGGTCACCGAGGCCGCCGGCCAGATGTTCCCGCGCACCACGACCACCCGGGTCAGGGGCGCGACGGACCTGGACGGCTGGACGCACGGCACGGAGGCGGCGGACCGGGCCCGGATGGGAGAGGAGCCGCGGGGCATCAGGCGCTGAGGGCTCTGCGGCCGCAAGAACTACAACTCGGGCAAAACGGTTATTCCGGTTAGGCTCGGCACATGAGCTGGCTCCGGGCGCTGAAGGAGACCGCCCGCTCCGGCCTGAAGATCGAGCGGCGCCGCCTCGAACCGCTGATCGCGGTGCGCGGCGCGGCGGGGCTCGCCCTGGTCATCGGGGTCAGCCTCGCCCTGTTCGGACCGGTGGTCGCCGCCAGCTCCGCGTTCGGCGCGTTCCAGGCGGCCATCGCCACCTTCCAGCGCAGCTGGCGCCCCCGCCCCGTGCTCGCCCTGGTCTCCGGCGTCAGCCTCGGCCTGTCCACCTTCGTGGGCTATGTGACGGGCACCCATCTCCTGCTCTTCGTGGTCCTCCTGGTGATCTGGACCTTCCTCGCCGGACTGGCCTGGGCGGCGGGCCCGACCGGCGGGATCATCGCCGCGTCCAACGTCGCGATCATGCTCGTGACCATCACCCTGCCGACCTCCGCCGCCCAGGCGGCCCTGCACGGCGCGATGATCATGTTCGGCGGGGTCGTCCAGGCGGCGCTGATCGTGCTCTTCCCGATCCGCAGATGGGGCGCCCAGCGCGACGCGCTCGCCGACGCGCTGGCCGCCGAGGCCGACTACGCCCGGCGGCTGCGCCACGACCCGGTCGCCCACTTCGACCCGGTGCCCCTGATGCTCGCGCGCCGGGCCGCCGCCGTCACCGCCCGCGAGGCCCGCCGCCGCCCCGCCGAACTGCACGGCTCACGCGGGGTCGCCGAACGCATCAGGCCCGTCCTGGCCTCGCTGGCGGACCCGGCCATGGGCGTGCCCGCCGAGGGCCCCGAGCGCGACCGCGTCCGCGAGTTGCTGGCCGCCGCCGGATCGCTGCTCGACGCGGCCGCCCGGGCGATTCGCAAGGGCGACCCGGTCAAGCTGCCCGCCCCGGCCGTCGCCGCGCTGAGGACTCCCGACACCGGGGCCCTGCTCACCGGGCCACCGCTGCGCGCCGCCGACCGGCTCGCCGCCCTGCTCTCCGACGTCATCGAGGCCGCCGAGGGCGACGGCACCAAGGAGGAGCGGGCCGGGGCCGAGGAGGCCGCCGACGCCATCAAGGAGAGCCGGCTGCCCGCCGAGCACCACCGGCGCCCCGGACTGCTGCACCTCGTGCCGGTCATCGTCGGGGCCATGCGCCGCGAGGCGCACCACGGCTCCCCGATCCTGCGGCACGCGATCCGGCTCTCCGCGGTCGCCGCGGTCGGATACCTCCTGGGCCGCCTGCTGCCGCTCGGGCACGGCTACTGGGCGCCCCTGGCGGCGGTGATGGTGATGCGCCCGGAGTTCTCCCAGACGTACTCGCGCGCGGTCGCCCGGTTCGGCGGAACGCTCGTCGGCGTCTTCCTCGCCTCCGCGATCGTGGAGGCCGCGCACCCGGGCACCGGACCGCTCGCCGCCCTCGCCGTGGTCTGCGCCCTGCTGATGTACCTGCTGATGCGGACCGGCTACGCGGTCGCCCAGGCGTGCGTCGGCGCGTATGTCGTCTTCCTGCTCGGCATGGCCGGCGACGACCTGTCCCAGACGGTGTTCGAGCGGGTGCTCCTCACCCTGGCCGGCGGACTGCTCGCGATGATCTCGTACGCCGTCTACCCGGCCTGGGAGACCCCGCGCCTGCGGACCCGGCTCGGCGACTGGCTGAAGGCGGACGGCCGGTACGCGGCCGCGGTCGTCGACCAGTACGCGGACCCGGCCGAACGCGGCCAGGGCGATGTGCGGCGCGCCCTCCTCGCCACCCGCGAGGCCCGGGTCGCCTGGCAGGAGGCGGTGGCGACGGCCCGGCACGAACCGGTGCGCCACCGGGGCCTCTCGCACGCCGCCGCCGACGCCACCCAGCACTCCCTGGCCCAGCTCGGCCGGGTCGCGATGCTCCTGGAGGCCCACATCCCGCGCCGCGCGGCCGAGCCCGTGCCGGGAGCCGCCGCGCTGGCCGACGCGCTGCGCCGGGCCACGGACCGGGGCGCCAAGGCGGTGCGGGAGCGGCGGGTGCCGGACTGGACGCCGGTGCGGGAGGCGCTGGAGCGCTGGGAGGCGGAGTGCCGGGTGCGCGAGGAGGAGGCGGCGGAGGGCGGTGCGCCGCCCTCCGCCGGGGCCGGACTCGTCCGCAACAACGTGGCCCTGGTCCTCGACGTGCTGGAGGACTTCTCGCGGGGCCTGACCTCGTGACCCCGCGATGTCACGACGTCACGGCGTCGGCAGGTCCGACATGCCGGGTAGGTCGGGGATGTTCTCCAGCGCGTCCGCGTCGGTCTTCTCCAGCGTGTCCTTCTTCCCGCTGCCCCACGCGATGACGACGGTCTTGCCGTCGTTGGACTCGACCTCCCCCGTGATCCGGGCGGTGTCGCCGTCGGCGCACTTCAGCTCCAGGGCCGGCTTGCCCTCGCCCGAGACGGTTCCCGAGCAGACATGGTCGTCGGCGACGACGAACGCCTTCGCGGCGGCTACGGACAGCACCACCGGCTCGCCGTCGGTCTGGCCCGCCCAGGCGCCCTCCAGCGCCTTCGCGTCCCCGGCGGAGCCGCCGTCCGTCCCGGAGGACGCGTCGCTCCCGCCCGCCGTGGGGCTCGCGCTGGGCCCGGAATCCTTGCCCGAGTCGCCCTTGTCCCCGTCGCTTCCGCAACCGGTGAGCGCGAGCGCGGCCAGCAGACCGGCGGCGAGGACTGCGCCGGTACGTGCGATTTTGTGCATGTGGAATTCCCCCTGGAAGACGAATGGCCATCCAAGCTACCAGTGGGTCGCGCGAGGCGCCGAGAAGTCAACTCCCGGAATCGGGAGCCGGAGAGGCCGTTCATACGTCTCTGTCGGCGAGGGCTGTAATCACGGCGACACCCCGCGTGCACGTGCATCCGCCCGTGCATCCGCTCATGCACCAGAAATTGAACACAGCTATGATCCGGGACAGTTGACACTTGCACCTTGCAACTCGGGGAGCGTCCTGTGCACCACGTGTACAACGGCATGGCGGCCACAGAGCTTCGCGGAGTCGTCTGGCAGAAGAGCAGACACAGCAACTCCCAGGGTTCCTGCGTGGAGTTCGCGAAACTGCCCGACGGAGATGTGGCGATGCGTAATTCGCGCCACCCCGACGGGCCGGCGCTGGTCTACACACCCGCCGAGATAGAGGCGCTGCTCCTCGGTGTGAAGGACGGCGAGTTCGACCACCTGGTGGGCTGACGGCCGGGCAGGGCGCTCCCGTACACCACGGAGGGCCGGACTCCGCGGGGAATCAGCGGTGTCCGGCCCTCGGGCGGTGTGTCGCGCGATGCGCCGGCCGGTCGCACGGCCCCCGTCACACCGGGTCGGTCAGTCTGAACAGTGCCCAGACGACCTTGCCCCGGGGAGCCGCGCCCGGCGCGCTCTCGGCGGTCAGTGCGGGGGAGGGGTGCCAGCCCCAGCAGTCGCTGAAGGATTCCACCAGGAACAGCCCCCGCCCCGACTCGGCGGAGTCCGCCGCCTCGGAGGCGACCGGGCTCGCCTGGCTCGGGTCGCGCACCGCGCACACCAGCCGCGAGGTCCAGCGCATCAGGTGCAGCCGTACGGGCGGCTCCTGGGGCTCACGCGGGGTGTCGGCCGGCAGGGCGTGCCGCAGGGCGTTGGTGACCAGTTCGGAGACGACGAGCGCGACGTCGTCGAAGCGCTCGCTCAGGCCCCATCCTCCCAGCGTGGCGCGGGTGAACTGCCGTGCTCCGCCGACTGCTTCGTAGTGCGGTGGCAGGGTGCAGGTGGCCGACCCGGAGACGGCCGAGGGGTCGATGGGAGGAAGCCCCTGCCGTAACGGCTCGAGCATCGTCGATCCATTCGTCCCCATGCGAGGCACTCCCGGGAATCGCGGCTGGACCGGTACTCCGTACCGGCGACAGCGGCACAACACGAACGAGAACGCAGGTGCGCGGGCTCCATGGTTCCGAATGCGCACAGCAGATGCAAGGGCAGATGCACGTGCACGCGCCGGACCTGTCCGACGCCGTCCGGTTCTTGCTCATTTCTTCCCCGCCACGGTTTCGGCGTCTTCCCAAGCTCTTCCCATTTCCGTAATCGAATGAGTACGGGGCGAAGCGTTTTGATGGCAGAATCCGGCTCTTGGGGTTCAGGGGGAGCCTCGGTGCCAGGAAGCGATGGGGAGGGTTGGGACCAGTGGCGGCAGGCGAGTCGAGTGGGTCCGTGGTGCGGCGCATCCTCCTGGGCTCTCAGCTCAGGAGACTGCGTGACTCGCGAGGCATCACGCGCGAGGCGGCCGGCTACTCGATCCGGGCCTCCGAATCGAAGATCAGCCGCATGGAGTTGGGACGGGTGAGCTTCAAGGCCAGGGACGTCGAGGATCTGCTCACGCTCTACGGCGTCACGGACGAGGCGGAGCGCGACTCCCTTCTCGCCCTGGCCCGTGAAGCCAACGTGGCGGGCTGGTGGCACAGTTACGGGGACGTACTGCCCGGCTGGTTCCAGACGTACGTCGGTCTGGAGGGTGCGGCCTCGCTCATCCGTATCTACGAGGTCCAGTTCGTGCACGGGCTGCTCCAGACCGAGGACTACGCCCACGCGGTCGTCTCCCGGGGCATGCGCGGCGCGCCCCCCGCCGAGATCGAGCGCCGCGTCGCCCTGCGCCTCGAACGGCAGAAGGTCCTCGTCTCCGAACGGGCGCCCCACTTCCACGCCGTACTGGACGAGGCGGCGCTGCGTCGCCCGTACGGCGGCCGCGAAGTGATGCGGGCGCAATTGCGGCATCTGATCGATATGTCGGAACAGTCGAACATCACCCTCCAGGTGATGCCGTTCAGTTTCGGCGGGCACTCCGGTGAGAGCGGATCGTTCACCATGCTGCGATTCCCGGAATCCGATCTGTCGGACATCGTGTATTTGGAGCAGCTGACCAGTGCGCTCTATCTGGACAAGGACGAGGAAGTCGCCCAGTACGAAAAGGCGATGACGCGTCTCCACGAGGAGAGCCCGGACCCGGAGGAGAGTCGTGACCTGCTCCGAGGACTTCTCCAACTCTCCTGAATTTTCAGTACGATGACACTCCTACAGGAGTCTGCACCTGAGTTAAGGGATCGCATGTCCTTCTTCCAAGAGCTGGCCGGCCAGTACATCGACGGTGAATGGCGGACGGGGACCGGCTCCTGGGACATCATCGATTTCAATCCGTACAACGGCGAGAAGCTCGCCGCGATCACCATCGCCACCGCCGCCGAGGTGGACAGCGCCTACCGCGCCGCCGAGCGCGCGCAGGGCGAATGGGCGGCGGCCAGTCCGTACCGCCGCCGGGAGGTCCTGGAGCGCGCGCTGCGCGTCACCGAGGAGCTGGCCGACGAGATCACCGAAGCGATCATCGACGAGCTGGGCGGCACCCGCACCAAGGCCGCGTACGAGCTGAGCCTCACCCAGGAGTTCCTGCGCGAGGCCGCCCGGCAGGCGCTCTCGCCGGAGGGCCGCATCCTGCCCTCCGCCGCGGACGGCCGGGAGAACCTCCTCTACCGGCTGCCGGTCGGGGTCGTCGGTGTCATCAGTCCCTTCAACTTCCCGCTCCTGGTGACGATGAAGTCGGTCGCACCGGCCCTCGCCCTCGGCAACGCGGTCGTCGTGAAGGCCAACCAGAACTCGCCCGTGGTCGGCGGCGGGCTCGTCGCGAGGATCTTCGAGGAGGCCGGGCTGCCGGCCGGGCTGCTCAACGTGGTCGTCACCGACATAGCCGAGATAGGCGACGCGTTCATCGAGCACCCCGTGCCCCAGGTGATCTCCTTCGCGGGATCGGACCGGGTCGGCCGCCATGTCGCCGCCACCGCGGGAGCCCTCTTCAAGCGGACCGTCCTCGAACTCAGCGGCAACAGCGCCCTGGTGGTGCTCGACGACGCCGACATCGACTACGCGGTCGACGCCGCCGTCTTCAGCCGGTTCATCTACTCCGGCCAGGTCTGCATGGCCGCCAACCGCATCCTGATGGACCGCGCGGTGGCCGACGAGTTCACCGAGAAGTTCTGCGCCCGCGTCGCCGCCCTCAGGACCGGCGACCCGCGCGAGCCCGACACCCACATCGGCCCCGTCATCAACACCTTCCACGCCGACTCGCTGGCAGCCCTGGTCGACCAGGCGCTCGCCGAGGGCGCCGAGGCGCCGGTGCGCGGACGGGTGCGCGGCAATCTGGTCGAGCCGACCGTGCTCACCGGGCTGCCCGAGGGCTCCCCGCTGCTGCACCAGGAGATCTTCGGCCCGGTCGCGCTGCTGGTGCCCTTCGACCATGAGGACGAGGCGGTCCGGATCGTCAACGACAGTCCGTACGGCCTCAGCGGCGCCGTGCACACCGCGCGCACCGGCCGGGGCGTCCGCTTCGCCCAGCGCATCCGCAGCGGGATGTTCCACGTCAACGACTCCACCGTGCACGACGACCCGGGCATCGCGTTCGGCGGCGAGAAGGACTCCGGTCTGGGCCGGATGAACGGGGACGCGGCGGTGGACGCGTTCACCACCCAGAAGTGGATCTCCGTCCAGCACGGCCGCAGCGTCTTCCCCTTCTGACCTCGCCTTCTGATCCGGCCGGACACCGCCCGCTAGGCTGGTCGACCGGTTGACCAGAGAGGTGGAGGGCATGTCCGCGATCCGGCTGCTGGTCCTCGGCGCCGTGCGCCAGCACGGCCGGGCCCACGGCTACCAGGTCCGCAACGACCTGGAGTACTGGGGCGCCCACGAGTGGTCCAACGCCAAGCCCGGCTCCGTCTACCACGCGCTGAAGCAGCTCGCGAAGCAGGACCTGCTCCTCGCCCACGAGGTGGCCCCGAGCACCGCGGGCGGACCGCCGCGCATCGAGTACGAGATCACGGGGCGCGGCACCGAGGAGTACTTCGCCCTGCTGCGCGCCTCGCTCACCTCGTACGACCAGCGGATGGACGTCCTCTCGGCGGGCATCGGCTTCATCGTCGACCTGGAACGCGCCGAGGCGGTGGCCCTGCTCCGCGAGCGCCTGAACAACCTCGCGTCCTGGCGCGCCGCCGTCACCGAGCACTACCTCCCCGAGGACGGTCCGGAGCAGCTGGGCCACATCGGCGAGGTCATGAACTTCTGGGTGCACTCGGCGGACGCGGGCGCGGAGTGGACGCGCGGCCTGATCGCCCGGATCGAGGCCGGCGCCTACGTCTTCGCGGGCGAGGGCGACCCGTTCGTCGCCGTCCTCGCGGAGGGTGAGGAGAACCCGTACGCGACCGGGGTCCAGGACCCGGGGGACGCTCACTAATCAAGTTTGACGAATGACGCGGACCCGCTTACCTTTGTTGCGCTAGTCAAGTTTGACTACTAGGGGGTGTGCTGCGTTGCGGGACGCGATCGTGGTCGAGGGAATGCGCAAGTGCTACGGAGGGACCTATGCCCTGGACGGACTGGATCTGACGGTCGGCCGCTCGACCGTGCACGCCGTGCTCGGTCCCAACGGGGCCGGGAAGTCCACGGCGGTCCGCATCCTGTCGACCCTGCTGCGGTACGACGAGGGCCGGGCCGAGGTCGCGGGGCACGACGTACGGCGGCGCCCGGCCGAGGTGCGGCGCCGGATCGGGCTCCTCGGCCAGCACCCGGCCCTGGACGAGGAACTGGCCGGGCGGCAGAACCTGGAGATGTTCGGCCGGCTGTACCACCTGGGGGCACGCCGGGCGGCTGCCCGGGCGGACGCCCTGCTCGACCGGTTCGGCCTGTCGGACACGGGCCGCAAGCCGGTGCGCGACTACAGCGGTGGTATGCGGCGGCGGCTGGATCTGGCGGCCTCGCTGATCACGGACCCCGAGGTGCTCTTCCTGGACGAGCCGACGACGGGGCTCGACCCGCGCGGCCGGGCCGAGGTGTGGGCCGCGGTCCGCTCACTGGTCGGCGGCGGCACGACCGTCCTGCTGACCACGCAGTATCTGGAGGAGGCCGACCGGCTCGCGGACCGCGTCTCGCTGATCGACGGCGGCCGGGTCGCCGCCGAGGGCACGCCCGACGAGCTGAAGGCCCGGGTCGGCGGCGACCGCATCGACATCGTCGTGCGCGACGCGGCCCAGCTGGCCCGCGCGGCCGCCCTGCTCGACGGCGGCACGGTCACCGATCCGGACCGGCGCACCGTCGGAGCACCGGCGGCGGACCGGATGGCGGTGCTCACCGGGGCGGTGCGGGCGCTCGCCGACGCGGGCATCGAGGCGGAGGACATCGCGCTGCGTCGGCCGACGCTGGACGAGGTCTTCCTGGCCCTGACGGGCAGCGGCGACGAAAGGGCGGTGGCGGCGTGAGCGCGGCGATGTGGGCGGTGTCCGACTCCTGGACGATGACCCGGCGCGAGCTGGCCCGCTGGGCCCGGCAGCCGGCGCAGGTGGTGGTGGGCCTGGCGTTCCCGGTGATGCTGCTGCTGATGTTCACCTATCTGGTCGGCGGCGGCCGCGGGGTCGAGGGGGAGACCGCCGAATATCTGGTGCCCGGCATGCTGGCGCTGACCATGGCCTTCGGCCTGGAGTCGACCATGCTCGCGGTCACCCGTGACCTGGAGAAGGGCGTCGTGGACCGGTTCCGCTCGATGCCGATGGCGTCCGGTGCGGTGCTGGTCGGCCGGGCCGTCGCGGACATGCTCCAGTCGGCCGCCGCGCTGCTGGTGATGGGGGCGGCGGGTTACGCGGTCGGCTGGCGGTGGCACGAGGGGACGGCCGCCGCGCTGGGGGCCGTGGGGCTGCTCCTGCTGCTGCGGTTCGCGATGCTGTGGCTCGGCATCCTGCTGGCGCTGGTGGCCGGGCGCCCGGAGAAGGTGCAGGCGGTGCAGATCCTGGTCTGGCCGGTCGGCTTCCTCTCCAATGTGTTCGCGGCGCCGGAGACCATGCCGGGCCCGCTGGGCGCCGCCGTCGAGTGGAACCCGATGTCGGCCACCGCGACGGCGGTGCGCGACCTGTTCGGCAACCCGGGCGCCGCCGGAGGTTCCTGGGCCGCCGGCCACGCCGGACTGCTCGCGGTGGTGTGGCCGCTGGCGCTGCTCGCGGTGTTCTTCCCGCTGGCGGTACGGCGGTTCGCCGCGCTCGGCCGGTGAGGCGCCGAGGGGCCGCCGGCTCAGTGGTGGAAGGAGGTCGCCGCGTTCTGGTCCCGGGTCAGCGGGCGCGGCTGGGCGCGGAGTTCGGGCATCAGGAGGCGCAGGTCCTCCAGGAGCAGTTCCGCCAGGTCCGAGGAGAAGCCGTTGCGGCACACGATCCGGAGCACGGACAGGTCCTCCCGGTTGGCGGGGAAGGTGTACGCGGGAACCAGCCAGCCGCGCTCGCGCAGTCGCCGTGACACGTCGAAGACGTCGTACGCCGTCACCTCCGGCTTGGTGGTGAGCGCGAAGACGGGGAGCTGGTCGCCCCGGGTGAGCAGCCGGAAGTCGCCCAGCTCCTCGATCTTCTCCGCCAGCCCGGTCGCCACGTCCCGGGCCGCCTGCTGCACGGCCCGGTAGCCCTCCCGGCCCAGCCTCAGGAAGGTGTAGTACTGCGCGACGACCTGGGCGCCGGGCCGGGAGAAGTTCAGCGCGAAGGTGGGCATGTCGCCGCCCAGGTAGTTCACCCGGAAGACCAGCTCCTCGGGCAGTTCGGCGGGCGAGCGCCACAGCGCCCAGCCGACGCCGGGGTAGACCAGGCCGTACTTGTGGCCGGAGGTGTTGATCGAGGAGACCCGGGGGAGCCGGAAGTCCCACACCAGGTCCGGGTCGAGGAACGGCGCGACCATGGCGCCGGAGGCCCCGTCGACGTGGACGGGGATGTCGAGACCGGTGCGCTCCTGGAGGTCGTCCAGGGCCGCGCACAGCTCGGCGATGGGCTCGTAGCTGCCGTCGAAGGTGGAGCCGAGGATGCCGACGACGCCGATGGTGTTCTCGTCGCACAGTTCCACGGCGGCCCGCGGGTCGAGGTGGAAGCGGTCGCCCTCCATGGGGACGAGGCGCGGTTCGACCTCCCAGAACGTGCAGAACTTCTCCCAGCACACCTGCACGTTCACCCCCATCACGAGGTTGGGCTTGGCGCTCGCCGGGTAGCGGTCGGCGTTCTTGGCCGTCCAGCGGCGTTTGAGCGCCATCGCGGCGAGCATGCACGCCTCGCTGGACCCGGTCGTGGAACAGCCGACGGTCGCCGAGGGGTCGGGCGCGTGCCAGAGGTCGGCGAGCATCGCCACACAGCGCCGCTCCAGCTCGGCGGTGCGCGGGTACTCGTCCTTGTCGATCATGTTCTTGTCGCGGCACTCGCCCATCAGCACCCCGGCCTGGGGCTCCATCCAGGTGGTGACGAAGGTGGCGAGGTTGAGCCGCGAGTTGCCGTCCAGCATCAGCTCGTCGTGGACGAGCCCGTACGCGGTGTGGGGCGGCAGCGGTCCGTCCGGCATCCGGTGCCGGGGCGGCGCCGCCTCCATTCCGGCGACCGGGTCGGCGACTCCGTAGAACGGGTTGAGCGCCAGCTTGCGCTGCTTGGCCGACGGTTCGCCGTCGTGCGCGGAGCCCCGGTGGAGCGGCATCACGGACCTGCCCTTCTCGGCTCGCGCCCGCGAGACCGGACAAATCTGACGATACGGACCGCTTGCGCGGGTGACACCCAATGCTGGTCCGTCCGGTGCGCGGGCCCCCGGCCCGGTGCGGCCCGTCCGGTGTGGACGCGCCCGGTGCGCCGCCGCCGCTCAGCGCAGCGGCGCACCGTCCTCGCGCAGCTGCATCAGCGGGCGGCCGGTGACCAGCAGCCAGGCGGGCAGCGACGCCACGCACAGCACCGGCAGCAGGGCCGTGTCCGAGGCCAGGACCGCCGCAGTGAACAGGCTCAGCCAGCCCTGCCGGGTGACGGCCAGCAGGACGCCCAGCACCCCGCACGTCACCGCCAGCGCCACCGGCACCCCGTCCACGAGGGCATGGGCGCACAGGCCGAGCGCGACGCCCGAGAACACCGCCGGGAAGATCCGGCCGCCCCGGAAGCCGCAGGTCGCGGCGATCACCAGGGCCGCCGTCTTCACCACGGCCATCTTCCCGAACTCGGCGGCCGACCAGCCGTCCGGATCGGCGGCGATCGTCTTCACCTCGTCCAGCCCCTTGAACAGGGTCAGGTGCCCGCCGAGCGCCCCGAGCAGCCCGAGCGCGAGGCCGCCCAGGGTCAGGGCGAGCACCGGATGCGGCAGGGCCCGGAAGAAGCGGTGGACCAGCGGGAACGCGTACACCGCCGCGAGGCCGAGCACCGCCCCGGCGGAGGCGATCACGAGGGCGGCGAGCAGGTCCCCCCAGCCGGTGTGCGTGTAGCGGGGCAGCGACAGGTCGAAGCTGGGGTGGGCGGCCAGCGTCATGGTGAGCGATCCGGCGGCCCCGGCCGCGAGCGGCCCGAACAGCTTGTCCCAGAGCGCACCGGGCCCCGGCGCGGCGGCCAGCGTCTCGGTGAGGATCAGGGCGGCGGCGACCGGGGTGCCGAAGAGGGCGCCGATGGTGCCGGCGGCGGCGAGCGCGAGCCACAGCTCGCCGGGTGCCTCCGGGGCGATCCGGCGGCCGGCCCAGGCGGCCAGGGCGATGTTGGCCGCGATGATCGGGTTCTCCGGGCCCAGGCTGACCCCGCCCGCCAGGGTGATGACGGCGGCCACGAGGATGCCGGGCACCACCAGGGGCGGCAGCGGCGATTCGACGAGGCCCGTGGTCGCCGGGTCCGGGCCGGCGTGGCCGGGCGCGGCGCGGATGACCAGGCCGGCCACCAGGCCGCTGACCGTGAGCATCACGATCATCCACAGCGAGGAGTACCGGCCCACGGACAGCGCGTCGGGCAGCGTCTCCCACAGCACGTCCTGGAGCCGCTCCGCGAGCAGGCTGATCCCGAGCAGGACCAGGGCCGAGACCACGCCCACGGCCAGGGCGGGCACGATGAGCGTGAGCAGCCGGCGGGCGGGGGCGGGCTCGGCGGCGACGGCGGAATCGGTCGGCATCGGCACACCATAGCGACGCGAAAGCCGTAAAACCCTTCAAAAAGGGCGGATGCCCGGCGGGACTTGCACCTCACGCGGCGTGAGGGCGGAGGCTCGTACCCGTACCCACACAGGAAGGAGCGGGGAGCCATGGAGCACTCCGTGGGACAGGTCGCCGGCTACGCCGGGGTCACGGTGCGCACCCTGCACCACTACGACACCATCGGCCTGCTCTCACCGGGCGGGCGCAGCCACGCGGGCCACCGGCGCTACGACGACGCCGATCTGGACCGGCTGCAGCAGATCCTCTTCTACCGGGAGCTCGGCTTCCCGCTGGACGAGATCGCGGACTTGCTCGACGACCCGGACGCGGACCCGCAGGAGCACCTGCGCCGCCAGCACGCGCTGCTGTCGCACCGGATCGCGGAGCTCCAGCGGATGGCCGCCGCCGTAGAGACAGCGATGGAGGCACACAGGATGGGCATCAACCTCACTCCCGAGGAGAAGTTCGAGGTCTTCGGCGACAAGGACCCCGGCCAGTACGCCGAGGAGGCCGAGCGCCGCTGGGGCGGTACCGACACCTACGCGGAGTCGCAGCGCCGCACCGCCGGCTACACCAAGGAGGACTGGCAGCGGATCAACGCCGAGGTCGCCTCCTGGGGCGAGCGCTACGACGCGCTGATGGAGGCCGGCGAGCCGGCCGACGGCGAGCGCGCCATGGACCTCGCCGAGGAGCACCGGCTCCACATCCGCACCTGGTACTACGAATGCACCTACGAGATCCACCGGGGCCTCGGCGAGATGTACGTCGCCGATCCCCAGTTCAAGGCGTTCTACGAGTCCATGCGCCCGGGCCTCGCCGAGCACCTGCGCGACGCGATCGGGGCGAACGCGCGCCGCCGGGCGTAAACGGTCACGGAGGCGGGTGGAACCCGGGGCCGTCCCGGGGCGTTGATAGCTTGGGGCGGCCACGCAGCCGTCCATCGACCTCATCCTGGAGCCCGGACCCTTGAATACGCTTGCGCTCGGACCGAGCTGGCTGGACCCGGACCATCTCATCGGACAGTTCGGCCTGGCCGGCGTCCTGGTCATCGTCTTCGCCGAGTCCGGGCTGCTCATCGGCTTCTTCCTGCCCGGTGACTCCCTGCTGTTCACCACGGGCCTGCTGGTCACGAGCGACAAGCTGCACACCCCGCTCTGGCTGGTCTGCGTCCTGGTCGCGCTGGCCGCGATCATCGGCGACCAGGTGGGCTATCTCTTCGGCCGCAAGGTCGGCCCCTCGCTCTTCAGCCGGCCGGACTCCCGCCTCTTCAAGCAGGAGAACGTCGAGAAGGCCCACGAGTTCTTCGAGAAGCACGGCCCGAAGTCGCTGATCCTGGCCCGCTTCGTGCCGATCGTGCGGACGTTCACCCCGATCATCGCGGGCGTCAGCCGGATGAACTACCGCTCGTTCATCGTGTTCAACGTGATCGGCGGCGTCCTCTGGGGCGTCGGCGTGACCCTGCTCGGCGCCGCCCTCGGCAACGTCGAATTCGTCCACAAGAACATCGAGGCGATGCTCGTCCTGATCGTGCTGATCTCGGTGATCCCGATCGCCATCGAGTTCCTGCGCGCCCGCAGCAAGGCCAAGAAGGAGGGCCCCGCCGGGGGCACCGGCGAGGTGCCCCCGCAGGACCCGTCCGCCGGCCGCCGCGGGCGCCACGCCAAGCGCTGAGCGCCGTACGGTCCTGAGGTCAGAAGCCGCGCGTCCGCTTGGCCGCGCGGCGGTTCGCGCCGCCGACCGCGCCCGGCACCCGCATGAACAGCCGGGAGATCTCGCTCCCCAGGTTCACCCCGATGGCGATGGCCAGGGCCGTCGCCACCGCCGTGGACAGTGAGGCGAGGCCCCGGTCCAGCTCGTTCTGCGCGACACCCAGCAGACCGAAGTACGTCGCCGAACCGGGCAGCAGCGGCCCGATCGCCGCCGTGATGTACGGCAGCGACGAGGTGTAGCGGTACCGCGAGAACAACTGCCCGAACAGCCCGACGAGCCCGGCCGCCGCGGCCGTCGCGGCCACCGCCGACAGGTTGCCCGTCCGGGCCATCGCCCCGTAGACGATCCAGGCCACACCGCCGTTCAGGGTCACCGCGAGCACCGTCGCCCGCTCCTGCTGGAGCAGGATCGCGAAGGCCAGGGTCAGCAGCATCGACGCGAAGATCTGGATCACCGGCCGGTCGTGCGTGATGAACCGCGCCTCCGGGTCCAGCTCCGCCCCCAGCTGAAGCCCCCCGTACAGGGCCAGCAGCACCCCGGTCACGATCGCGATGAAGAAGTACATGACCTCCAGGAGCCGCGCCGAGGCGGTGATGTAGTACCCGGTCAGCCCGTCCTGCACGCCCGCCACCAGCGCCCGCCCCGGCAGCAGCGCGAACAGTCCACCGGTGATCACCGCCGACGGCCGCACGTCCGACCAGTGCGTCAGCGTCAGCGCCACGCCCATCGCGGCGGGCGGCATCGCCGCCACCACGAACTGGTAGAACTCCGGCAGCCCGCGCCCCGCGCACAGCCAGGCCAGCCGGTCACCGAGCATCGCCCCGAGCGCCGCGATCACGAACACCAGCGGACCACCGCCGACCAGCACGGACGCCGCCCCGGCCAGCCCGCCCGCGGCCAGCGTGAGCACCCAGCCGGGATACGGGTGCCGGTTGCGCCGGATCTCCGCGAGCCGCCGGTACGCCTCCTCCAGCGACACCTCGTCGTCGGCCGTGGTGATGTCGTCGATCAGCCGGAAGACCGCCGCGAGCCGCGTGTAGTCGGTGCCCCGGCGGCGTACCGTACGGCTCGCCGTCACCGGGTCGTCCACCAGCGACGGCTGGTGCGAGATCGACAGCAGGGTGAACGTCACGGTCGGCTCGCAGCGGTCGAGCCCGTAGCTCCGCATCACCGCGAACATCGCCGCCTCGACGTCCTCGGCGCCCTCGCCGCCCGCGAGCAGCAGTTCCCCGATACGCAGCGTCAGGTCGAGCACGCGCGGAACCGGGGGCCCCGCGTCCTCGTCGTGCCGCTGGACCGGCTCGGGCGCCGGGCGCTCGGCGACCGGCATCCGCAGCATCGTGCGCATCCGGTCCTGCCAGGGCGCCTCCTTGGTCAGCCGGACCATCGGCACCCCGTACGCCGGGGTGAACGCGGGCGGGGAGTCCCGGAAGCTGTACGTGCTCGGCGTGGCGAACGCCGAACCGGTCGTCTCGGACCCGGAAGCGGAACCCGTAGCGGAACCGGAACCCGGGGCCGGGGACTCGGGCGTCACCCCCTCCGGAAGGGCGAACTCCGAAGTCGGGTGGTCCTCCTCGGGCGGTGCCGCCGGTTCGGTCCCGGCAGGCCAGGAGAACGCGCTGTGCGCCTCGTCGGACTGGGGTTTCTCGTCATCGAAACCGCCCGGTTCCGCCACCACTCGACCTCGTTCCTCCTCGGCTGCGCGTCCTCGGCCGCACTCCTGCCCAGTATGGCCACGCCCAAGGGAGGGCACACGAAACGGGCGGCACACCCACCTGGGTGTACCGCCCGTATCGAAGCCGCTCACACAAGCGGAACGTCAGTGCGCGCCGCCCTGCGCCTCAAGGCGCTTGCGGGAGGCGACGATCTCGGCCTCGGCCTCTGCGCGGCCGACCCAGTCGGCGCCCTCGACGGACTTGCCCGGCTCCAGGTCCTTGTAGACCTCGAAGAAGTGCTGGATCTCCAGGCGGTCGAACTCCGACACGTGCTGGATGTCCTGCAGGTGCTCCACCCGGGGGTCGGAGGCCGGGACGCACAGCAGCTTGTCGTCGCCGCCGGCCTCGTCGGTCATCCGGAACATGCCGATCGCGCGGCACTTGATGAGGCAGCCCGGGAACGTCGGCTCGTCCAGGATCACCAGCGCGTCCAGCGGGTCGCCGTCCTCACCGAGGGTGTCCTCGATGAAACCGTAGTCCGCCGGGTAGCTGGTCGAGGTGAAGAGCCGACGGTCCAGACGAATCCGGCCGGTCTCGTGATCCACCTCGTACTTGTTGCGCGAACCCTTCGGGATCTCGATAACGACGTCGAACTCCACGGGTGGCTCCTCCATGATCAACACATACGACTGGTGGTTAAGTGTCCCTCACGCAGATGTGTGCTCGCGAAAGGGGCTGGTCAACGGTGGCCGAGCCGGTGGAAAGACCGTCGACGGAACCGCCCGGCACAACCGGCGGAGGTATCGCGGCCCGCCTGGGCGTACGCGGCGGAGTGAACGACTGGCAGTTCACGGCCGTGTCCGCCGTCGTCGGACTGGCCCTCGCGGCCGGCGCCGTCCTCGCCGCCGGACCCTGGGACTCGGGTCAGCGTAAGGCCGAGCGGGACCGGGCGACCGCCGCCGGACGCACAGGTGGCGCACATCACGACGGCGGCGACCCCGAGGGTCCCGCTCCCGCCCCCAGCGCCCCCGCCGTCCTCGCCGCCCTGTCCGCCCCCGGAGCCGGCCCGAAGGACGCCCCGGCCGGCGCCGCCCGCGACCTGGGCGCCGTCCTGGAACCCCTGCTGAAGAACGACGCGCTGGGCACCCGCCGCGCCGCCGTCGTCATCGACACCGCCACCGGCAGACGGCTTTACGGCAAGGGCGCCGACGCCCCCATGACGCCCGCCTCCACCGTCAAGATCGCCACCACCGTCGCCGCCCTCGGAGCCCTCGGCCCCGCCCACCGCATCCCCACCACCGTGAGCGCCTCCGAGGACCGGCGCACTGTCACCCTCGTGGGCGGCGGCGACCCCACCCTCGACAAGGCCGCCCTGCGCGCCCTGGCCACCGAGACCGCCCGCGCCCTCAAGACAGGCGAGACCCCCTCCGTACGGCTTCGCTACGACGCGTCCGCCTATTCGGGGCCCGCGCACCACCCGATCGGCCCCAACGAGAACCTCGCGCCCATGAGCGCCCTGATGCTGAACGAGGGCCGCCAGGACGACTCCGCCAAGGGCCCCGCCGCGCGCACCGAGGACCCGGCGGGCGACGCCGCCCGCGCCTTCGCCGGATATCTGAAGGACGCCGGCGTCACCGCCAAGGGCGCACCCGCCCCCGGCCGCCCCGCCAAGAAGTCCCGCACCGTCGCCACCCATCTCTCCGCCCCCCTCTCCGGCCTGGTCGAACGCGCCCTCACCAACAGCGACAACGACATCGCCGAGGCCCTGGCCCGGCAGACCGCCATCGCCGCCGGGCAGCCCGCCGACTTCAAGGGCGGCCGGCGGGCCGTCACCGCCGGTCTGAAGAAGCTCGACCTGCCCCTCAAGGGCGTGAACATCGCCGACGGCAGCGGTCTCGACCGCGAGGACAAGGTGACCGCGGCCCTGCTCGCCGGCCTCCTCGCCCGGGCCGCCGACCCCGCCCACCCCGAACTGCGGCCCGTCCTCACCGGCCTCCCCGTCGCCGGTTTCAGCGGCACGCTCAGCAGCCGCTACACCAGCGAGGCCGGCGGCACCGGCTTCATCCGCGCCAAGACCGGCACCCTCACCGGCGTCAACAGCCTCGCCGGCACCGTCGTGGACACCCGGGGGCGGCTCCTCGCCTTCGCCTTCCTCGCCTCCGGCACCACCGCCCCCACCGAAGCCCAGAAGGCCCTCGACAAACTCGCCACCGCGCTGGGCGCCGGGAAGCGATGAGCCCGTCAACACCGCACCGCATCAAGGGGCGAGCACGTACGGTTGACGCATGACGAGCATCGGTGGTGCAGGGATGGTCGACTGGAACCTCGCGGTCGCGACCGCGACCCGGCTTGTGCGGCCGGGCCCCGAGATCAGCCGCGAGGAGGCCCGCGAGGTCGTCGCGGAGCTGCGCAGGCACGCGAAGGCGGCGGAGGAGCACGTCCGCGCCTTCACCCGGATGATCCCCGAGGGAACCGAGCCCGAGGACACCCCCGTCCTCGTCGTGGACCGCCCCGGCTGGATCAAGGCCAACGTCGCCGGCTTCCGCGAACTGCTGCGGCCCCTCCTGGAGAAGATGGAGGAACGGCGCTCCGGCGGCGCGGGCGGCGCCGTGCTCGGCGCGGTCGGCTCCAAGGTCACCGGCGTCGAGGTCGGCATGCTGCTGTCCTTCCTCGCCTCCCGCGTCCTCGGCCAGTACGAGACCTTCGCCCCCGCCACCCGCGACCTCCCCGCCTCCGCCGACGGCGGCGGCCGCCTCCTGCTCGTCGCGCCGAACATCGTCCACGTGGAACGCGAGCTGGAGGCCGACCCGCACGACTTCCGGCTATGGGTCGCCCTCCACGAGGAGACCCACCGCACCCAGTTCACCGCGGTGCCCTGGCTCCGCGACCACCTCCAGGGCGAGATCCAGTCATTCCTGGACGAGACCGACGTCGACCCGATGACCTTCCTGGAGCGGCTGCGCGAGGCCGTCCAGTCCCTCTCCGGCGGCCGGCCCGAGGGCGAGGAGGGCGAGGACGGCGGCCGGAGCCTGGTCGAGCTCGTCCAGACCCCCGCCCAGCGCGAGATCCTCGGCCGCCTCACCGCCGTGATGTCGCTCCTGGAGGGACACGCCGACTACGTGATGGACGGCGTCGGCCCCGAGGTCGTCTCCTCCGTCGCCGAGATCCGCGAGAAGTTCCAGCAGCGCCGCGCCCGCGGCGCGAGCCGCCTCGACCAGGCCCTGCGCAAGCTGCTCGGCCTCGACGCCAAGCTGCGCCAGTACCGGGACGGCGAACGCTTCGTGCGCGCCGTCGTGGACGAGGTCGGCATGGACGGCTTCAACCGGGTGTGGACCTCGCCCAACACCCTCCCCACCAAGGCGGAGATCGCCCGTCCCGCAGACTGGATCGCGAGGGTGCACCGTAAGGCAGAGTCGTGATCAAGGTCCCCGGTACGAAGGAAACGCGCCGGTAATCACCCATCCGAGGGACCGCAGGGGCATGGGAAGGCGTGCAATGCTCGATGAACGGCATTGCTCTGTCACCATCGACGCACTCTGAGTGACGGCACTCCTTCCCGTCCCGGCACTCCGAGACACCCCTGAAGAACCTCACGAAGGGCACCGGACATGGGTCCCCATCCTGCGGTCGCGGCGATACGCCTGGCGGTCCGCCGCGTACTCCACGACGTCATCGCCGAACACGCCGAACAGAACGAACGCGCCGGACGCGCCCCGCACCCCGAGCTCGCCCGGGCCGGCACGGGCGGCCGCCTCGGCACGCTCCCCGACCGCCCCGACACCCCGCTGGTGCTGGTGGCCTGCTCCGGCGGCGCCGACTCCATGGCGCTCGCCTCCGCCCTCGCCTTCGAGGCCCGCAAACTCCCGGTCCGGGCCGGCGGCATCACCGTCGACCACGGCCTCCAGGACGGCTCCGACCTCCGCGCCGCCGAGGTCGCCGCCCGGCTCGCCGCCATGGACCTCGGCCCCGTCGAGGCCGTCGCCGTCCACGTCGGCCGCGAGGGCGGACCCGAGGCCGCCGCCCGCGACGCCCGCTACGCCGCGCTCGACGCCGCCGCCGAACGCCACGGCGCCGCCGCCGTCCTCCTCGGCCACACCCGCGACGACCAGGCCGAGACCGTCCTGCTGGGCCTCGCCCGCGGCTCCGGCATCCGCTCCCTGTCCGGCATGGCCGCCTCCTCCGGCCCGGCCGGCCGCTACCGCCGCCCCTTCCTCCAGCTCGACCGGCAGACCGCCCGCACCGCCTGCCTCGCCCAGTCCCTGCCCGTCTGGGACGACCCCCACAACATCGACCCCGCCTACACCCGCTCCCGGCTGCGCCACGAGGGCCTGCCCGCCCTGGAGAAGGCCCTCGGCAAGGGCGTGGTCGAAGCCCTCGCCCGTACGGCCCAGCTCTCCCGCGACGACGCGGACGCCCTCGACACCTGGGCCGCCGCCGCCGACCGTGACGTACGCGACGACGCCGGCCGCCTCGAGTGCGCCAAGCTGTACGCGCTGCCCCCCGCCGTACGCCGCCGGGTGCTGCGCCGGGCCGCCATAGAGGCGGGCTCTCCGGCCGGTTCGCTCTTCGCCCGGCACATCGAGGAAGTGGACCGCCTGGTCACCGGCTGGCGCGGCCAGCAGGCCATCAACCTCCCCGGCCGCGTCGAAGCCCTGCGGCAGGGTGGCAGACTGGTCATCCGGCAGAGCTGACGCACGAGCGGCTGACATGCAGGGCGACCGCCGCGCAGGCCCGGGACTCCACCCCCGGACCCGGCAGGCACAGAAAGAGACGCGGGTGAACGAGAAGGACATGGGCACCGACCTCCAGTCGGTGCTCCTCACCAAGGAAGAGATCGACGCGAAGCTCGTGGAGCTGGCCGCGAAGATCGACGCGGAGTACGCCGGCAAGGACCTGCTCCTCGTCGGGGTCCTCAAGGGCGCCGTCATGGTCATGGCGGACCTGGCGCGTGCGCTGTCCACCCCCGTCACCATGGACTGGATGGCCGTCTCCTCGTACGGCGCGGGCACCCAGTCCTCCGGTGTCGTCCGGATCCTCAAGGACCTGGACACCGACATCAAGGGCAAGCACGTCCTGATCGTCGAGGACATCATCGACTCCGGCCTGACGCTGTCCTGGCTGATGTCGAACCTGGGCTCGCGCGAGCCCGCCTCGCTGGAGATCTGCACCCTGCTCCGCAAGCCGGACGCGGCCAAGGTCGCGCTCGACTGCAAGTGGGTCGGCTTCGACATTCCCAACGAGTTCGTCGTCGGCTACGGCCTCGACTACGCCGAGAAGTACCGCAACCTCCCCTTCGTCGGGACCCTCGCCCCGCACGTATACGGAGGCTGAGGGCGCGCGGACCCGCCGCAGGGCCCGCCGGGAACCCTCACGGGCCGCCCGCCGTTGAGCCTTCGAGGCGCGATTGCCGGACGTCCGAGGCGGACGCCGGTGACCATGCTGGGGTACCGTCCGAAGAACAGTCTTTACTCACAGCAGCATTTACCTACGGGCAGGAGGGACGGGGCGTCTTCGCCTCGTATGGATGGACGTGAAGCGATACTTCCGTGGGCCGGTCATGTGGATCGTGCTGGCCGTCCTCGCCGTGGTCGTGTTGATGAATGTCGTCGGCTCGGGCGGCGGCTACAAGACGGTGGACACCGGACAGGTGATCCAGGCGATCAGCAAGAACCAGGTGGACCAGGCCAAGCTCACCACCGGTGACGATCACATCATCAAGATCGAACTGAAGGACGGTCAGAAGCTGTCCGGCGAGTCCGGCAGCAAGTTCCAGGCGAGCTACATCGGCAACCAGGGCGTCCAGCTCGCCGACATGCTCCAGAAGAAGTACGAGAGCGGCGACATCAAGGACGGGTACACCGTCTCGCCGTCGAAGCAGTCCCCGTTCGTCTCGATCCTCTTCTCGCTGCTGCCGTTCGTCCTCATCGTGGTCGTCTTCCTGTTCCTGATGAATCAGATGCAGGGTGGCGGCTCCAAGGTCATGCAGTTCGGCAAGTCCAAGGCCAAGCTGATCACCAAGGACACCCCGAAGACGACGTTCGCCGACGTGGCGGGCTCGGACGAGGCGGTCGAGGAGCTCCAGGAGATCAAGGAGTTCCTCCAGGAGCCGGCCAAGTTCCAGGCCGTCGGCGCCAAGATCCCCAAGGGCGTCCTGCTCTACGGGCCTCCCGGTACGGGCAAGACCCTGCTCGCACGCGCCGTCGCGGGCGAGGCGGGCGTCCCGTTCTACTCGATCTCCGGTTCCGACTTCGTCGAGATGTTCGTCGGTGTCGGCGCCTCCCGGGTCCGCGACCTCTTCGAGCAGGCCAAGGCGAACGCCCCGGCGATCGTCTTCGTCGACGAGATCGACGCCGTCGGCCGCCACCGCGGCGCCGGCATGGGCGGCGGTCACGACGAGCGCGAGCAGACGCTCAACCAGCTGCTCGTGGAGATGGACGGCTTCGACGTGAAGGGCGGGGTCATCCTGATCGCCGCCACGAACCGCCCGGACATCCTCGACCCGGCGCTGCTGCGCCCGGGCCGCTTCGACCGGCAGATCGCGGTCGACCGGCCGGACATGCAGGGCCGGCTGGAGATCCTCAAGGTCCACCAGAAGGGCAAGCCGGTCGCCCCGGACGTCGACCTCGGCGCCGTCGCCCGCCGCACGCCCGGCTTCACCGGTGCCGACCTGTCGAACGTGCTGAACGAGGCCGCGCTCCTGACGGCGCGCAGCAACCAGAAGCTCATCGACAACGCCACGCTGGACGAGGCCATCGACCGCGTCGTGGCGGGCCCGCAGAAGCGGACCCGGATCATGTCCGAGAAGGAGAAGAAGATCACCGCGTACCACGAGGGCGGACACGCCCTGGTCGCGGCGGCTTCCCCCCAGTCGGACCCGGTCCACAAGATCACGATCCTCTCCCGCGGCCGTGCCCTCGGTTACACGATGGTGCTCCCGGAGGAGGACAAGTACTCCACGACGCGCAACGAGATGCTCGACCAGCTCGCGTACATGCTGGGCGGGCGCGCGGCCGAGGAGCTGGTCTTCCACGACCCGACCACCGGCGCCGCGAACGACATCGAGAAGGCCACGGCGACGGCCCGCGCGATGGTCACGCAGTACGGCATGACCGAGCGTCTCGGCGCGATCAAGTTCGGCGGCGACAACACCGAACCGTTCGTGGGCCGCGAGATGGGCCACCAGCGCGACTACTCGGAAGAGGTCGCCGCCCTGGTGGACGAAGAGGTCAAGAAGCTCATCGAGACCGCCCACAACGACGCGTGGGAGATCCTCGTCGAGAATCGCGACGTGCTGGACACCCTGGTTCTCCGCCTCCTGGAGAAGGAGACCCTGGGCAAGGAGGAGATCGCCGAGATCTTCGCCCCGATCGTCAAGCGCCCGGCCCGCCCCGCGTGGACCGGCTCCGCCCGGCGCACCCCGTCCACCCGTCCGCCGGTCCTCTCCCCGAAGGAGCTCGCCCTCACCAACGGCGCGAGCGCGGCCGCCGGCTCGGTCACGGACGCCGTCCCGAGCACGGAGACCCTCCCGGAGGACCGTCCCGAGAGCTAGTCACCGACCCGGTGTGTCCCCCGTCACGGGGCTCCCACCAGGCCCGGAATGGATGCCGCGCCCCCCAGGTTCTAGCCTGTTGGGGGCGCGGCTTTTCCGTACACCTGCGCGGATGCCCCCGCAGCGACAGCTCAAGGAACGAGGCACACATGACCGACCCGGTGACGCTGGACCCCCAGGGGCCGATCGGCGAGTTCGACGAGAAACGTGCCGAGGCCGCTGTCCGGGAGCTGCTGCTGGCGGTGGGCGAGGACCCGGACCGCGAGGGCCTGAAGGAGACACCGGGGCGGGTGGCGCGGGCGTACAAGGAGATATTCGCGGGCCTGTACCAGCAGGCCGAGGACGTCCTGACGACCACGTTCGACCTGGGCCACGACGAGATGGTGCTCGTCAAGGACATCGAGGTGTTCAGCACGTGTGAACACCATCTGGTCCCCTTCCGCGGGGTGGCGCACGTCGGGTACATCCCGGCCACCAGCGGCAAGATCACCGGCCTGTCGAAGCTGGCCCGGCTGGTCGACGTCTACGCCCGCCGGCCGCAGGTGCAGGAGCGGCTGACCACCCAGGTCGCCGAGTCCCTGATGGAGATCCTGGAGCCGCGCGGCGTCATCGTCGTCATCGAGTGCGAGCACATGTGCATGTCGATGCGCGGCATCCGCAAGCCCGGGGCGAAGACGCTGACCTCCGCGGTCCGCGGACAGCTGCGCGACCCCGCCACGCGCGCCGAGGCCATGAGCCTCATCATGGCGCGCTGATCCCGCCCCCGGCCCGAGCCGGACCCGGCACCGGCGTTACGCCGCCGCCGCGTCCGGTTTGTTGTCGTCCTTGTCGTCCGGGAGCTTGCAGACGTGCTCCAGGAAGAGGGCGGCGGCGATGACCGCGATGCCGGCCAGGACCGCGAAGCCGGCGTAGATCGCCTGGTCGCGGCGGGGCGGGTTGTCCAGGGAGCCGAGCAGGAAGACGGCCGTGCCGCCGTACATGCCGGAGACCAGGGCGACGACCAGGGCGCTCGCCTGCGCGAAGACCAGGGCCCGGGCGGCCATCATGGGCTCGACGCCCTTCGCGTCCGGGCGCCGCTCGCGCTGGGCGCGCAGGCGGGCGCGGATGGACAGCGCCGTCGCCAGCAGGACGACGGCGATCAGCGCGAGGACGATGGGCGCGAAGAGCGGGACGCTCGGCAGCGTGCCCAGCGAGTCCCAGAGGCGGGCGGCGCCCCAGGAGAGGACTCCGGCGGCGGCGAAGAGGCCGGCCAGGACTCCGAGCCGTAGTTGCTTCACCCCGTGAGCCGCCCTTCGCCGCCTGTGTCCGTCGTGTCCTTCGTGCTGTGTTCTGTGAGCCTAACGACTACTCGGGCAGCCGGAGTTCCAGGTCGGCCCGGGGGAGCACGCCGTCGCGCCCGACACCGGTCAGCAGATCGGCGACCGGGCCCGCGCCGGGCAGCTGGGCCTCGGGGTCCACGTCGTGCCAGGGGGCGAGGACGAAGGCGCGCTCGCGGGCCCGGGGGTGCGGGAGGGTGAGCACGGGGTCGTCCGACACGACATCCGCGTACGAGACGATGTCGACGTCGATGGTGCGCGGGCCCCAGCGCTCCTCGCGGACCCGTTCGAAGGCCTCCTCGATGGCCTGGCCGCGCTCCAGGAGCGAGGACGGGGGCAGCGTCGTCTTCACGACGATCACCGCGTTGAAGTACGAGGGCTGGGAGCCCGGGTCGACGCCCCAGGGCTCCGTCTCGTACACCGGGGAGACCGCCTTGACCCGGAGGCCGGGCGTGTCCTCCAGGGCGTCGATGGCGCCCTGGAGCGTCTCCAGGCGGTTGCCCAGGTTGGCGCCGAGCGAGAGCACGGCCAGTTTGGGGTTGGAGAGGGTGATGTCCGCCGCGTCCACCTGCTCGACCACGGAGGCGGGCACCGGCTGTACGGTCGGGTCGCTCTGCCCTTCGGTGGAAAATGCAGTCATGCTCGGCTCCGGGTGATGGTGATGGTGACGTCGTCGAACGGGACGGTGATGGGCGCGTCCGGCTTGTGCACCACGACCTCCACCTCCTCGACGCCGTCGTGCTTGAGGCACTGCTGGGCGATGCGCTCGGCGAGCGTCTCGATCAGGTCGACCGGCTCGCCCTGGACCACGGCGACGACCTCCTCCGCGACCACGCCGTAGTGCACGGTCTTCGTCAGGTCGTCGGTGGCTGCCGCGGGGCGGGTGTCGAGGCCGAGCACCAGGTCCACGATGAACGTCTGTCCCTCTTCCCGTTCCCGGGGGAAGACGCCATGGTTCCCGCGGGCCTTGAGGCCGCGCAGCGCGACACGATCCACGCGAATCACTCCTGCTGTCGTTGGTCCGGGGGCGCAGGGCCGCGTGCGGGCGGCCGGTTGCCCGATTTCGAATCTACCTGCGAGCACCGACACCCCTGCCCCGTGGGGGGCGGGCCTGCGGGCGCGGAACAGATAGCCGCTGATACCCCGAAGTGTCCCGGGCCAATCACCCCGGACCGGCTTTTGTGCCCGAAAGAGGGGCGGGCCGGCTCAGGACGTGGGGTCTTCGTCCTCTTCCTCACCGGTTTCGGCCAGTACGGGCGAACCGTGGTGCGACCAGAGCTTCCAGCCGTCCGGAGTGCGGCGGAACACATTCGTCGCGACGACGAGCTGCCCGACGAGCGGGCCGAGCGAGGCGCCCTCCTCGGCGGGGCCGCCGCTGAGGATGTTCTCGGTGCAGGTCACCAGTGCGGTGTCGTCCGTCATGGAGACGCCGACGTCGGTCAGGAAGAACTGGATGTACTCGGTGTTCGCCATGATCAGCGCGTAGCTGCGCAGCACCTCGCGCCGCCCGCTGAGCACCGGCCAGCCCGGGTGGACGCAGGAGACCGTCAGCTCCTCGTCCGGCAGCCAGGCGGCCGTCAGCGCGTCCAGGTCGCCGCGCTCCACGGCCTCGTAGTACGCCGTGTTGGCCTGCTCGACGGCCGCGATGTCGGCGGCGGCGTCCGCGTGCCCGTCGCCCGGCCCGGTCACCTCGTCACCGGGCCCGGTCACCTCGTCGCCCGGCCCGCTCACGCGGCTCCCTCGATGGCGCGGGCGACCCGGACCGCGTCGGCGGTGGCCCGTACCTCGTGGACGCGGACCGCCCAGGCGCCGGCCCGGGCGGAGAGGGCGGAGACGGCGGCCGTGGCGGCGTCGCGCTCGCGGGCGGGCGGCGGGGCGGCGCCCTCGCGGGCCAGCACGTGGCCCAGGAACCGCTTGCGGGACGCGGCGACCAGCAGGGGGCGGCCGAGGGCGTGCAGGGCGTCGAGCCCGGCCAGCAGCGCCAGGTCGTGCGGGGCGTCCTTGGCGAAGCCGAGCCCGGGGTCGATCACGAGGCGTTCCGGGGCGATGCCGCCTGCCACCACCGCGTCCATCCGGGCGCGCAGCTCGTCGGTGACCTCGCCGACCACGTCCCCGTACACCGCCCGGCTGTTCATCGACTCGCTGAAGCCGCGCCAGTGCATGACGACGAACGGGGCGCCGGCGGCGGCGACCACGGGGACCATGTCCGGGTCGGCCTGGCCGCCGCTGACGTCGTTGACGAGGACGGCTCCGGCGGCGATCGCCTGCTCGGCGACCCGGGCGCGCATGGTGTCGACGGAGACCGTGACGCCCTCGGAGACCAGGCCCCGGACGACCGGGATCACCCGGCGCAGCTCTTCGGACTCGTCCACCCTGCTGGCGCCGGGGCGGGTGGACTCGCCGCCGACGTCCACGAGGTCGGCGCCCTCGGCGACGAGGTCGAGGCCGTGCTTGACGGCCCTCGTGGTGTCGAACCAGCGGCCTCCGTCGGAGAAGGAGTCGGGGGTCACGTTGACGACCCCCATGACCGCGCAGCGGTCCCACTCCGGCAGACCCTGGACCGTCCCGCGCAACGTACTCATATGACCAGCCTAGGCCCGTACGGCGCGGCGCTATGCCGTACGGGCGTCCTGCTCGCCCGCCTGGGACCGCGCGTGGCCGCACGGGCGGCGCGGGGCGAACCGGAGCGGGCGGGGGAGCGCCAGGTGCACGAAGCCCTCGGCCTGCATCGCGGCGAAGGAGATGCGGGGCAGGTCGCGGGCGGTCCGGTAGACGACGAAGCGGGGCTCCCAGCGCGGCCGGAACTTGGCGTTGAACTTGTACAGCGACTCGATCTGGAACCAGCGCGAGAGGAAGATCAGCAGTCCCCGCCAGACCCGCAGGACGGGCCCCGCGCCCAGCCGCTCGCCCCGGGCGAGCGCGGAGCGGAACATCGCGAAGTTCAGCGAGACCCGGCCGATGCCGAGCCGGGGTGCGGCCTGGAGGGAGGCGACGATCAGCAGCTCGTTCATGCCGGGGTCGGCGGAGCGGTCGCGGCGCATGAGGTCGAGGGACATGCCGTCGTTGCCCCAGGGCACGAAGTGGAGCACGGCCTTCAGGTCGCCGTACGGGGAGTCGGCGCTCTGCTCGTCGGTCTTGTGGGCGGTGGCGATGAAGCAGTCCCGGTCGGCGGTGTCGCCGATCCGGCCGAGCGCCATGGAGAAGCCGCGTTCGGTGTCGGTGCCGCGCCAGTCGGCGGCGGCCCGGCGGATGCGGGCGAGTTCGGTCTCGCCGATGTCGGCCACGCGCCGGACGCGGGTCTCGTAGCCGTTCCGCTCAATGCGCTTCACCATCTGGCGTACGTTGCGCATCGCGCGCCCGGCGAGGGAGAAATCCGCGACGTCCACCACCGCCTCGTCGCCGAGCTCCAGGGCGGTGAGTCCGGTCTCGCGGGTCCAGACCTCGCCGCCGGTCTCGCCGCATCCCATGACGGCGGGGGCCCAGGAGTGCGCCCGCGCCTCGTCCATGAAGCGTTCGATGGCGCCGGGCCACGCCTCCACGTCCCCGATCGGGTCGCCGCTGGCGAGCATCACGCCGGAGACCACGCGGTAGCAGACGGCGGCCTTGCCGCTGGGCGAGAAGACGACGGCCTTGTCGCGGCGGAGCGCGAAGTGGCCGAGCGAGTCGCGCCCGCCGTGCCGTTCCAGCAGGGCGCGCAGCCGGGCCTCGTCGTCCTCGGTGAGCCGGGCTGCCGGGTGTTCGGGGCGGAAGGCCAGGTAGATGGTGGTGACGGCGGTCAGCAGGCCGAGCGCGCCGAGCGAGCAGCCGACGGTCCAGGAGGTGTCCCCGGAGTAGTCGACGGGCCCTTCGAAGCCGACCAGGCCGTACAGCACGTGCTGGAGGCGGTCGGCGATGCTGGGGCTGCCGACCAGGCGGCGCGGGTGGGCGCTGACGATGACCAGGCCGAGGCCGAGCGAGCCGGCGCCGAGCAGGACGAAGTTGGCCAGGGCCCGCCAGCGGCTGCGCGGGTCGGGCAGGGCGGCGAACTCGCTCCGGTGACGTACGAGCAGGTAACACAGCGTCAGCGAGACCAGGGCGCCGAGGACCGAGTGCCGGTAGCTGAACTGGGCCAGCGCGCCGGCCGGGAGCAGGACGACGGCGGCCCGCCAGGCCCGGCGCTTGTGCCGCTTGAGGCCGTGGGCCAGGAGCAGCAGCAGGACCCCGGCGCTGAGCGAGAGTGCTGCCGCGAACGGGCCGAGGGCTCCGGGAAGGACCTCGGCCAGGCTGTGCATGCGGCTGTGCCGGAAGCGCGGGAACACCCCGGCGGCGACGTCGATCAGTCCGACGGCGGTGCAGGCCGTGCCGACGAGCGCGGGCACGGCTTCCGGCCGGGGGCCGCGCACGAACGCACGTGCGCGAACCGGAACCGATCCTGATTTATCCCCATCTAGCGTGACAGACATCGCTTCCCGTGGTTCCGCGAGAGATTCCTGGAGTCCGGCGGCCGGAGCCCTGCGGACGATGTGCGACCTCTAGGACGATCCTTCCGGGCCGTGGGTTCACCCGCTGCCCGGAAATTTCCTGACAGAAAGTTCACCGGTCATGGGCCTTACGGGCAAGCCACTGCTGATCCTGGCGATCGTGCTGGCCGTCGTGCTGTTCACCGTCACCGTCTGGTGCTGGCCGAGGCTCGCCCGGCGCAGTGCGCCGGCCGTGCTCGGCCGGGTGGGCATGCTGCTCGCGACCCAGGTGGCGGTGTTCGCCACGGTCGGCCTGCTGGCCAACAACAGCTTCCTCTTCTACGGCTCCTGGGCCGATCTGTTCGGCCGCAAGCAGGAGCTGGGCGTGGTCACCGACCACGCCTCCGGGACGCTGGCCGCGAAGAACATCGTGCGGGTGGGCTCGCAGCGGCCGGACGTGCCGGGCGGGGCGCTGCCCAGGGTGGGCGGCCGGATCGACAAGGTCGTGATCGCGGGGAAGCACTCGGGCATCGAGAGTTCGGCGTACGTCTACCTGCCGCCGGAGTACTTCCAGCCGGCGTTCGCCCGGCGGAAGTTTCCGGCGGTGGTGGTGCTGACCGGCTACCCGGGCACCTCGGAGAATCTGATCAAGGGGCTGCGCTATCCGCGTACGGCACACGAACGGGTGAAGGCCGGACGGGCGCAGCCGATGGTCCTGGTGATGCTGCGTCCGACGGTGGCGCCGCCCCGGGACACCGAGTGCGTGGACATAAAGGGCGGTCCGAAGACGGAGACGTTCTTCGCGGACGACGTGCCCCGGGCGGTGTCGGCCGGGTACCGGGTGGGTAAGCGGGCCCGGAACTGGGGCATCATCGGCAACTCGACCGGCGGCTACTGCGCGTTGAAGATCGGGCTGCACCACCCCGGCCGGTACGCCGCGAGCGCGGGGCTCTCCGCGTATTACAAGGCAGCCGAGGACCCGACGACCGGTGACCTCTTCCACGGCGACCGGGCGGCGCGGAACCACGCGGACCTGCTGTGGACGCTGGACAACCGGCCGCAGCCGGACTCCTCGTTCCTGGTGACGACCTCGCGGCACGGCGAGGCGAACTACGCCGACACCAAGAGGTTCGTGGCCGGGGTGAAGCAGCCGGCGCAGGTCTCCTCGATCGTGCTGGACAGCGGGGGGCACAACTTCAACACCTGGCGCCGGGAGATCCCGGCGGCGCTGGAGTGGCTGAGCAGCCGGCTGAGCGAGAGCTGAGCGTACGGGCCCGGCCTTCTTACAGCCCGGCCGCGCCCGCCACGCTCTCGACCTCGACCTCCGCGCGGGGGACCGCGCGGCCGTCCGCGCCGACCGAGCGGCGCAGCGCCTCGTGCAGCCGGGCCGGGGTGAGCACGCCCAGGAAGCGGCCCTCGCCGGCCTCGTCGATGACGGCGATCCACCCGGCGTCGTGCTGGAGCATGGTGGCGAATGCCTGTTTGAGCGGGGCGCCGAGCGGAAGCCACGCCTCCATGCGGCGGGCGTGGTCGCGGACGGTGCCCTTGGAGCCGGTGCGTGTGTCGTCGGCGGCGATCCAGCCGTGCAGGTGCTCGTCGCCGTCCAGGACGACGGCCCAGCGGGCGCCCTCCGCGCGGAGGCGTTCGGTCGCGGTGGACAGCGGGTCGTCCAGGTGGACGACGGGCGGGCGGTCGAGGTCGCTCTCCTCGACGGGGGTGACCGAGAGCCGCTTGAGGCCCCGGTCGGCGCCCACGAAGTCGGCGACATAGGCGTTGGCGGGGGCGCCGAGCACGGTCGCGGGAGTGTCGAACTGCTCGATCGAGCCCTGTCCGTAGACGGCGATGCGGTCACCGAGACGGACCGCTTCCTCGATGTCGTGCGTGACGAACAGCACGGTTTTGCGGACCTGTTCCTGCAGTTTCAGGAATTCGTTCTGCAGGTGTTCGCGGACCACCGGGTCGACCGCGCCGAACGGTTCGTCCATCAGCAGGACCGGCGGGTCGGCGGCCAGGGCCCGGGCCACCCCCACGCGTTGGCGCTGTCCGCCGGAGAGCTGTTCCGGATAGCGGTCGCCATAAACGGAAGGATCGAGTCCGACGAGGTCGAGGAGTTCGGCGGCGCGGGCCCGGCCCTTTTGGCGTTTCCAGCCGAGGAGATGGGGAACGGTGGCGGTGTTCTCCAGGACCGTCTTGTGCGGGAAGAGGCCCACTTGCTGGATCACATAGCCGATGCGGCGACGCAGTCGGACGGGGTCGATGGCGGATATGTCGTCCCCGTCGAGGAATATCCGGCCCTCGGTCGGTTCGATCAGTCGGTTCACCATCTTCATGGTGGTCGTCTTGCCGCATCCCGACGGTCCGACGAGCGTGACCAGTTCACCCTCGGCGACCTCGAAGGAAAGGCCGTCGACGGCGGTGGTGCCGTCCGCATACCGCTTGGTGACGTGCTCGAAACGGATCATGGTTCCCCATTGTCGCGGGTGTTCTGTGAAGGACATGTTGCTGGAACACAACGTCTCCGGCGATTGTCAGTGGTCGAGGATAGGCTCGCCGGACATCAGTACGAGAAGGCGAACGGGAGGTGGGGGTACGTATGGCCGGACAGAACTGCCTGGTGACGAACGACTGGATCTGCGGGGAGTATCTCCGTTCCCGCAGCCAGGAGTTGACGGACGCCACCGTCCAGCACATCTGGATCACCGCCGTCTCGGTCGCGATAGGTGTGGCCGTCGCCTTCCCGCTGGCGCTCCTCGCACGCAGGGGCCGCGGATTCGCCGGACCGGTCCTCGGGCTGACGACGGTGCTCTACACCGTGCCCTCGCTCGCGATGTTCTCCCTCCTGCTGCCCTTCTTCGGGCTCTCCGCCGCCCTGGTGGTGACCGGGCTCGTGCTGTATTCGCTGACCATCCTCGTGCGCAACATCCTGGCGGGCCTGGAAGCGGTGCCCGAGGAGGCGAAGGAGGCCGCGCACGGCATGGGCTACGGGCCGGTCCGCCTGCTGTGGGAGGTGGAGCTGCCGCTCGCGCTGCCCGCGCTGATGGCGGGGATACGGATCGCCACGGTGTCCACGATCGCGCTGACCACGGTCGGTTCCATCGTCGGGCGGGGCGGCCTCGGCAATCTCATCGAGGACGCGCTGCCGAGCTTCTTCAAGGCCCAGGTGCTGGCCGCCTCGGTGCTCTGCGTGCTGCTCGCGGTCGTCGCGGACCTGCTGCTGCTCGGGCTCCAGCGGCTGCTGACGCCCTGGACGCGCATACGTGTGGCCGCGCCCGGCCCGGCGAAGGCGGAGGCGGTCTGACATGGGAGTTCTCGGGGACGCCTGGACCTGGCTCACCACCGGTGCCAACTGGTCCGGGGAGAGCGGGGCCGCGCACCGGCTGAGCGAGCACCTGTACGTCAGCGGCGTCGCGCTCGCCCTGGCCTGCGCCATCGCCCTGCCCCTCGCGCTGTACCTCGGCCACATCGGGAAGGGCGGCGCCCTCGCGGTCAACCTGGCCAACGTCGGGCGCGCGGTGCCCGTCTTCGCGGTGCTGGCCCTCTTCATGGTCTCGCCCCTGCGCAACGCGGGGTACATCCCGACGATCATCGCCCTGGTGCTGTTCGCCGTGCCGCCGCTGCTGACCAACGCCTACGTGGGGATGACCGAGGTGGACCGCTCGGTGGCGGAGGCGGCGCGCGGGATGGGCATGTCGGGCGGCCAGCTCTTCCTGCGCGTCGAGCTGCCCCTCGCCTACCCGCTGATCATGACCGGGCTGCGGTCGGCCGCCGTCCAGGTCGTGGCCACGGCGACCATCGCGGCCATGGTCGGTCAGGGCGGCCTCGGCCGGATCATCACCGCCGGTTTCAACACGTACGACACCGCGCAGGTGGTGGCGGGGGCCCTGCTGGTCGCCGTGCTCGCCCTGCTGGTGGAAGCGGTCCTGGTGGCCGTCGACCGCCTGCTCTCCCCGCTGCGCCGCCGTCGGCCGGCCTGAGGGCCCCGGCCCGTCACACCCGTAACGCATGTCGCATATCCACCACTTGTCGCATACGGCTTCGCCGCCGTGGACGGAGAAGATCATGAGCAGGACCTCACGCACGGCCGGCGTCGTCATCGGCATCCTCGCGCTGGCGGGCTCGCTCGCCGCGTGCGGCGGGGACAGCCTGGAGAAGGACAAGGGCGCCCCGTCCGGCGGCCAGGACTCCGGCAAGAAGGGCTCGCTCGTCGTCGGCGCCGCCGCCTTCACCGAGTCCAAGGTGCTCGCCGAGCTGTACGCGCAGATCCTCGGGGACGCCGGATACAGCACCTCGGTCACCACCGTGAAGAACCGCGAACTGTACGAACCCTCCCTGGAGAAGGGCGAGATCGACGTCGTTCCGGAATACGCGGCGACGATCGCGGAATTCCTGAACGCGAAGGTGAACGGGGCGAAGGCAGCCGAGTCGAAGCCGGTCGCCTCGGGCGACACCGCGGCCACCCTCGCCGCCCTGAAGAAGCTCGCCGAGCCGCGCGGACTGAAGGTCCTTCCGGCGGGGAAGGCCGTCGACCAGAACGCGTTCGCGGTGACCAAGGAATTCGCCGACAAGCACAAGCTGAAGACCCTTTCCGATCTCGGCGCGGCGAAGATCGGCGTCAAGGTCGCGGCGGGCGACGAGTGCGAGGTGCGGCCCTTCTGCGCACCCGGACTCAAGAAGACGTACGGCATCGACGTCACGGGAATCGACCCCAAGGGCGTCGGCACCCCGCAGTCCAAGCAGGCGGTGAAGGACGGCAAGGACCAACTCGTCCTGACCACCACCACCGACGCCGTGCTCGACACCTACGACCTGGTGTTCCTGGACGACGACAAGAAGCTCCAGAACGCGGACAACGTCCTGCCCGTCCTGAACGCGAAGGACGCGGGCGACCAGGAGATAGCCGACGCGCTCGGCAAGCTCACCGGCGCACTCACCACCGAGGACCTCGCACAACTGAACCGCAAGGTCGACGCGGAGCGCGCCAAGCCGGCCGATGTGGCCCGCGAATACCTCCAGTCGAAGGGGCTGATCAAGAAGTAGAAAGGCCTCCGGGGAGGCGCCCGGAGAACGGGCCGCGGGAGCCGCCGGGTAACTTGCCGGGCACAGATTGCCGGGCGGCTCCCCAAGTACGGCGCGCACACGGTAAATTTCGGGCCATGCCCCGTGGACGCCACCGCCATTCGCCGCCACTGCACAGAATCCTTCCGCCTTCGGCAGTCGCCGGAGCGGCGGTCGCCTGTGCGGCGGGAGCCTGGCTGCTGACCGAACCCATGGTCCTGCGCGCAGTGGTCGCGGCCGCCGCGGCGGCCGCCGTCACCGGCGCGGTCCTCATGCGCGGCTGGGACCGCGAGGCGGGCCGTCGCGTCGCCGAGCTGACCCGGGCCCGCGCGAGCGACGAGTGGCGCGCCGAGGAGCGCGCGGCGGAGCTCGAAGCGGATCTGGAGGAGGCGCGGGAGATCCGCGCCCGCCTGGAGACCAAGCTGCGCCGCAAGCGCGTCGAACTGGCCGGGCTCCGGGGCGAACACGCCGCGCTGCTGCGCCGTTACGCCAACGCGGAGACCGAGCGCGCCAGCGCCCTGGAGAGCCGCCGGCAGCTCGCGATCGAGACGTCCGCGCCCGCCCGCGCCCTGCCCCCGGCCCGCTCCACGCCCACCCCGGACTCCTACGCCCGCGCCGCCCGGGCGCTGGCCGACCTCCCGCGCAACGCGGCGCTCCAGAAGGCCCGCCGGATCGCCGGTCAGGCGCAGCGGGACCGCGCGGAGGGCACCCGGGAGGAGGAGCAGGCGCAGGCCGCCCTGCCCGCCACCCGGCCCGCAGTCCAGCCGCCCGCCATGCGCCCGGTCCCGGCCGCCAGCGCGGTCGTCCCGTACGCGGCGTCCCGCCGCCAGCCGGTGCCGCAGGGCAGCTTCGACTTCTTCGGTACGCAGAAGGCCGTGCCCGCCGCGGCCGAGCGTGCCGCGATCGAGGCCGTGCAGAACGAGGACCTGGCCGACGTGGTCGGCGAGGAGGTCCTGGCCGCGCACCGCCCGGACACGCCGGAGGACCGCGCCGTCGGCAAGGTCATCGACCTCACCGCGCACGACGAGACGGAGCAGCTCGACGTCGCGGAGCTGCGCAGCGCGATCTCGTGACGCGGGGGCGCCCGTCGGCGCCCGGTACGCGCCGTCGGCGCCCTACTTGTCGATGTCGCCGACGACGAAGAACAGCGAGCCCAGGATCGCCACCATGTCGGCGACCAGCGTGCCCGGCAGCAGTTCGGTGAGCGCCTGGATGTTGTTGAACGACGCCGAGCGCAGCTTCAGCCGGTACGGGGTCTTCTCGCCCTTGGACACCAGGTAGTAGCCGTTGACGCCGAGCGGATTCTCGGTCCAGGCGTACGTGTGGCCCTCGGGGGCCTTGAGGACCTTCGGCAGCCGCTGGTTGACGGGCCCCGGTGCGAGATCCGCCATCCGGTCCAGGCAGGCGTCGGCGAGGTCCAGGGCGTTGTGCGTCTGCTCCAGCAGGCATTCGAACCGGGCCAGGCAGTCGCCCTCGGTCCGGGTGACGACCTTCAGGGTCTCGGTCAGTTCCCCGTACGCGAGATACGGCTCGTCGCGCCGCAGATCGAAGTCGACGCCCGAGGCGCGGGCGATCGGCCCGGACACCCCGTACGCGTGCACCGCCCCGGCCGACAGCACACCGACACCCCGGGTGCGGGCCCGGAAGATCTCGTTGCCGAGGACGAGTCCGTCGTACACGTCCATCCGGGAGCGCACCGAGGCGACGGCGTCCCGGGCGCGGCCGAGCCAGCCCGCCGGCAGGTCCTCCTTGAGGCCGCCGACCCGGTTGAACATGTAGTGCATGCGGCCGCCGGAGACCTCCTCCATCACCGCCTGGAGCTCCTCGCGCTCCCGGAACGCGTGGAACACGGGGGTGATCCCGCCGAGTTCCAGCGGGTACGAGCCGAGGAACATCAGGTGGTTGAGGACCCGGTTCAGCTCGGCGAGCAGGGTGCGGGTCCAGACCGCGCGCTCCGGGACCTCCATGCCGAGCATCCGCTCCACGGCCATCACGACGCCCAGCTCGTTCGAGAACGCGGAGAGCCAGTCGTGGCGGTTGGCGAGCATGATGATCTGGCGGTAGTCGCGGGCCTCGAACAGCTTCTCCGCGCCGCGGTGCATATAGCCGACGACCGGTTCGGCGTGCTGGATGCGCTCGCCGTCCAGGACGATGCGGAGGCGGAGCACGCCGTGGGTGGAGGGGTGCTGGGGGCCGATGTTGAGCACCATGTCGGTGCTTTCGGCTGCGCCGCCGATGCCGATGGTCGTCTCCGTCATGGGGCGATTATTGCGTGCCGCGCCGTTGCCCGGGGCTCTGCCCCGGGCCCCGCTCCGCAATCGCCGGAGGGGCTCACGGTCTCCGGTGCTCCAGCCAGCCGAAGTCGCCCAGGCCGCCCCTCGCCGTCAGTTCCGCCGCCTCGCCCGCCGTGGACAGGGCGCGCAGGTACGCGGACGGGTCGGCCGACGCCAGGGTCAGGGGCGGGCGTTCGCCCGTGATGCCCAGGGTCGCCAGGGCCTCGCGCTGGGTCCGCAGGTGGGCCGGTGGTCCGGCCGCCGCCGCGCACGCGTCCAGGGCCACATGGGCCGTCAGGTCGCGGCTCCCGTCCGGCACCGGCCGGGCCTCGCGGCCCGCGCGGAAGCCGGTGAGCGTGCCGAAGGGCGGGCGTTCCCCGCGTACGTGCGCGTAGTCCACCGCCACCGCGAGCCCCGCGGACAGGGAGGACACCGCCGCCGCCCACGCCTCGTCGCGCGGGCGGCCGATCTCCGCCCGGCTGCCCGGGCCCGCCGGGGGCCACCAGCGGCGCAGCCACTCCGCGTCCGCCCCGGTCACCGGAGCGCCCAGCCGCTCCGCGCCGTCGCAGGTGCGCACCTCGACGTACCGTTCGACGCCCTCGGCATCGGTCTCCGCGACGGGGAGCGGCACATTGTCCAGCCACTCGTTGGCGAAGAGCAGCCCGCGCGCCCCGGGCGGCGGTGCCGCGCACCACTCCACCCGGGGGTCCAGGCCCTCGGGGCGGTCGGCGAGCTCCACCGCGTACGCACGCACCACGAGGTCCCGGCCGCCCTCGGCCGGGAGCGCGGCGAGGACGCCGGTGACGAGTTCCCCGCGCCCGGCGCCCATGTCGACCAGGTCCACGTGCGTGGTGCCGAGCTCCGCCGCCGTGCGGACCAGGAGCCGGGCGACGGCGGCGGCGAAGAGGGGGGAGGCGTGCACAGAGGTACGGAAGTGGCCCGCGGGGCCCTCGGGGCGCCGGTAGAAACCCTCGTCGCCGTAGAGAGCGGTCTCCGCCGCCTCCTGCCACCCGCGCCACTCATCCGTCACGGGCCCAGTCTCCACCTTGGGGAGTACGGTCCGGGGACCCGGATCGGTCCTCCGGTTGACCCGGCGGCCCCCGGCCTTCTTTACGCTGGGTTACGTGCAGCGCCTCTACGATTTCATCCGCAGACACCCGACGGGCGTCGACAGCTTCTGGGCTGTCTTCCTCCTCGGGATCTCCGGCATGACCATCGTGGTGGGCGACGTCGGGCACGGCGGCCGTCTCGAACGGATCGCGGTCGTGCCGGTCGTCCTCGGGCTCTGCCTCGTCGTCGCGCTGCGCCGCCGCGCGCCGGAGAAGATGCTGCTGCTCGCCATCGCGATGGGCGTCGTCCAGCTGATCTGCGGTGTCCGGCCGACCGTCGCGAACTTCGCGATGCTCGTCATCACCTTCACCGTCGCCACCGTCGGTGAGCGCTGGGCGTCGCGGCTCGCCCTGGCGTGCAGCCTGACCGCCGCCACGCTGTCCCAGCTCCGCTGGCCCAACGAGGAGGGCGACCCGCGCAACTGGGCGCAGACGCTGTTCGTCGTCGCCGTGCTGACGGTGCCCTTCGTGCTGGCCTGGGTGCTCGGCGACTCGATGCGGACCAGGCGCGCCTACTTCGACCAGCTGGAGGAGCGGGCGGCCCGCCTGGAGCGGGAGCGCGAGGCCCAGTCGAAGGTCGCGGTGGCCGCCGAGCGGGCCCGTATCGCCCGTGAACTGCACGATGTCGTCGCGCACAACGTCTCCGTGATGGTCGTGCAGGCCGATGGCGCCGCCTACGTCATGGACGCGGCGCCCGACCAGGCCCGGCAGGCGCTGGAGACCATCTCCAGCACCGGCCGCCAGGCACTCGCGGAGATGCGGCGGCTGCTCGGGGTGCTGCGGACGGGCGACGCGGAGGAGAGCGGGGAGTACGTCCCGCAGCCCGACGTCGAGCAGATCGAGGAGCTGATCGACCAGGTCCGCAAGGCCGGCCTGGCGGTGGACTTCAAGGTCGAGGGGACCGCCCGCCCGCTGCCCAGCGGCGTCGAGCTGACCGCGTACCGCATCGTGCAGGAGGCCCTGACCAACACCCGCAAGCACGGCGGCCCGCACGCCGGGGCCAGTGTGCGGCTGGTCTACTTCGACGACGGGCTCGGCCTGCTGGTCGAGGACGACGGGCGGGGCGCCGCGCACGAGCTGTACGAGGACGGGGGCGCCGACGGCGCCGGCCACGGCATGATCGGCATGCGGGAACGCGTCGGCATGGTCGGCGGCACACTGGACGCCGGGCCGCGCCCCGGCGGAGGATTCCGGATCAGCGCGCTGCTGCCCCTCAAGGCCGCCGACCGCTGAACGAACGAGGAGAGAACAGCCCCCATGGCGATCCGCGTGATGCTCGTCGACGACCAGGTTCTGCTGCGCACCGGCTTCCGGATGGTGCTCGCCGCCCAGCCCGACATGGAGGTGGTCGCCGAGGCCGGTGACGGCGCGGAGGCGATCGACATCCTGCGCGCCACCGCCGTGGACGTGGTGCTGATGGACGTCCGCATGCCGAAGCTGGACGGCGTCGAGGCCACCCGCCGCATCTGCGCGCGGGCCGAGCCGCCGAAGGTGCTGATCCTGACCACGTTCGACCTGGACGAGTACGCGTTCTCCGGGCTGAAGGCCGGGGCCAGCGGCTTCATGCTGAAGGACGTGCCGCCGGGCGAACTGCTCGCTGCGATCCGCTCCGTGCACAGCGGCGACGCGGTCGTCGCCCCCTCCACCACCCGCCGGCTGCTCGACCGGTTCTCGCCGATGCTGCCCAGCGGCACCCCGGAACCGCAGCACAAGGACATCGCCAAGCTCACCGAGCGCGAGCGCGAGGTGATGCTGCTCGTCGCGCAGGGCCTGTCGAACGGCGAGATCGCGGGCCGCCTGGTGCTCTCCGAGGCGACCGTGAAGACGCACGTCGGCCGCATCCTGACCAAGCTGTCGCTGCGCGACCGGGTGCAGGTCGTCGTCCTCGCCTACGAGACCGGGCTGGTCCGCGCCGGCGGCTAGGGGGTGTCTTGTCGATCAGGGCGCGGACCCGGCCATGATCGGCAAGGCGCTCCCTAGCGCAGGATCCCCTCCAGGAAGTCGCTGCCGAGCCGGGCCACCACCGTCAGGTCCAGCTGGTGCAGCACGTACCGGCCCCGGCGCCGGGTCGTGACCAGACCGGCCTTCTTGAGCACCGCGAGATGGCGTGAGACCTCGGGCGGGGTGATCCCGTTCGTGTCGGCCAGCTCACCGGTGGTGTACGGGGAACGCGCGATGTTCCGGCACAGCCGCATCCGCATCGGGTGCGCCAGCGCCTCCATCCGCAGCTGGAGCAGTTCCACCGAGGCGGGCGCGGGCAGCTCCGGCCGGTGCACCGGGTAGTGGATCACCGGACGCCAGCCCGGGGCGTGCAGCACCATCAGATGCGGCCAGCCGAAGCTGGTCGGGATCAGTGTGAGCCCGGGGCCGATGGCGGGGTCCGTCGCGGTGGTGGCCCCCTCGACCAGCTTGTCGACGCTGATCCGGCCGCCGTCCGCGTCGAGTGAGAGCGCGGGCGAGACCGCCCGTATCGCCTCGGCGAGCCCCTTGCGCCGCAGCAGGTCCGTCTTGTGCCGCGCGTCCGCCACCAGCTGGATGCGGGTCCGCTCCCAGGTGTCCGCGAAGAACGCCTGGTCGCAGTCCTCGAACAGGCGGCGCAGCCAGCGGCGTACGGGAGCCGGGTCGGCCAGCAGCCGCTCGGTGAAGTCCACCTGGCGCGGACCGCGCGCCGCCGCCATCTCCATCGCCCGGCCGCGCGCGTCGGTGTTGCGCAGCGGGGAGGCCGCGCCGGTCCCGTGGAACGCGGCGCAGGTGAACTCCAGCGCGGCCGAGACGAACCGGTCGTCGTCGAGACGGTCCAGGAGGTCCAGCTCGGCGGCGAGGCTGTCGCCCGGCGCGCCGTCGCCCCCGACGACCCCGGCGGACGGCATGAAGATGTCCGAGAAGGTGTTCCGCCACAGGAACTCCGCCTCGTGCAGCCGGTCGGCGAGATCGGGTTCCAGGGCCGTGGCGGTGGCCGTCGCCCAGCCGTGCAGGCCCGGGTGGTGGCCCGGCTCGGAGAGGGCGTGCAGGGCCACGCCCAGCTCCACGAGCGGGGAGGTCCGGAAGACGATGCGGTCGGGGTCGAGCCCCGCGATGTCGATGGTGACGCTCACCGGTCCATGGTGCCTGTCACCCGCTCCAGGAACGCGGCCACCGCGTCCCGGACGTCGTCCGCGCTCCACTCCAGCCCGGCCTCCGACACCGTGACCTCCGTGAACGCCACCCCGGGCGCCCCCGCGTCCGGCGTGAACCAGCGGCGGAACAGCACCGTGCCCGTCTCCTCCGCCTGCCGCACCGACGCCTCGGTCAGCACCTCCGCGTCGTACGGCAGCCACACCTGGAACTGGTGGGTGTGCGGCACCTGCGGATGCACCCGGAACCAGCCCGCGCCGCCCGCCTCGATCCCCTCGGCCAGCGCCCCGGCCACCACCTTCGCGTGTGCCGCGTACGACGGCAGCCTCGGCAGCTCCCGGTCGAGCCCGGCCAGGGCCGCGACCGCCGCCGGGAACTGCTGGAAGAGCTGACCGCCGTACCGGTGCCGCCAGAGGCGGGCCTCCTCGACCAGCGAGGCGGAACCGGCGAGCACGGCCCCGGAGATCCCGCCCAGGGACTTGTAGAACGACACGTACACGCTGTCCGCGAGCGCGGCGATCTCCGGCAGCCCGCGCCCGAAGTGCGTGGCGCACTCCCACAGCCGGGCCCCGTCGAAGTGGACGACCGCGTCCCGGTCCCGGGCGGCGGCCACCACGGCCTCCAGCTCCTCCCAGGCGGGCAGCAGGAATCCGGCGTCCCGCAGCGGCAGCTCCAGCATCAGGGTGCCGAACGGCTCCGGGAAGTCGCGGACCTCGTCGGCGGTCGGCAGCCTCGGCTCCGTCGTCGGGTGGACCGTGCGCAGCCCGCTCACCGCCCCCAGGGCGCCGCTCTCGTGCACCTCCGGGTGGGCGAGCGGGTGCAGGGCGACCACGGGGTTGCCGGTGCGGGCGGCCCAGCAGCGGAGCGCGACCTGCTGCGCCATCGTCCCGGTCGGGAAGAACACGGCGGCCTCCGTGCCGAGCAGCCCGGCGACCCGCCGCTCCAGCTCACCGACGACACCGTCCCCGTAGATGTCCGCCGGGAGGCCCGGGTCGGTGACCGTCCCGGCGTCCGCCGCGAGGGCGGCCAGCTGCTCGCCGAGCGTGCGGTCCTGGGGGAGGCGGGACAGGGCGCGCCTCCCCTGCCGCCAGGCGGTGAGCCGGCGCAGCCGCGCCGCCTCCTCGCTCCCCGGCTCCGCCGTCTCGTCCGTCACCTGCGTGTTCGTGTCTGCCATGGGACGATCATCACGCAGAACACCGGACCTGCCCACCGCGTTTCCTGGGCCCGCCCGGAACGGTATCCACAGGCTGTGGACAAGCCGGGAGCGCGGGGTGGCCGCTGGCGTAGCATGCAAGGGAATCGTCCGGTACCCCCCGCGGACTGGAACGGAAGGCCCGCAGTGTGAACGCAACAGCTTCCAAGGACCCGCTCGACGCCAGGGACCGCCCCGCCCGGCTCACCGTCGGCGTGGTGGGGGCGGGCCGTGTCGGCCCCGCCCTGGCCGCGTCCCTCGCCCTCGCCGGGCACCGCCCGGTCGCCGTCTCCGGGGTCTCCGACGCCTCGCGACGGCGTGCCGCAGACCTCCTCCCCGACGTACCCGTCGTGACCCCCGCCGACGTCCTCGCACGCGCCGAGCTCGTCCTGCTGACCGTCCCCGACGACGCCCTCCCCGGGCTGGTCGAGGGGCTGGCCGAGACCCGGGCGGTCCGCCCCGGACAGCTCCTCGTCCACACCTCCGGGCGGTACGGGACGAAGGTGCTGGACCCCGCGCGCCGGGCCGGCGCCCTGCCCCTCGCGCTGCACCCCGCGATGACGTTCACCGGCACCTCCGTGGACGTCCAGCGGCTGGCCGGCTGCTCCTTCGGGGTCACCGCGCCCGACGAGCTGCGGCTCGCCGCGGAGGCGCTGGTCATCGAGATGGGCGGCGAGCCGGAATGGATCGCGGAGGAGTCCCGTCCGCTGTACCACGCGGCCCTCGCCCTCGGCGCGAACCACCTGGTCACCCTGGTCGCCCAGTCGATGGAACTGCTGCGCACCGCCGGGGTCACCGCCCCCGACCGGATGCTCGGCCCCCTGCTCGGCGCCGCCCTGGACAACGCCCTGCGCTCCGGCGACGCGGCGCTCACCGGACCGGTCGCGCGCGGTGACGCCGGCACGGTCGCCGCGCACCTCGGCGAGCTGCGTGCCCACGCCCCGCAGACGGTCGCCGGTTACGTCGCGATGGCCCGCGCCACCGCGGACCGCGCCCTCGCCCACGGCCTGCTCAAGCCGGAGCTGGCCGAGGACCTGCTCGACGCCCTGGCGGACGGCGGCACCGGCAGGCAGGGCCCCGGCGGCCCGACCGGCCCCGACGGCCCGAACCCTTCCGGCGACACCGGCACCGGACCGGAGGAGTCCCGATGACCGCCACCGCATCCACCACCCCGGTCCTGCTCGACACGGCCGGTGAGCTGCGTGCGTACGCCCCCGGAGGGAAGCGGGCCGTCGTCATGACGATGGGCGCCCTGCACGAGGGCCACGCCTCGCTCATCCGCGCCGCCCGCGCCCACGCGGGCCCCGCCGGGCAGGTCGTCGTCACCGTCTTCGTCAACCCGCTCCAGTTCGGCGAGGCCGCCGACCTCGACCGCTATCCGCGCACGCTCGACGCCGACCTCGCGGTGGCCGGCGCGGCCGGCGCCGACGTGGTCTTCGCGCCCTCCGTGGACGAGGTCTACCCGGGCGGCGAGCCCCAGGTCCGGATCTCGGCGGGCCCGATGGGCGAGCGCCTGGAGGGGGCCTCGCGCCCCGGCCACTTCGACGGCATGCTCACCGTCGTCGCCAAGCTGCTCCACCTCACCCGCCCGGACACCGCGTTCTTCGGGCAGAAGGACGCCCAGCAGCTGGCGCTGATCCGGCGCATGGTGCGCGACCTCAACTTCCCGGTGGAGATCACCGGCGTGGAGACGGTCCGGGAGCCGGACGGCCTCGCGCTGTCCAGCCGCAACCGCTTCCTCGACCCGCACGAGCGCCGCACCGCGCTCGCCCTGTCCCGGGCCCTGTTCGCGGCCCGCGACCGGCTCGCCGCCCAGGCCGCCCTGCACGCCCGCGCACAGGCCACCGGCGCCACCGAGGACCGGGCCGCCGGGCTCAACCGGCTCGGCGAGGCCCGTCTCGCGGCCGACGCCCAGGCGGTCGCCCGGGCCCGCCCGGACGCCGGACCCGCCGCCGTGCGCGCCGCCGCCCGCACGGTCCTGGAGGACGCCGAGGCCGCGAGCCCGCCGCTCGCCCTGGACTACGTGGCGCTCGTGGACCCGGCCGACTTCACCGAGATCCCCGACGACCGCGCCGCCGGTGAGGCGATCCTCGCCGTCGCCGCCCGGGTCGGCGCCACCCGCCTCATCGACAACATCCCCCTCACCTTCGGAGCGACCCCGTGACCGGAATACGGCTGACCGCCCCCGCACCCGGCTGGTCCATCGACGCCGACGTCGTGGTCGTCGGCTCCGGCGTCGCCGGACTCACCACCGCCCTGCGCTGCGCCGCCGCGGGCCTCGCCACCGTCGTGGTGACCAAGGCCCGCCTGGACGCCGGCTCCACCCGCTGGGCCCAGGGCGGCATCGCCGCGGCCCTCGGCGAGGGGGACACCCCCGGACAGCACCTGGACGACACCCTGGTCGCCGGCGTCGGCCTCTGCGACGAGTCCGCGGTGCGGGCCCTGGTCACCGACGGCCCGGGCGCGGTGCGCCGGCTGATGGAGACCGGCGCCCGCTTCGACACCGACGACGACGGCTCGGTCGCCCTCACCCGCGAGGGCGGCCACCACCGCCGCCGCATCGTCCACGCGGGCGGCGACGCGACCGGCGCCGAGGTCTCCCGCGCCCTGGTGGAGGCGGTCCGCGAGGCCGCCCTGCACACCGTCGAGAACGCCCTCGTGCTCGACCTCCTCACCGACGCCGAAGGCCGTACCGCCGGGGTCACCCTGCACGTCATGGGCGAGGGCCAGCACGACGGCGTCGGCGCGGTCAACGCCCCGGCCGTGGTCCTGGCCACCGGCGGCATGGGCCAGGTCTTCTCCGCCACCACCAACCCCTCGGTCTCCACCGCCGACGGCGTGGCGCTCGCGCTGCGGGCCGGTGCGGAGGTCTCGGACGTGGAGTTCGTCCAGTTCCACCCCACCGTCCTCTTCCTCGGCGCCGGCTCCGAGGGCCAGCAGCCGCTGGTCTCCGAAGCGGTACGCGGCGAGGGCGCCCACCTCGTGGACGGCTCCGGTACGCGCTTCATGCTCGGGCAGCACGAGCTGGCGGAGCTGGCCCCGCGCGACATCGTCGCCAAGGGCATCACGCGCCAGATGCAGCTCAAGGGCACCGACCACATGTATCTCGACGGCCGCCACTTCGGCGCCGAGATGTGGGAGAACCGCTTCCCGACCATCCTGGCCGCCTGCCGGTCCCACGGCATCGACCCGGTCACCGAGCCGATCCCCATCGCCCCCGCCGCGCACTACGCCTCCGGCGGCGTCCGCACCGACCTGCGGGGCCGTACCACCGTCCCCGGCCTGTACGCCTGCGGCGAGGTCGCCTGCACCGGGGTGCACGGCGCGAACCGGCTGGCGTCCAACTCGCTGCTCGAAGGACTCGTCTTCGCCGAGCGCATCGCCGCCGACATCGTGGCCGACCGCCCCCACGCGGGCGAGGCGGTCGGACCCGACGGGACGCCCGTCCCCCTCCTCGCCCCCGAGACCCGGCTCACGGTGCAGCGCGCCATGAGCCGGGGCGCCGGGGTGCTGCGCTCCGCCGAGAGCCTGGCCACCGCCGCCGCCGAGCTGGAGGAGCTGCGGCTCGGCGCCCACGAGACCGGGGCGGCGGGCAGCAAGCCCGCGGTGCCCGGCGTCGAGGCGTGGGAGGCCACCAACCTGCTGCTCGTCGCCCGGGCCCTGGTCGCCGCCGCCCGCGCCCGCGAGGAGACCCGCGGCTGCCACTGGCGCGAGGACCGGCCCGAGCGCGACGACGCGCAGTGGCGCCGCCACCTCGTCGTACGGCTCGGTCCGGACGGCGCTCTCGTCCTCCGTCGGACGGATACCGAGGCATTCGGGCCCGTGGACGCGCCCGGGGCACCAGACTGCGCAGCGACGAGCACCACCCACCCCACTCCCGAGGAGCCGTAACCGTGAGCACGCCCGAAGAGAATCCGCGCCCCACACCCGTGGACGTCCCGCTGATCCGGGTCGGCGCGCCCGCCCCCGCCGCGGGCGGCTGCGGGGACGGCTGCGGCTGCGGCGGCGACGAGGAGTACGAGGAGTGCGGGCTCGACCCCGCGCTCGCCCAGCTCCTCGTCGAATCCGGCCTGGACCCGATCCAGGTCGAGGACATCGCGCACCTCGCCATCGCCGAGGACCTGGACGGCGGGGTGGACGTCACGACCGTCGCCACCGTCGCCGAGGACGCCATGGCCACCGGCGACTTCACCGCCCGCGAGGCAGGTGTGGTGGCCGGGCTGCGCGTGGCCGAGGCGGTCCTGTCGATCGTCTGCACCTCCGAGTTCGAGGTCGAGCGGCATGTCGAGGACGGCGACCGCGTCGCCCCCGGCCAGAAGCTGCTGACCGTCACCACCCGCACCCGCGACCTCCTCACCGGCGAGCGCAGCGCCCTCAACCTGCTCTGCCGCCTCTCCGGCATCGCCACCGCCACCCGCGCCTGGGCCGATGTGCTGGAGGGCACCAAGGCCGAGGTCCGGGACACCCGCAAGACGACGCCCGGGCTGCGCGCCCTGGAGAAGTACGCGGTGCGCTGCGGCGGCGGCGTCAACCACCGGTTCTCGCTGTCCGACGCCGCGCTGGTCAAGGACAACCACGTCATCGCGGCGGGCGGGGTCGCCGAGGCGTTCAAGCGGGTCAGGGAGGAGTTCCCGGACCTCCCGATCGAGGTCGAGGTGGACACTCCGGCCCAGCTCGCCGAGGTGCTGGACGCGGGCGCCGACCTGGTCCTGCTGGACAACTTCACCCCGGCCGAGACCGCCGAGGCGGTCGCCCTGACCGGCGGGCGCGCGATCCTGGAGTCCTCCGGCCGGCTCACCCTCGGCACGGCCCGCGCGTACGCGGAGGCCGGGGTCGACTACCTCGCCGTGGGCGCGCTGACCCACTCCTCGCCGATCCTGGACATCGGCCTGGACTTCCGCGACACCGACGGGGCCGGCGCCTGATGCTGCTCACCATCGACGTCGGGAACACCCACACCGTCCTCGGCCTGTTCGACGGCGAGGAGATCGTCGAGCACTGGCGGATCTCCACGGACGCCCGCCGCACCGCCGACGAGCTGGCCGTGCTGCTCCAGGGCCTCATGGGCATGCACCCGCTGCTCGGCATGGAGCTGGGCGACGGCATCGAGGGCATCGCGATCTGCTCCACGGTCCCGGCCGTGCTGCACGAGCTGCGCGAGGTGACCCGCCGCTACTACGGCGACGTCCCCGCCGTGCTCGTGGAGCCCGGCATCAAGACCGGGGTGCCGATCCTGATGGACAACCCGAAGGAGGTCGGCGCGGACCGCATCATCAACGCGGTCGCCGCCGTGGACCTCTACGGCGGCCCGGCGATCGTGGTCGACTTCGGCACGGCCACCACCTTCGACGCGGTCTCGGCCCGGGGCGAGTACGCCGGCGGCGTCATCGCGCCCGGCATCGAGATCTCCGTCGAGGCGCTGGGCGTCAGGGGCGCCCAGCTCCGCAAGATCGAGCTGGCCCGGCCGCGCAGCGTCATCGGCAAGAACACCGTCGAGGCCATGCAGGCGGGCATCATCTACGGCTTCGCCGGCCAGGTCGACGGGGTCGTGGAGCGGATGAAGAAGGAGCTGGCGTCCGACCCGGACGACGTCACCGTCATCGCGACGGGCGGCCTTGCTCCGATGGTGCTGGGCGAGTCCTCCGTCATCGACGAGCACGAGCCCTGGCTGACCCTCATCGGGCTCCGCCTGGTGTACGAGCGCAACGTGTCCCGGCTGTAGCGAAGGGCCCCTGACCGGCGGCTCCGGGTGTGACGACGCTCCGGGGCCGCCGCGCCATCGACGACCAGTTAAGCCGATTTTGTCCCATTAGCACGTATTGTCGCGTCATGCCCACGCCCTACGGATCACGCGGCGGTATGGCCTTCAGCGCGGACGAGCTGCGAGTGCTCCGACGCGCCCTCGCCTTCGCGCTGCACCCCGCGCCCCTGCCCGACGAGGATGTCCAGGACTGCCTGCGGCTGGCGGGCAGCGTGGACGAGGCCGTCGCCGAGGCCGGACGGCTGCGCGCCTTCCTCCTCGCCGACCTCGTCCGCTACCGCGACGCCCTGCCCGGCTCCCTCACCGGCTATCTGGAGCTCCTCCAGGACGCCCTGGCCGCCGGATACGACCCGCTCCCCGAGGACCTGGCCGCGCTGCGCGCCCTGCGCGGCGGCCCGCTCGCCGCGGCCCTCCTGGAGCGCTGCCAGATGATCGCGGAGGGCTCGGTGCGCGCCCGGCTCGCCGGACGGGCCGTGCCCGCGACCGCCCCGGCGCCCCGCAGCCGGCTGCTCGCCCTGCCCGGCGGGCGCGCCGCCGAGCCGGACAGGCCGAAGGCGCCGCCGGCCCCGGCCCGCCCCGTGCCGCCGTCCGAGCGCCCGGCCCCGAAGCCCTCCGAGGTCTTCCCGCCGCGCCGCCCCGTACCGCAGCCGCCGCAGCGCCGCGCGGGGTAGGGCCTCTCCGGGAGCCGGGAAGCCGCTCGCTACTCTGGAGGGCATGGACTACGTATCCGCGCTCGTGCCCCCCGTGGTGATGGCCGCCTTCTTCATCGGCCTGGTCGTGACGATCGTCAAGAGCCAGGGCGGCCCCAACAAGGCCAAGGAGGACGCGGCCGTGGACGCGGCGATCAGCCGCGCCGAGTCGGTGCAGCAGACCCCGCGTACCGAAGGGGCCTGACCCCTCCGGGCGCGCCCGGCGCTCCCGAAAACGAAAGGGCGTACGACTCCCGAGGAGTCGTACGCCCTTTTGCTGTGCGAATAGCTACGCATTCCAGACATCTGGCACTAAGGTGACGCTGTGCCCCGTCAATTGGGAGAGCTCGAAGACGCCGTGATGACACGGGTCTGGGAATGGAACCGTCCGGTCACTGTGCGGGAAGTCCTTGAGGACCTTCAGCAGGAGCGGTCCATCGCCTACACCACCGTCATGACGGTAATGGACAATCTCCATCAGAAGGGCTGGGTCCGCCGCGAAGTGGAGGGCCGCGCATATCGATATACGGCCGTCTCCACCCGCGCCGCATACGCCGCCGCCCTGATGAACGAAGCCTGGTCGCTCAGCGACAACCCGGCGGCCGCGCTCGTCGCGTTCTTCGGGATGATGTCGGCCGAGCAGCGCGAGGCTCTGCGCGACGCGATGCGGATCGTTCTGCCCACTCTTCCCGAGGACGGCGCGGCCCCCGCGGACGAAGCCGGGGATGGCGAAGCCCGTGAAGCGGCCGATGGCGCGGAGCCGGAGACCGGGCGATAGCGTCTGCGTATGTCCTCAGAGCTTCCGCAAACCGATTCCCAGACCGAACCGTCGGTTATAAACGTGGCCATCACCGTCCGGCGCGCACGGACGAGCGATGTGCCCGCCGTCCGTCGTCTCCTCGACGGCTACGTGCGGGAAGGCATCCTCCTCGACAAAGCCACGGTGACGCTTTACGAGGACATCCAGGAGTTCTGGATCGCCGAACGCGACGAGGACGCCTCGGTCGTCGGCTGCGGTGCGCTGCACGTCATGTGGGAGGACCTCGCCGAAGTCCGTACGCTCGCCGTCGACCACGGCCTCAAGGGCGCCGGAGTGGGCCACCAGGTCCTCGACAAGCTGCTCCGGACCGCCCGCTGGCTGGGTGTCCGCCGGGTTTTCTGTCTCACCTTCGAAGTCGACTTCTTCGCGAAGCACGGCTTCGTGGAGATCGGAGAGACGCCCGTCGACGGAGATGTCTACAGCGAGCTGCTGCGTTCCTATGACGAGGGAGTCGCGGAGTTCCTCGGTCTCGAACGAGTGAAGCCGAACACCTTGGGCAACAGCCGGATGCTTCTGCACCTGTGACCGCGCGAAGAGCGGGAAGAGGAGCGCGCGCCCCTATGTCCGAATCGCGCATGTTTCCCGTCTCCTTGAGCTGCTGAACCTCTCCCGGGGGTTTGTGTTTTCCGGTGAAAAGCGGTTTCCTTTCCGCGTACTCCATTTTCGATGAAAGGAAATCCGGTGGCACAGAAGGTTCAGGTCCTTCTTGTTGACGACCTCGACGGTGGCGAGGCGGACGAGACGGTGACGTTCGCGCTGGATGGCAAGACGTACGAGATCGACCTCACCACCAGCAACGCGGACAAGCTGCGTTCCCTTCTCGAGCCCTACGCGAAGAACGGCCGGCGTACCGGTGGCCGTGCGGCGTCGGGACGTGGCAAGGGCCGCGCCGTCTCCGGTGGCAACAAGGACACCGCCGAGATCCGTAAGTGGGCCCGCGAGAACGGCCACAATGTGAATGACCGCGGTCGCGTTCCCGCCGAGATCCGTGAGGCTTACGAGAAGGCCAACGGCTGAGCCACGGGCTCATCGTGGAACAAGCCCGCCCGGGCACGCGCCAGTCGGGCCCGGTGGCATTCCGTCGCCACGGCGTCCACGAGCCGGACGAGGTCGGGAGCATCGCCACGCGCGCTCCCGAAGCCGGAGAAAGCCGGGAGAACCGGCGCTTCGTCCTGTTCCCGTGACGGCCTGGGGGGCCGCAGCCAGGAGGCGGCCCCCGGCTCCGCCGGACGTCCGGGCGGCGGCGGAGCGGTGATCCGCCCGCCCGCGCCCAGACCGGTCAGCGACAGCGCGACCCCGCCCCACTCCAGCCAGTCGAGCAGCCCCGGCAGCTCCTCCGCGCTCCCCGGCGCCACCAGCAGGCTCATCCGCAGCCCCATGAGCACCACCGGCCCCGTCGGGCCCACCCGCCGCAGTGCCGCGTGTCCGGCGACGGCGGGGACGACGAGCACGTCGAACCGCAGCCCGGTCAGCAGCCGCACCGGTGCACCGCCCGCCGTGGCCCAGCCCATCTCCCGCTCGTACCACCCGGCCCAGCCGTCCCACGGCTCGCCCCGGGCGTCACCGCCCAGCTCGACGGCGGGCGGGACACGGGGCGGCGGGACGGTGAGGGTCATGACGGAACAACCCCCGACCGGCTCCCCAGGTTACGTACCGCGCACACGCGACCGCGTAGGGTGTCCGGGTTGGGGGCGTACGGGCGCATTCAGGAGTACGAAGATGTTCGCCCGTAGCGGAGGGAACCCGCGTACGCCGCATGGACTGTCTGTAATTGCGGGTAAGACATCCCTAGTGGGGAGGGGCGACACGCAAGCCATGCACGTCTCACGTTCGCCATCGGCGTACTGGCGACTGGGGTATTGGCCTGGCCTGCGGGAACATCGTCTCGCACCATCGGGTTGGAGCAGTTGTCGGCGTTCGGGGCGGGCGATCCCCCGGGAAGCAGGGCCGGGTGTCGGCAGTTGAAATGAGCGGTCCCCGCTTGCGGGACTAAGCTGCGGAAGGACAGGGAGGGGACCGACCCCTTACTGCCTGACCGCTCTGAGGAGCGATTAACGATGTTCGAGAGGTTCACCGACCGCGCGCGGCGGGTTGTCGTCCTGGCTCAGGAAGAAGCCCGGATGCTCAACCACAACTACATCGGCACCGAGCACATCCTCCTGGGCCTGATCCACGAGGGTGAGGGTGTCGCCGCTAAGGCCCTGGAGAGCCTCGGGATTTCGCTCGAGGCGGTCCGCCAGCAGGTGGAGGAGATCATCGGCCAGGGCCAGCAGGCCCCGTCCGGCCACATCCCCTTCACGCCCCGAGCCAAGAAGGTCCTGGAGCTGTCGCTCCGCGAGGCCCTCCAGCTCGGCCACAACTACATCGGCACGGAGCACATCCTGCTCGGCCTGATCCGCGAGGGCGAGGGCGTCGCCGCCCAGGTCCTCGTGAAGCTCGGCGCCGACCTGAACCGGGTGCGCCAGCAGGTCATCCAGCTGCTGTCCGGATACTCCGGCGGCAAGGAGGCGGCCACCGCAGGCGGCCCCGCGGAGGGCACTCCCTCCACGTCGCTGGTGCTCGACCAGTTCGGCCGCAACCTCACGCAGGCCGCCCGCGAATCCAAGCTCGACCCGGTCATCGGGCGCGAGAAGGAGATCGAGCGGGTCATGCAGGTGCTCTCCCGCCGTACGAAGAACAACCCGGTGCTCATCGGCGAGCCCGGCGTCGGCAAGACCGCCGTCGTCGAGGGCCTGGCCCAGGCCATCGTCAAGGGCGAGGTGCCCGAGACCCTCAAGGACAAGCACCTCTACACCCTCGACCTCGGCGCCCTGGTCGCCGGCTCCCGCTACCGCGGTGACTTCGAGGAGCGCCTGAAGAAGGTCCTCAAGGAGATCCGCACCCGCGGCGACATCATCCTGTTCATCGACGAGCTCCACACGCTGGTCGGTGCGGGTGCCGCCGAGGGCGCCATCGACGCGGCTTCGATCCTGAAGCCCATGCTGGCGCGCGGTGAACTCCAGACCATCGGTGCCACCACGCTCGACGAGTACCGCAAGCACCTGGAGAAGGACGCCGCGCTGGAGCGCCGCTTCCAGCCCATCCAGGTCGCGGAGCCGTCGCTGCCGCACACCATCGAGATCCTCAAGGGTCTGCGCGACCGCTACGAGGCCCACCACCGCGTGTCCATCACGGACGAGGCGCTGGTCCAGGCCGCGACGCTGGCCGACCGGTACATCTCGGACCGCTTCCTGCCGGACAAGGCGATCGACCTGATCGACGAGGCCGGTTCCCGGATGCGCATCCGCCGGATGACCGCGCCGCCGGACCTCCGCGAGTTCGACGAGAAGATCGCGGGCGTGCGCCGCGACAAGGAGTCGGCCATCGACTCCCAGGACTTCGAGAAGGCAGCCTCCCTGCGCGACAAGGAGAAGCAGCTGCTGGCGGCGAAGGCCAAGCGCGAGAAGGAGTGGAAGGCCGGCGACATGGACGTCGTGGCCGAGGTCGACGGCGAGCTCATCGCCGAGGTCCTCGCCACCGCCACCGGCATCCCGGTCTTCAAGCTGACCGAGGAGGAGTCCTCCCGGCTGCTGCGCATGGAGGACGAGCTCCACAAGCGCGTCATCGGGCAGAAGGACGCCATCAAGGCGCTCTCGCAGGCCATCCGCCGTACGCGGGCCGGCCTGAAGGACCCGAAGCGCCCCGGTGGCTCGTTCATCTTCGCCGGCCCGTCCGGTGTCGGTAAGACCGAGCTGTCCAAGACGCTCGCCGAGTTCCTCTTCGGTGACGAGGACGCGCTGATCTCCCTCGACATGTCGGAGTTCAGCGAGAAGCACACGGTCTCCCGCCTCTTCGGTTCGCCCCCCGGTTACGTGGGCTACGAGGAGGGCGGCCAGCTCACCGAGAAGGTGCGCCGCAAGCCGTTCTCCGTCGTCCTCTTCGACGAGGTCGAGAAGGCCCACCCCGACATCTTCAACTCCCTGCTCCAGATCCTGGAGGACGGTCGCCTGACCGACTCCCAGGGCCGGGTCGTGGACTTCAAGAACACGGTCATCATCATGACGACCAACCTCGGGACCCGGGACATCTCCAAGGGCTTCAACCTGGGCTTCGCCGCCCAGGGCGACGTCAAGACGAACTACGAGCGGATGAAGGTCAAGGTCAACGAAGAGCTCAAGCAGCACTTCCGGCCCGAGTTCCTCAACCGTGTCGACGACACGGTCGTCTTCCACCAGCTCAGCCAGGAAGACATCATCGAGATCGTCGACCTGATGATCGCGAAGGTGGACGAGCGGCTCAAGGACCGTGACATGGGCATCGAGCTCAGCACGGACGCCAAGAAGCTGCTCGCCAAGAAGGGCTACGACCCCGTGATGGGCGCCCGGCCGCTGCGCCGGACGATCCAGCGCGAGATCGAGGATGTCCTCTCGGAGAAGATCCTCTTCGGCGAGCTGCGCCCCGGCCACATCGTGGTCGTCGGCAGCGAGGGCGAGGGCGACGACGAGAAGTTCACCTTCCGCGGCGAGGAGAAGTCGGCTCTGCCCGACGTCCCGCCGATCGAGCAGGCGGCGGGCGGCGGCCCGAACATGACGAAGGAAGCGTGACAGGCGCCTTCCGCCTCGTGCGGCAGTAGCGTCCCGAGCGTCCGAAGGGGCGGCCCCGGACCGGTTTCGACCGGCCGGGGCCGCCTCTTTTCGCGTCGTGGACACCGTGACAGCGGCGTCACAGGAACGTTCCGGTCGCGTTCGCTACGCGCATGGAGCGAAAATCGCTCGTTAATCTGGCCCCGCTTCGGGCGGTCGGCCCGGGTGGGGCTTTTCGATTGCGAACGAGGAGCCCGGGATCGCGCATGAACGAGGGGGACGGGCACGCCATGGGCAGAGTCGACGTGTCGCGCAGGCGGATGATCAAGCTGGCCGGAGCCGGGGCGGGGCTGGCCCTGCTGGGCGCCGGGACCGCGGCCTGCGGCCCGGCCGAGGAGCCGGTCGAGGGCGGCGGTCCGGGTTCGCCGAAGCCGGGGGAGTCCGGTAAGCCCGGCGGCGACGCCCCCGCGCCGGGCGGGAAGCCGAAGCCGGCCTGGCAGCACACCACCACCTACGACGGGCTGGCCTGGATCTCCGCGGTCGCCGTGGTCGACAACGTGGTGCTGGTCTCCGGCGACCCGCTGGTGGCCCGCGACCTGACCACCGGCAAGGAGCTCTGGTCCCGCGCCGAGGTGACCACCCCGGGCGCGAGCATGCTCATCGGTGACGGCACCCTCTACCTGGCCGGCGCCCGCTACGACGGCAACATCATCGGGCTCGACCCCAAGACCGGCAAGGACACCTGGCGCAGCCGGCTCGGCGACAAGGAGTACTCCCAGCCCCGGGTCATCGCCGCCGACGCCGATCACGTCTATGTCGTCGCCGGAATCCTGGACAAGGACTTCCGGACCCCCGACAACGTGATCGCCGCCATCGACACCTCCTCCGGCAAGGTCGTCTGGCGCGAGCAGCGCGACCACGGCACCGAGGCCAACGGCCTCACCGCGCGGGTCTCCGGCAAGCGCCTCGTCTACACGGACTTCCGCGAGAACCTCACGGTCCGCGACACCGCCACCGGCCACCAGGTCTGGACGAAGAAGACCGGCCGCAGCAGCAACCGCGGCTTCGAGGTCCACGAGGGCCTGGTCATCATCGCGACCGGCGAGCAGCTGCGCGCCTTCGACCTGGAGACGGGCGCCGAGCGCTGGTCCCTCGCGACCGAGAAGTACAGCCGCTTCAACGACCCCGCCGTTCTGGACGGCGTCCTCTACGTCTCGGACACCGTCCACGCCCTGTGGGCGGTCGACCCGGCGACCGGAAAGCGGCACTGGCACAACCCGGAGAGCCTGGACATCGACGCCCCCTGGCAGTTCGCCGAGGTGGGCGGTGTCCTCTACGGGGCGACCACGTTCGACAAGAACGGCGGCATCCACGCCTTCGACCCGGCGGACGGCAAGCTGCTCTGGACGTACAACGACGGCTCCGGCGACCTCGACCGCTGGTACCTGGCCTCGGGCGGCAGGAACCTGGTCGCGCTGCATGCGAAGAAGGTGACCGGGCTGCCCGTGGGGTAGCGATCGGCACCGGGCCGAAGGTCCCGAAACGGACGGCCTTCGGTCCCACCGCCGGTGACAAGGCGCACAGGCCGATTCGGGCCTACTAGCCGCCTTAGGAGCAACGGGTCCGATCCGTCGCGGGCCTTTCGGCCCTGCGGCGGACGGGCCCTCTGTGCATTCGGGGACGTATGCCCGCATGGAGGGCGTATGTCCGGTTGGGGCGGTTTGGAACTGGGCCTAAACCTGTTCCGGAGGGGGACTTCCGGGCGTCTTCCGGAGGGGTCCGACAGGGGTCCGCCGGGCGAATTCCCGGGATGCTCTCTACGGCTTTTGATCGTAGATGGGGTGTTTGAGCACCGGCGGGGGTGCGGGTTACCAAGGTATGGCCAGCCCGGCACACCGCCGGGTCCAGTCATCTCCGGAGGATTTCCGCTTATGTCGAAGCGCGTTACGTTCCAGTCCCGCCGCCCGTCCGTGTCCCGTATGCGTGGCGCCGTGGTGGCAGCCGGTCTGGGGACGTCGATGGTTCTCGGTGCGGGTGCTGCGTTCGCGGCCGGCACTGCGGACGCCCCCCAGGCCCCCGCCCTGGTCTCCTCGGCCACCGCCGACTCGGTCGCCAAGCAGGCGACCGCGCAGGGCAAGGCCGCGGCCAAGCACGAGGCCGAGAAGAAGGCCGACGCGGCGAAGAAGAAGGCGGCCGCGAAGAAGAAGGCCGCGGCCAAGAAGAAGGCCATCGCCAAGCTTCCGTGGGAGACCCCGGTCAGCAAGTACGAGCTGAGCGCCAGCTTCGGCAACGACGGCAGCCGCTGGGCCCACAAGCACTCCGGCCAGGACTTCGCCGTGCCGATCGGCACCAAGGTCGAGGCCGCCCACAGCGGCACGATCGTGAAGGCCGGCCCGAACGGCGGCGGCGACGGTCCCGCGTACGGCAACGCCATCGTGATCTCGCACGGCAACGGCACGTACTCGCAGTACGCGCACCTGTCCAAGATCGACGTGCACATCGGCCAGCACGTGAAGAAGGGCGAGAAGATCGCCCTGTCCGGCAACACCGGCAACTCCAGCGGCCCGCACCTGCACTTCGAGATCCGGACCACCCCGAACTACGGTTCGGCGGTCAACCCGGTCAACTTCCTGCACAAGCACGGCATCAACGTCTGATCCGGCCCGTGCTCCCGGCCCCCCGGCCCCTGCTCCCGAGCAGGGTTACCGGGGGGTTTCCGGGTCGTGGGCCCGGGTGACCAGTTCGACGGCGACTTCGAGAGCGGCCTTGCGCTTCTCCTCGGGGTCGCCTTCGACATCCTTGAGTGCGAGCATCCCGGCATGCAGGGTGAAGAGCGCGCTGAAGCACCGCACCTGGTCGGTGAGCGGGGCGTCCGGTTCCTTGATCAGGTCCACCAGGCCGAGGACCCGGTGCTTGATCGTGTCGCCGATGCTCAGATCCCGTACCGTCGCCTGGTTCTCCTGCATGAAGCGGAAGAGCGGGGCGGCGTCGGCCATCGCGTCGCTGTAGCGGCGGAGCAGCTCCGTCTTGGTCTCCAGGGTGCGCGGCTGCGTCTCGCCCCAGGCGATCAGCTCCTCCACCGGCCGGTTCAGGTCCTCGAAGATGCTGACGAGGATGTCTTCCTTCGTCTTGAAGTGGTAGTAGAGCGCCGCCTTGGTGACGTCCAGCTTCTCGGCGATCTCGCGGAGCGAGGTCTTCTCGTAACCCTGCTCGGCGAAGAGCTGCAGGGCGACGTCCTGGATGCGCTGGCGCGTGTTGCCCCGGCGCGGCTGCGGCGTGCTGCCCATGGTGCTCTCCCAATTAACTTACTTGACGCCCGGCTAGTTACGGGGCTACCTTCCTCCAGTGTAAGCAACTAGCCGGGCGGCAAGTAAGGGCCCGGTGGCAGGGTGACTGGGGAGTTGGGGAAGATGGCGGACCTGATCAAGACGGCGGACGGGAAGGCGGGCGGACCACCGGCCACAAAGGCGGAGCCATCGGCTCCGCCGCAGCGCAGCGTCCGGGTGGTGGTGCTCGCCCTGATGATCGCCATGCTGCTCGCGATGCTCGACAACCTGATCGTCGGCACCGCGATGCCGACGATCGTCGGTGACCTCGGCGGCCTCGAACACCTCTCCTGGGTCGTCACCGCGTACACCCTGGCCACCGCCGCCTCCACGCCCATCTGGGGCAAGCTCGGCGACATGTACGGACGCAAGGGCATCTTCCTCACGTCCATCGTGATCTTCCTGATCGGCTCGGTCCTCAGCGGCATGGCCCAGGACATGGGCCAGCTCATCGGCTTCCGGGCGATCCAGGGCCTCGGCGCCGGCGGTCTGATGGTCGGCGTCATGGCGATCATCGGCGACCTCGTGCCGCCCCGCGAGCGCGGTAAGTACCAGGGCATGATGGCCGGCGTGATGGCCATCGCCATGATCGGCGGACCGCTGGTCGGCGGCACCATCACCGACCACCTCGGCTGGCGCTGGAGCTTCTACATCAACCTGCCGCTCGGTGCCGTCGCACTGGTCATGATCACCGCGGTGCTGCACCTGCCGAAGCGTGAGCGCACCAAGCGGAACGTCGACTACCTCGGCGCCGCGCTGCTCACCACCGGCATCACCGCGATCGTGCTGGTCACCACCTGGGGCGGTTCCGAGTACGACTGGAACTCCGCGGTCATCATGGAGCTCATCGCGATCGGCGTCGCCGCGCTGGCCGGCTTCCTCTTCGTGGAGACGAAGGCCGCCGAACCGATGATCCCGCTCCACATCTTCCGCAACCGCAACTTCACGCTCATGTCCGTGGTCGGCTTCATGGCCGGGTTCGTGATGTTCGGCGCGGTGCTGTTCCTGCCGCTCTACCAGCAGTCCGTACAGCACGCCTCCGCGACCAACTCGGGGCTGCTGCTCCTGCCGATGCTGCTGTCCATGATGGTCGTCTCGCTCATCGCGGGCCGGGTCACCACCAGCACCGGCAAGTACAAGATCTTCCCCATCGTGGGCTCGATCCTCATGGTCATCGGCCTCTTCCTGCTCGCGCAGATGGACACCGGAACCAGCCGCTTCACCTCCGGGCTCTACATGGCGGTGCTCGGCGCCGGCATGGGCTTCCTGATGCAGATCACGATGCTCGTCGCGCAGAACAGCGTCGAGCTGAAGGACATGGGCGTCGCCTCCTCCTCGACCACCCTCTTCCGGACGCTGGGCAGCTCCTTCGGCGTCGCCATCATGGGCGCGCTGTTCACCGGCAAGGTCCAGGACGAGATGGCCTCCCGAGGCGGCGGCGCGGCCACCGCGCACTCCGCCCAGCTGGATGCGGCGAGCCTGGCCAAGCTGCCGGTGCCGGTGCGCGAGGCGTACGAGTTCGCGGTCTCGTCCGGCACCCACATCGCGTTCCTCGTCGGCGCGTCCGTCGGCCTGGTCGCGGTCGTCGCCTCCCTGTTCGTCAAGGAGGTCCCGCTGCGGGGCGCGGGCCCCGAGGCGAAGCCCGCCCCGGCGGTCGCGGAGATCTGACCGGCGCGGTCGTACGAAGAGGGCCCCGGGACCACGCGTCCCGGGGCCCTCGCCCGTCAGCGCCCCTTCTCGGCCTCCGACTCCACCGCGCTCCGCTGCTCCGCGAACTGGAGCATCGGATAGCTGCCCGTGGCCGTCGGCGCGTGCTCGGGCAGCCACAGCACCGCGACCGCCCCGCCGCTGCCCTCCGCCGCGCCCTCCGGCGCCGCGTTCCGGAAGGTCAGCCGGGCCCCGAGCACCCGGGCCTGGCCCGCAGCGATGGTCAGCCCGAGACCGTGCCCGTGCCCGGCCCGGTCGGTCGACCCGGTACGGAAGCGGCTCGGCCCCTCCCGCAGCAGCGCCGCCGGAAAACCGGGCCCGTGGTCGCGGACCCGGACCACCCGGCCCTCGACCGTGACCTCCACCGGGGTCGACCCGTGCTTGGCCGCGTTGCCCAGCAGGTTGCCCAGGATGCGCTCCAGGCGGCGGGGGTCCGTGTTGACCCAGGAGTCGTGCACGATCTGGACCCGGACCTCCGGATCCAGCAGCGCCACCCGCCGGCTGACGAACTCGCCGAGCGCGATCTCCTGGAGCTCGGCCCGCTCCGAGGCGCTGTCCAGCCGGGCCACCTCAAGGACGTCCTCGACCAGCGTGCGCATCGCCTGGGCCCGGTCGCGCACCAGCTCCGTCGGGCGGCCCGGCGGCAGCAGCTCGGCCGCCGTGAGCAGCCCGGTCACCGGCGTACGCAGCTCGTGGGCGATGTCCGCGGTGACCCGGCGCTCCGCTTCGATCCGGCCGTTCAGCGCGTCGGTCAGCGCGTCCACCGCACCGGCCAGCTCGTCCGTCTCGTCGCGCACGACCCCGCCGACCGCGTCCCTGACCCGGACGTCCGTGTTGCCCTGGGCGACCTTGCCCGCCGCCGCGGCCGCCTTGCGCAGCCGGCGCGAGAGCTGGCCGCCGATCAGCACGCCCAGCGCGGAGCCGCCGAGGACCACCGAGACCGAACCGATGATCAGGGCCCGGTCCAGGTCGCCCATGATCGTGGTCGAGCGGTCCGCGAACCGGGTGTGCAGCGACAGCACGTTCCCGTTGCCCACCGGCACGGCCGCCCAGACGTCGGGCACCCCGCCGGACTCCTCCACATGCGTGGCCCGGCGGTTGCGCCGGACCTCCTCGCGCAGGCTCTGCGGCATCGTCGGATCGTTGAGCTTCGCCCCGAACCGGGGGTCGGCCTTCTTCGTCTTCTTCGCCTCGTACAGCAGCTGCGCGTAGGTCAGCCGCTCCAGCTGGACCTCGCGGGCGTTCTCCAGCATCGAGACCCGGGCCGCGTTGTGCACCACCAGGCTCAGCGCCACCGCGATCAGCGCGCCGACCGCCGCGATGGCGATGCTGATCTTCCAGCGGACACCCGTCCGCAGGGCGGGCCGCCTCATGCCCGCAGCTTGTAGCCGAAGCCGCGGACCGTCTCGATCCGGTCCTGGCCGATCTTCGTGCGCAGCCGCTGCACATGGACGTCCACGACCCGGGTGTCCCCGCCCCAGCCGTAGTCCCAGACCCGTTCGAGGAGCTTGTCGCGGGAGAGTACGGTGCCGGGCGCCGAGGAGAACTCCAGCAGCAGCCGCATCTCGGTCGGCGTCAGCGCCACCTGCGCACCGCCCCTGCGGACCTCCATGCCCTCGGTGTCGACCTCCAGGTCCCCGAAGACCAGCACCCCGCCGACGGCCTCGGGCTCCGGCTGCCCGCCGTCGGCCCGGCCGCCCGAAGCGTGGCCGAAGCGGCGCAGCACCGCCCTGATCCGGGCCACCAGGACCGCCCCGTCGAAGGGCTTGGTCACGTAGTCGTCCGCCCCGGCCTCCAGGCCGAGGACCACGTCGATCGAGTCGGCCCGCGCCGACAGCATGATCACGGGGACCGTCGACTCGTCCCGGATGCGGCGGCACAGGCTGACCCCGTCCAGACCGGGGACCATGACGTCGAGCAGCGCGATGTCGGGACGGTCCGCCCGGAAGGCTTCGAGGCCGGCCAGCCCGTCGGGCACCGCGGTGACCGCGAATCCGACCCGTTCCAGCGCGAGCTGGGTGGCCTCGCGGATGACGTCGTCGTCCTCGACGAACAGCACATGGGTCTCGGCCATCGGAAAGCTCTCAGTTCCTCGGCGGTTCCGTGGGCTCGGGAAGGTCCCCGTCACCGGCGCCCACGGCCCGGTTGAAGTCGTTGCGCACCCGGTCCTGCTCGTGGAACCGGCCGTTCGCCCAGTGGTACGTGATCACCTCGTCGCCCGAGGGATAGGCCACCGAGTCCTTCTTCTCGTACACCTGGGTCGTCACCACCAGGTCCCCGCGGTCGATCGTGCCGTAGACGGCGGGCTGCTCGACGGTGAAGACGTTCTCGTACGTGCCGTTGGCACGCGGCCGGTAGACGTAGGTGCCGACCCCCACGGAGTCGCCGCAGGTCATCACGTTCACCACGACGTCGGCGGACGGGCCGCCGGTGATCCTGCCGTACGAGGTGTCCACCGGGTACTCGTCGCCGCTGCACGCCTTCAGGTCCGTCCGGATCCGCCCGCTCACCTTCGGATCGGCCTTGAGCAGCGCCACGGCGTCCACCCGGGGCGCGGGCTTCGCGGTGGAGGCGGCCGTGCTGCTCGGGGTGACCCGGACGACCGGCTCGGCGCCCGCCGGGCCCTCGTCCCGGGTCCCCGTGCCGCCGGTGGAGCAGCTGACGGCGAACAGCCCGAAGACGGCGAGGCCGGCCAGGGCCGCGCTGCTCGCCGCCCAGCCGGTCAGCCGGCGCCTGCCGGCGCCGGCCGTTCCCCCGCCCGTTGTGCCGGTGACCGTGCCGTCGTCACCGCTGCCTGTCAGGCCGCGCACCGCTCCCGCCCCCGCTCCTCGGCGAGCCGGACTTCCCGGCTCGCCGCTTCCCTGTTCTCCAGCTCCTGGCGCAGCCGCGCCAGCGCACGGTGCAGCGTGCTCTTCACCGTACCGGCCGACATGCCGAGCGCCGCGGCCGTCTCCTCCGTGCTCATCTGCTCCCAGTGTCGCAGGACGACGACACTGCGCTGCTTGGGAGCCAGCACGCCCAGGATGTCCATCAGCAGGGCGCGGTCGGCGCGCTGCTCGGTGCCGTCCTCGATGCTCGCGTCGGGCAGCTGCTCGGTGGGCACCTCGTCCAGCTTGCGGGCCCGCCACCACTCGGTGCGGGTGTTGATCATGACGCGGCGCAGATAGGCGTCGGCGAGGGACTTGTCCTCGATGCGGTCCCAGCGGCCGTAGGTCCGGGCCAGCGCGGTCTGGAGCAGGTCCTGGGCGTCCACCGGGTCCGGGACGAGCCGGCGCGCACTGCGCAGCAGCGCCTCCTGCCGGGTCCGTACGTACTCTTCGAAGCCGAGCACCTCGCCCTGCGCCATCACAACCGCCTCCATCCCCGTGGATCCCCGTTGAACCGCTCGTACCGCCGCCCGCCGGTGGTCGTTTCCGGCTGACGTCGCAGACGCTACGGAGCGGTTGTCACGAGGCTGTGCGGGGCAGCCGTAGGCGGACGCACGGCTGTCCATCGGTTGTGTAACAGCGCGGGGAGGAGACCGGACAAACGATCCCGCGCCGGACGCGCGAAAGGCCCGCCCGCCCCGTCATTGTCACGGAGCGGACGGACCCTGTCCGCCGTTGTTACGAAGGCGGGCGGACGCTGTTACGCGGGTGGGACGACCCGGACCCTCAGGTCAGCGGCAGCCGGTAACGGCCGCCGGCCAGCGGCTCGACCAGCCCGTCGGCGACCAGCCCGTCCAGCGCGCGGGCGCGCTGCACCGGCTCGTCCCACACCGTGTCCAGCGCCGCCTGCGGCACCGGGCCGACCGCTTCGCGCAGCACGGCGAGGAGCCTGCCGCGCACCTGCCGGTCCGTGCCGGCGTAGGTCTGACCCCGGCGCGGCGGCCCCTGGTGCGCGGGCTTCCCGGCCAGCCGCCAGGCGCACTGCTCCGCGATGGGGCAGCGCGAGCAGTCCTCGTTCTTCGCGGTGCAGACGAGGGCGCCCAGCTCCATCGTGGCCGCCGCCCACTGGGCCGCCCGCTCGTCCTCGTCGGGCAGCAGCTCCCGGGCGAGCCTGCGCTCGGCGGCCGTCGTCGCGTTCGGCGGGTACTGGATGCCGGACGCGGCCCGTGCGAAGACCCGGCGGACGTTGGTGTCGAGGACGGCGTGACGCTGCCGGTACGCGAACGAGGCCACGGCCGCCGCCGTGTACTCGCCGATGCCGGGCAGGGCGAGGAGCTGGGCGTGCTCACTCGGTACGTCTCCGCCATGGCGTTCCGTTATCGCCTGGGCGGCCCCGTGGAGGCGCAGAGCGCGGCGCGGGTAGCCGAGCCGGCCCCAGGCGCGGACCGCCTCGCCGGGCGGCTCGGCCGCGAGGTCGGCGGGGCGCGGCCAGCGGGCGAGCCACTGCTCGTACACCGGGAGGACCCGGCTGACGGGGGTCTGCTGCAGCATGAACTCGCTCACCATCACACCCCAGGCACCCGCTTCGGGGCGGCGCCAGGGCAGATCGCGGGCGTGCTGGTCGAACCACCCGATCACGGGGGCGTGGAGGGAGGCGGGGGGCGTCTGTGTCGCAGTCGTGGCAGTCATCGCACCTTCGATCCTGACACGGCGTTCCGGTCAGAGGCCCCACGCCCCGCGAGCCGTTGCGGCAACTGGCCGATGACCCGTTTTCCGCCCGCCCGGACGTGATCACCGTGCGCAAACGTTTCGTCGCACGAGGTCACATCGCGCACTTCCGGTGCCCGAACTGGCCCTCGCGGGATGATGATCCGGAAAACTTGGGGATCAAGGCGGCGGGTGGGGCGGGAGTTGGGCCGGATCTCTCGTACAGTTTGCGCCGTGGGATCTCTGCGCAATCCGATCGGTCCGCTACCCTCCAGCATCTACTGGCGACGGAGGGCGGTCGCGGCGGCCCTGGTCGTGCTGCTCGCGCTGCTGATCGCATGGGCCGTCACCTCCGGTGGCGGCAACGGGGATCACCACGACGACTCCAAGCCGCCGAGCTCGGGCCCTGCGGGATCGATCACGCCCGGACCCTCCGGTTCCGGCCCCGCGATCACCGAACAGCCCGGCGGGAGCGGCGAGTCGGACGGCTCCGGCGGCAGCGGCGGTGACAAGGACGGCAGTTCGGGCGGCGGTTCCGCCGGTACGGGCGGCTCCTCGGGTTCCTCGGACGCCAACGGCGGCGGCCAGGACACCGGTTCGGGTTCCGCTTCCGGTTCCACCGGCTCCGGTACGGGCGAAGGCGCGCAGGCCGCGCGTCCGGTCCCGGCCGGCTCCTCGCTCGCCGACTGCACCGCCGGGGCGATCCGGATCTCCCTGAAGACCGAACTCAGCTACGCCCCCGACGAGAAGCCGAAGTTCCGGCTGTTCGTCACGAACACCTCGTCCACCGCCTGCAAGGCCGACTTCGGGCCGAAGAGCGCGGTGCTCACCGTCACCGAGGCGGGCGGGGACGACGACGAGGTCTGGTCGTCCAAGGACTGCCCGCGCGACCCGAAGCCCGCCCTGATCGAGGTGCCCGCCGGGACGACCGTCGTGCACACCGTTCAGTGGGACCGGGCGAAGAGCGCCCCCAAGTGCGCGACGCCGCCGCCGGGCAAGGCCAAGCCGGGCACGTACCTCGTGGAGGCGAAGGCGCCGGGCCAGCCCGTGCAGCGCGCCTCGTTCGTCCTCGCGAAGGACTGAGCGCCGGGGCGGACGTCCCGGGGGAGTGCCGGAGGGCTACACGTACCGTTCGAGGATGGACGACTCGGCCAGCCGGGACAGGCCCTCGCGCACGCTGCGCGCCCGGGCCTCGCCGACCCCGTCCACCGTCTGGAGGTCGTCCACGCTCGCCGCGAGCAGCTTCTGCAGACCGCCGAAGTGCTCCACGAGCCGGTCGATGATCGCGCCCGGCAGCCGCGGCACCTTCGCCAGCAGCCGGAAACCGCGCGGCGACACCGCCGAGTCCAGCGTCTCGGGCGAGCCGCTGTAGCCCAGCGCCCGCGCCACCACCGGGAGTTCGAGCAGCTCGGTGTGGGTCAGCGAGTCCAGCTCGGTCAGCGCCTCCGTCACCGTGCGCGAACGCTTCGCCGTCGGCTCCGGCACGTAGTCCCGCACGACCAGCTCGCGCTCCGGCTCCACGCCCGCGATCAGCTCGTCCAGCTGGAGCGAGAGCAGCCGGCCGTCGGTGCCGAGCTCCACCACGTACTCCGCGATCTCCGTCGCGATCCGGCGGACCATCTCCAGGCGCTGGGCCACCGCCGTCACGTCCCGGACGGTCACCAGGTCCTCGATCTCCAGCGCGGAGAGCGTCCCGGCGACCTCGTCGAGCCGCAGCTTGTACCGCTCCAGCGTGGCGAGGGCCTGGTTGGCGCGGGACAGGATCGCCGCCGACTCCTCCAGGACCCGCCGCTCCCCGTTCACGTACAGCGCGATCAGGCGCATCGACTGGGAGACCGAGACGACCGGGAAATTGCACTGCTTGGAGACCCGGTCCGCGGTGCGGTGCCGGGTGCCGGTCTCCTCGGTGGGGATCGACGCGTCCGGGACCAGCTGCACACCCGCGCGCAGGATCTTGGTCATGTCCTTGTCGAGGATCAGGGCGCCGTCCAGCTTGGCCAGCTCCCGCAGCCGGGTCGCGGTGAACTCCACGTCCAGCACGAAGCCGCCCGTGCACATCGACTCGACGGTCTTGTCCATGCCGAGCACGATCAGACCCCCGGTGTTGCCGCGGAGAATGCGCTCCAAGCCGTCCCGCAGGGCCATTCCGGGCGCGACGGCGCTCAACGAGGCGCGCATCAGCGCCTCGTTGCCCGTGGTTTGGCCGGACTTTCCGGGCGATGCTGCCCGGTCGCTGGCTGCCACTGCACTCCTCCGGTCACAGGTTTGCGGTGCCCTCGTGGCCTGTCGGTCGGAAACAGGCCGGATCCGATCGAAGGACCCTACGTCCCACGTGCCGTTCGTACGGACGGGCGAGACCAGGGCAAAGTCTACCGGCGTGCGTCGTCCTCCCGGGGGGCCTGTGCGCGGGTCCGGCGCGGGAGCGCCCTGAGGGCGTCGCCCATGTCGGCCACTTCCGTCACCTTCATACCGGCCGGGACCTTGCCCGGATCGGTCGGGACCAGGGCGTGCGTGAACCCCAGCCGGTGCGCCTCGGCCAGCCTGCGCTGGACCCCCGTGACCCGTCTGACCTCGCCCGCGAGGCCCACCTCGCCGATCGCCACCAGGTTCTTCGGCAGCGGTGTGTCGCTCGCCGCGCTCGCCAGCGCCAGCGCGATCGCCAGGTCGGCGGCCGGCTCGGACAGCTTCACACCGCCCACCGTCGCGCTGTAGATGTCCCGCTTGCCCAGCGAGCTGATCCGGCCGCGCTGCTCCAGGACCGCGAGCATCATCGACACCCGGGAGGTCTCCAGGCCCGACGTGGTCCGCCGGGGGGACGGGATCTGCGAGTCCACCGTCAGCGCCTGTACCTCCGCGACCAGGGGCCGCTTCCCCTCCAGCGTCACGGTCAGGCAGGTGCCCGGCACCGGCTCGTCGCGCCGCGTGAGAAACAGGCCGGACGGATCGGCGAGCCCGGTGATCCCCTCGTCGTGCAGCTCGAAGCAGCCGACCTCGTCGGTCGCCCCGTACCGGTTCTTGACGCCGCGCACCAGGCGCAGCCGGGCATGGCGGTCGCCCTCGAACGACAGCACCACGTCCACCAGGTGCTCCAGGAGCCTGGGCCCGGCGATGGCGCCCTCCTTGGTGACATGGCCCACGAGCAGCGTCGACATCCCGCGCTCCTTGGAGGCCCGGATCAGCGCCCCCGCCACCTCGCGGACCTGCGCCATCCCGCCCGGCGCGCCCTCGATCTCCGGCGAGGCCACGGTCTGCACCGAGTCCAGGATCAGCAGCGAGGGCTTGACCGCGTCCAGGTGGGCGAGGACCGCCGACAGATCGGTCTCCGCCGCCAGATACAGGTGGTCGCTGATCGCCCGGATCCGGTCGGCCCGCATCCGGACCTGGGAGGCGGACTCCTCGCCCGTCACATACAGCGTGCGGTGCTCGTCGGTCGCCGCCTTGGCCGCGACGTCGAGCAGCAGCGTGGACTTCCCGACGCCCGGCTCGCCCGCGAGCAGCACGACGGCCCCGGGCACCAGACCCCCGCCCAGCACCCGGTCCAGCTCGCTCACCCCGGTCGGCCGGGCGGTGGCCTGCCGGCTGTCGACCTGGCCGATGGGCAGCGCGGCGGTGGAGACCCGCCCCGCGGCCGTGGTCCGGACGGCGGGCGCGCCGCCGAACTCCTCGACCGTCCCCCACGCCTGGCACTCGGGGCAACGGCCGAGCCACTTCGCGGTGGTCCAGCCGCATTCGGTGCAGCGGTAGGACGGCCGGTCCTTCGCGGATTTCGTACGGGCAGCCATGGCGCCACCGTATCGGTGGGCACTGACAGCGCGGCCGGGAACGGCTGTCCCTTATCGCGCGATACGTTCACCCGTAAGGGTTAAATCTACTCAAGGAGTGCGAGGGGCGAAGCCGCCGCGCCTACGGTCGCAAGGTGACGAGCAGCAGGCTGGAGACTCCGACGAACACCCCCGGCGCGCACCGCGGACAGCATCGCGCGCCCCACTCCTCGCACGCCGCGCCGAAGAAGCCGCCCGCCCGTTACGAGCCGCATCTCGACGGCCTCTTCACCTACTGCCTCTCCGTCCTCTGCGACCACGACGCCGCCACCGAGGCGCTGGGCGGCGTCCTGGCCCTCGCCGAACGCCAGGGCTCCCGCTGCCCGGCCGGCGAGGAGGAACGTAAAACCTGGCTGTACGCCCTGGCCAGGTGGACCTGTCTGCGCCGGCTCACCGAGCAGAAGCAGGGCCGCCGCGCCCACCGCCGCCCCGACCCCGCCCGCCCCCCGCACCGCAGACCCGCCGACGAGGACCGCCACGCCGGCGCTGCCGCCCGCCCCGCCCGCCGCGCGGCGCGGCCCGCGTCACCGGCCGCCCACGCAGCCGCGCCCGCCCCGGCGGAGGCCACGGAAAGCGCCCCCGCCGCCGAGGCGCACCGCAGGGAGCTGGCCCAGCTGGCCTGGCCCGAGGCCGCGGGCACCACGCCGGAACAGCGCGAGGCCCTGGAGCTCGCCGTCCGGCACGGGCTGACCCCGCGCGCCGTCGCCGCCGTCCTCGGCCTCGACGCCACGGCCGCCCGGGAGCTCCTGGCGGGCGCCGCCTGCGAGGTCGAGCGCACCAGGGCCGCCCTCGCCGTGGTCGAGACGGGCAACTGCCCCACGGCCGGCCGGCTCACCGGCGACCACCGCGCCCTCCTCTCGCCCACGCTCCGCCGCGAGCTCGTCCGGCACGTGGACGACTGCCCGCGCTGCCGCCGCGCCGCCGAACGCGCCGGGGCCGAGGGGCCGTGGCCCGGGAAGACGGTGACCCCGGCCGCCGTGCTGCCGGTCGTGGAGGCCCCGAGGCCGTCCGCGTACGTGGCCATGCTGCACGCGCAGAAACACCAGAAGAATCGGTCCGCCACACCCCGCTTCGACCGCACCGGCTTCCCCATGGACCCCAAGGACCACGCGGCCCGCCGCGACCGGCTGCGCTCCCGGGTCATGACGACGACGGTCGTCGCCACCGTGGTCGCCGCCCCGGTCATCGCCCTGTGGTCCGCCTACCGGGGCGCGCCCCTCACCGGCGAGGGCCGAGACGGCCCGGCGGTCAGCGCCGCCGACAACGGGACCGGCACGACGCAGACCCCCTACGACGACTACGAGAACGCAGGCAACGCCCGCCCGGACGCCGGCTCCCGCTTCACCGGAAAGGACTCCCGGCCCGAGGTCTCCGCTGAGATCGTCAGCAAGGGCACCGACCCCTCCCGCGAGCCCGGCGCGCACGGCGGGGGCCGGCTCACCGTGCGGACCGGCACGGCCGGCTCCGCGACCCTGATCACCCTCACCGCGTCGAAGGCCGGCCCGGTCTCCTGGTCCGTCGCCACCGACCGGTCCTGGGTGCGCCTGAGCCGCACCTCCGGGAAGCTCCCGGCCGGTGGCAGCGTCACGATCCGTGCCCTCGTGGACCACGCGCGGCAGCCCGCGGGGCCCTGGACCGCCCACCTCACCGTCGCCCCCTCGGGCGCGGTCGTCGCCCTGCACGGCTACGGGGCCAAGGCGCCCACCCCCGGCGCCACGCCGCGCGGACTCCACCCGCGCCCGGTCCCGCCGAGGTCCACCCCGCCGGACCCGGACCCGAGCACCCCGGACCCGTCCACGCCGACGCCGGACCCGAGCGACCCGACGCCCACGCCGACGCCCACGGAGTCCGAGACGAGCCCGCCCCCGGACCCCACCGGCTCGTCGGAACCACCCGCCCCGCCGAAGGGGCCGAGCACCCCGCCCCCCGCGGACTGACCATGCGGCCCGGTCCGAAGGAGAAGCCCTACGCCGGGTCCGCCGGGTGCGGGGCCATCGGCAGCAGCGAGGCGAGCCGCTGCTCGCACAGCTCGGTCAGCGTGGCGTACGCCTCCTTGCCCATCAGCTCGATGAGCTCCGGCCGGTACGACACGTACACCGGCTCACCGGCCCCGTGCGCCGAGGTCGCCGACGTGCACCACCAGTGCAGGTCATGGCCGCCCGGGCCCCAGCCCCGCCGGTCGTACTCACCGATCGACACCTGGAGCACCCGCGTGTCGTCGGGCCGGTCGATCCACTCGTACGTACGCCGTACGGGCAGCTGCCAGCACACGTCCGGCTTGGTCTCCAGCGGCTCCCGGCCCTCCCGCAGCGCCAGGATGTGCAGCGAGCAGCCCGCCCCGGCGGGGAAGCCCGGCCGGTTCTGGAAGATGCAGGAGCCCTGCCAGCGCCGCGTCTGGCGGTCGCCGTCCTCGTCGGTCTGGGTCCAGCCCGTCTCCGTACCCACGTCGTGGAACTGCCACAGCTCCGGAGTGAGGCGCGCCACATGACCGGCCACGCGCTTCTCGTCGTCCTCGTCCGAGAAATGGGCGCCCAGTGTGCAGCAGCCGTCGTCGGCGCGGCCCGCCTGGATGCCCTGGCAGCCGCTGCCGAAGATGCACGTCCACCTCGACGTCAGCCACGTCAGATCGCAGCGGAAGACCTGCTCGTCGTCGGCGGGGTCGGGGAACTCCACCCAGGCGCGGGGGAAGTCCGGCTCCGTCTCGTCGGAAGGGTCGGGCTCCGCCAGCGGCGTGTGCATCTCCACCTTCTCGACGTGCTTGATGTCCTGCGGGGTCTCCGCCTCGATGTCCCGCTTCTTCGTGGCTTTGCCCGGCTTCGCCTTTTTCGTCTTTGGCACGGGCCCAGAGTAAGTCCGCCGCCCGCAGTAGCGTGCCCTGCATGAGACTCGGAGTCCTCGACGTGGGGTCGAACACGGTTCATCTGCTGGTGGTGGACGCCCACCCCGGCGCCCGCCCGCTGCCCGCGCACTCGCACAAGGCCGAGCTGCGCCTCGCCGAACTCCTCGACGAGGACGGCGCGATCGGTCCGCTCGGCGTGGACCGGCTGGTCGGGACCATCGCGGGCGCGCTCGAAGCAGCCGAGGACAAGGGCTGCGAGGACGTCCTCGCCTTCGCCACCTCCGCGGTACGCGACGCGAGCAACGCCGACCAGGTGCTGGAGCGGGTACGGGAGGAGACCGGCGTCGGCCTCGCGGTCCTCAGCGGTACGGAGGAGGCGCGGCTCACCTTCCTCGCCGCCCGCCGCTGGTACGGCTGGTCGGCGGGCAAGCTGCTGGTCCTCGACATCGGCGGCGGCTCGCTGGAGATCGCGTACGGCATGGACGAGGAACCGGCCGCGTCCGTCTCGCTGCCGCTGGGCGCCGGGCGCCTCACCGCCGGCTGGCTGCCGGGCGACCCGCCGGACCCGGCGGAGGTCAAGGCGCTGCGCCGGCACGTACGGGCGCGCATCGCCCGCAGCGTCGGCGACTTCACGCGCATCGGCCGCCCGGACCATGTGGTGGCCACCTCCAAGACGTTCAAGCAGCTCGCCAGGATCGCGGGCGCGGCGCGCTCCGCCGAGGGCCAGTACGTGCCGCGCACCCTCAGCCGCAAGGCGCTGGAGGAGTGGGTGCCGAAGCTGGCCGCGATGACCGCCGAGGAGCGGCAGACCCTGCCCGGCGTCTCCGAGGGCCGGGCCGCGCAACTGCTGGCCGGGGCGCTGGTCGCGGAAGGCGCGATGGATCTGCTCGACGTGGACGAGCTGGAGATCTGCCCGTGGGCGCTGCGCGAGGGCGTGATCCTGCGCCGCCTGGACCACCTGCCGTCGGCCGGGGAAGCGGCGCTGGACTGAGGTGCGGGGGGCGTGGTGCGGCCCTGGTCACTTTCCGCCGCTCTCCCTCGGCGGTGCGCAGCACTGCCCGTACGCTGTCTGCGTGGCAGAACCAGTGGTGCGCGTCCCGGATGCGAAGGTCGCCCTGTCGACGGCCTCGGTCTATCCGGAGTCGACGGCGACGGCCTTCGAGATCGCCGCGCGCCTCGGCTACGACGGCGTCGAGGTCATGGTCTGGACCGACCCGGTCAGCCAGGACATCGAGGCGCTGCGCCGGCTCTCCGACTACCACCAGGTGCCGATACTCGCCGTGCACGCGCCGTGTCTGCTGATCACCCAGCGGGTCTGGTCGACCGATCCGTGGGTCAAACTCCAGCGGGCCCGCGCCGCCGCCGAGAAGCTGGGCGCGTCGACGGTCGTCGTGCACCCCCCGTTCCGGTGGCAGCGCAATTACGCCCGGGACTTCGTCACCGGAATCTGGCGGATGGCCGACGAGACGGACGTCCGCTTCGCCGTCGAGAACATGTACCCGTGGCGCTACCGGGACCGCGAGATGCTCGCGTACGCCCCCGACTGGGACGTCACCAACGACGACTACCGGCACTTCACGGTGGACCTGTCGCACACCGCCACCGCGCGCACGGACGGCCTCGCCATGGTGGACCGGATGGGCGACCGGCTGGCCCACGTCCACCTGGCCGACGGCAAGGGCTCCAACAAGGACGAGCACCTGGTGCCCGGCCGGGGCGACCAGCCCTGCGCGGAACTCCTTGAGCGGCTGGCCGGTTCCGGCTTCGACGGGCACGTGGTCATCGAGGTCAACACCCGCCGCGCGATGTCCACCGCCGAACGCGAGGCCGACCTCGCGGAGGCGCTGGCCTTCACCCGGCTCCACCTCGCCGCGTCCCCCGAGCGCGCGCCCCGCTCATGACTCCCGACGCACCGGGCCCCAGGCGCCGGGGCCGCCCCGCCCGCGCCGCTTCGGACACCGGCCCGGACGCGCGCACCCGCATCCTGGAGGCCGCCCGCACGGAGTTCGCCGAGCGCGGGTACGACAAGACCTCGGTCCGGGGCATCGCCCGCGCGGCCGGCGTCGACTCCGCGCTGGTCCACCACTACTTCGGTACGAAGGACGAGGTCTTCGCCGCCGCGATCGAGCTGTCCTTCGAGCCGGCCCTGCTCGTCCCGGCCGTCCTCGAAGGCGACACCGCCGACGTCGGCGAACGCCTCGCCCGCGCCTTCATCGGCATCTGGGAGAACCCGACGACCCGGGCCCCCCTCCTCGCGGTCCTCCGCTCCGCCCTCACCCACGAGGCCGCCGCGACGGTCCTCCGCAGCTTCGTCCTGCGCCGCCTGCTGGAACGCGTGGCGGCGAGCCTGGACGTCCCGGACGCGACGTTCCGCGCGGAGCTCGCGGCTTCGCACATGGTGGGCATCGCGATAGTGCGGTACGTGCTGCGGGCCGAGCCGTTGGCGTCCGCGCCGCCGGAGAAGATCGTCGCGATGGTGGCCCCGACCCTCCAGCGCTACCTGACGGAGCCGTCCGCGTAAGCCCGCGGCACCGTTGTCGGGGGCGCTGCCCCCCGACCCCCGCTGCTCAATCGCCGCAGGGGCTTGATTGTGCCGCTGCCGTCGCAGACCCACCCCGCCGCGGAAACTCAGCCCCTCCGGCGCTTGAGGAGCGGGGCCCGGGGCAGCGCCCCGGTTCCGGGAAGGGGCGGGCAGGGGACAACGCCCGCCGCAGGCGCCCCCCGCCCCCGCACGCTTCCGCATAGCGGACACCCGGTCCACATCCTGGCACCAACGGCGTACGCTCGGGAGCAGTCTTCAACGCAGAAGGAGCGACAGGACGATGCCCACGCTGAGGTCCCGCACAGTCACCCACGGCCGCAACATGGCGGGCGCCCGCGCCCTTATGCGCGCCTCCGGGGTACCCGGCGCGGACATCGGCCGGAAGCCGATCATCGCCGTCGCCAACAGCTTCACGGAGTTCGTGCCCGGCCACACCCACCTGGCCCCCGTCGGCCGGATCGTCAGCGAGGCGGTCGTCGCCGCCGGAGGCATCCCGCGCGAGTTCAACACGATCGCCGTGGACGACGGCATCGCCATGGGCCACGGCGGCATGCTCTACAGCCTCCCCTCCCGCGACCTCATCGCGGACAGCGTGGAGTACATGGTCGAGGCGCACTGCGCCGACGCGCTGATCTGCATCTCCAACTGCGACAAGATCACCCCGGGCATGCTCAACGCGGCCCTGCGCCTGAACATCCCGACCGTCTTCGTCTCCGGCGGCCCGATGGAGTCGGGCCGCGCCACGCTGGTCGACGGCACCGTCCGCACGCTCGACCTGGTCGACGCGATGTCGGAGGCGGTCAACGACAAGATCTCCGACGAGGACATCCTCCGTATCGAGGAGAACGCCTGTCCCACCTGCGGTTCCTGTTCCGGCATGTTCACCGCCAACTCGATGAACTGCCTGACCGAGGCCATCGGCCTCTCGCTCCCCGGCAACGGATCGGTCCTGGCCACCCACACCGCACGCAAGGCGCTCTACGAGAACGCCGCCCGCACGGTGCTGGACCTGACCCGCCGCTACTACGAGCAGGACGACGAATCGGTCCTGCCCCGCAACATCGCCACGGCCGCCGCCTTCGGGAACGCCATGGCGCTCGACATCGCGATGGGCGGCTCCACCAACACGATCCTGCACCTCCTGGCCGCCGCCCAGGAGGCGGGCGTCGCCTACGGCCTGACCGAGATGGACGCCCTGTCGCGCCGCGTCCCGTGCCTGGCCAAGGTCGCCCCCAACGTCGGCAAGAACCGCACGTACTACATGGAGGACGTGCACCGCGCCGGCGGCATCCCGGCCCTCCTCGGCGAACTGCACCGCGCGGGCCTGCTCAACGAGGACGTGCACTCCGTGCACAGCCCGTCGCTGGCCGACTGGCTGAAGACCTGGGACGTGCGCGGCGGCTCCCCGGCGCCGGAGGCCGTCGAGCTGTGGCACGCCGCCCCCGGCTGCGTGCGCTCGGCGGAGGCGTTCTCCCAGTCCGAGCGCTGGGACACCCTGGACGAGGACGCCGAGGGCGGCTGCATCCGCTCCGTGGAGCACGCCTACTCCAAGGACGGCGGCCTCGCGGTCCTGCGCGGCAATCTGGCCGTGGACGGCTGCGTCGTGAAGACGGCGGGTGTCGACGAGTCCATCTGGACCTTCGAGGGCCCGGCCGTCGTCTGCGAGTCGCAGGAGGAGGCCGTCCAGAAGATCCTCACGCAGCAGGTCAACGAGGGCGACGTCGTCGTCATCCGCTACGAGGGCCCCAAGGGCGGACCCGGCATGCAGGAGATGCTCTACCCGACCTCGTATCTGAAGGGCCGCGGCCTCGGCAAGAGCTGCGCCCTGATCACGGACGGCCGGTTCTCCGGCGGCACGTCGGGCCTGTCCATCGGCCACGCCTCGCCCGAGGCGGCCTCCGGCGGCGCGATCGCGCTCGTCGAGGACGGCGACCGCATCCGGATCGACATCCCGAACCGCTCGATCGACCTCCTGGTCCCCGACGAGGAACTGGCCGCCCGCCGCGAGGCCCTGAACGGCGTCTACGCCCCGAAGAACCGCGACCGCAAGGTCTCGGCCGCCCTTCGCGCGTACGCCGCGATGGCGACCAGCGCCGACCGGGGCGCCGTCCGCGACGTCTCGAAGCTGGGCTGACGCAAGCAGGACCGGGGGGCCGCACGCACGGCCCCCCGGCGCCCCCCGACCCTGCGGGATAATCGACCCCGTGAGCGAGAACAGCGAGACCCCCGAAGGCGCGGCCCCCGGCCCGTCCGAGCCCGCGGCCGGCACCCCGCAGGGCCCGCAGCCCGAGCCCCTCCGCTTCTTCGGCACCACCTGGGTCGCCCACGACGGCCACTACGGTCTGCGCCGCGCCGGAGCCGCCGCCGGCTCCCTCCTCGCGGCCGCCGCCGCCTGTTTCGTCCTGCGCTTCGCGTACCAGGGCCTGGAGATCGCCGACGTCGGCGGCTTCGTCGGCGTGCTGGTGGTCGCGATGTTCGCCCTCTGCAGCGCGGTCGCCTTCCGCAAGACCTGGGAGGGCTTCAGCCGCCGCCCCGCCGACCCGGCCCGCGAGGAGAACCTGCGCGGCCTGAAGGCCATCGGCTTCATCGGCTCGCTGCTCGCGTACTTCTTCCGTACGTTCACCGAGGCGCCCGGTGAGAAGCTGCGGCGCACGGAGTACGAGGAGGCCGTCGCCCGGTACGCGAAGCGCCGCGCCTCCCGCACCGGCAACCCGGCCGCCCGCAAGAAGAAGGGCCGCCGCGGCTGACGCGGCCGTGCGGCCACCGGGCACGATGGCCGCATGACCACGACACACTCACCGGGCGCCGTCCCGGGCCCCACGCGTGCCCTGTCCTTCGACCGGGCCGCCGCCCAGTACGCCGCCGCCCGCCCGAGCTACCCGGACGCGCTGTTCGACGCCGTCGAGGACATCGCCGGACGCCCCCTGCGAGGTGCCCGCGCCCTGGACGTGGGCGCGGGCACCGGCATCTCGACCCGCCGCCTCCTCGACCGGGGCGCCCGCGTCGTCGCCGTCGAACCCGGGCCCGGCATGGCCGCCCAGCTGCGCCGGGACCTCCCGGACGCTCCGCTCGTACAGGGCGACGGCAACCGGCTCCCCTTCGCGACCGCCTCGGCCGACCTGATCACGTACGCCCAGTCCTGGCACTGGACCGACCACGCCCGCGCGGCCGCCGAGGTCCGGCGCGTCCTGCGGCCGGGCGGCACGCTCGCCCTCTGGTGGAACGTCTCAGACCGCACGGTCCCGTGGATCGCCGCCCAGGGGGAACGGCTCCTGCGCTTCTTCGGGGTCGGGCCGGAGGAGCTGGGACGCGGCTCCCACGGCGCGGCCGACCAGGACCGCGGCCTGCCGCCGGACCTCGACTTCACGTACCGCCGCGTCCCGTGGACCCGGCGCGTCCCCCTCACCACCCACGTCGACAACCTCGGCAGCCACTCCGCGTTCCTGACCATGGACGACGAGGCGGCCCGGGGCTTCCTCGCCGAGGAGCGGGACCGGCTCCTGGCGGAGTTCCCGGACGGCACGGTGGAGGAGGCGTACGTCGTGGAGCTGCACGCGGCCGTGCGCTGAGCCGACAGCCCCGCCCCGTCCCTTGACGGCGATGCCCCGCCGAGCCAATATTCATCACATGATGAATTCTTCGGGCGTCGCCGTCGAGGCCCGTGGCCTCACCGTCCAACGAGGCAGCCGCACGGTCCTCAAGGGCCTCGACTTCACCGTCGAACCCGGCAGGATCACCGGCCTCCTCGGCCCCTCCGGCTGCGGCAAATCCACCCTCATGCGCGCTGTCGTGGGCACCCAGGCCAAGGTCACCGGCACCCTCAAGGTCCTCGGCAGCCCCGCAGGACACCCCTCCCTCCGCCCCCGCGTCGGGTACGTCACCCAGGCGCCCTCCGTCTACACCGACCTCACCGTCCGCCAGAACCTCGACTACTTCGCGGCGATCCTCCGGCCCGGCCGCGCCCACCGCGACGCCCGCCACCAGACCGTCACCCGCGCGCTCACCGAGGTCGACCTGACCAGCCACGAGGACGCCCTCGCCGGCAACCTCTCCGGCGGCCAGCGCACCCGCGTCTCGCTCGCCGTCGCCCTCCTCGGCACCCCGGACCTGCTCGTCCTGGACGAACCGACCGTCGGCCTCGACCCGGTCCTGCGCCGCGATCTGTGGCAGCTCTTCCACACCCTCGCCGCCGAACGCTCCACCGCGCTCCTCATCTCCTCCCACGTCATGGACGAGGCCGAGCGCTGCCACCGCCTCCTCCTCATGCGCGGGGGCGAGATCCTCGCCGACGACACCCCGGACGCCCTGCGCACCGCCGCCGGCACCGACACCGTCGAAGCGGCCTTCCTCCACCTGGTCGACGCGGCCGCCCACCGCAAGGAGAACGCCCGATGAGCACCACGGCCCCCCTGACCCCGGCCCGCACCCTCGCCACCGCCGGCCGCGTCCTGCGCCAGCTCGCCCACGACCCCCGTACGGTCGCGCTGCTCCTGCTGATCCCGGTCCTTCTGATCACCCTGCTGCGGTACGTCTTCGACGGCAGCCCGCAGACCTTCGACTCGACCGGCGCCTCGCTCCTCGGGATCTTCCCGCTGATCACGATGTTCCTGGTGACCTCGATCGCCACCCTGCGCGAACGCACCTCCGGCACCCTGGAGCGCCTGCTCGCGATGCCCCTCGGCAAGGGCGACCTCATCGCGGGTTACGCGCTCGCCTTCGGCGCCGTCGCCGTCCTCCAGTCGCTCCTGGCCACCGGCCTGTCGGTGTGGGCCCTCGGCCTGGACGTCATGGGATCGCCGTGGCTGCTGCTCCTGGTCGCCCTGCTCGACGCGCTGCTCGGCACGGCACTCGGCCTGTTCGTGTCGGCGTTCGCGGCCTCCGAGTTCCAGGCCGTGCAGTTCATGCCCGCGGTGATCTTCCCGCAACTGCTGCTCTGCGGCCTGTTCATCCCGCGCGACCGGATGGCGCCGTTCCTCGAAGCCATCTCGAACGTGCTGCCGATGTCGTACGCCGTGGACGGGATGAACCAGGTCCTTCACCACACCGACGTCACCGGGGACTTCGTCCGCGACGTCCTCGTCGTGGCGGGCTGCGCCCTGCTCGTCCTGGCCCTCGGCGCGGCCACCCTCCGCCGCCGCACCGCCTGACGGGGCGGTGCGAAGATGGCGCCGACGAGCACTGAGCACCGCGCACATCGAGCACCGCCCGGAGGGTGAACGGCATGACCCAGACAGTTGCAGTCCTCGGCACCGGCAAGATCGGCGAGGCCCTGCTCAGCGGGATGATCCGGGCCGGCTGGCGCCCGTCGAACCTGCTGGTCACCACCCGCCGCTCGGACCGGGCCGCCGAACTCCACGACCGCTACGGCGTGGACGCGGTCACCAACGCGGAGGCCGCCGAGCGGGCCGACATCCTGATCCTCGCGGTCAAGCCGCAGGACATGGGCCGCCTCCTGGACGAGCTGGCCCCGCACCTCACCGCGGACCGCCTGGTCATCAGTGCGGCGGCCGGCATCACGACCGCGTTCATCGAGGACCGCCTCGCCGCCGGCACCCCGGTCGTCCGCGTCATGCCGAACACCCCGGTCCTGGTGGACGAGGGCATGTCGGTCATCTCGGGGGGCAGCCACGCCACGGGCGATCACCTCGCCTCGACGGACGCCATCTTCAAGGGCGTCGGCAAGACCTTGCGCGTCCCGGAGTCCCAGCAGGACGCGGCCACCGCCCTGTCCGGCTCGGGCCCGGCGTACTTCTACTTCCTGGTCGAGGCGATGACGGACGCCGGCATCCTGCTCGGCCTGCCGCGCGCCCAGGCCCATGACCTCATCGTCCAGGCCGCGATCGGCGCCGCCGTGATGCTCCGGGACAGTGGCGAGCACCCGGTCAAGCTCCGCGAGGCCGTGACCAGCCCGGCCGGCACCACGATCAGCGCCATCCGAGAGCTGGAGAACCACGGCGTACGCGCGGCCCTCATCGCAGCCCTCGAAGCCGCCCGCGACCGCAGCCGCGAACTGGCCTCCGGCAACGGCTGACACCCACGCGTCGACCCCGGCCACCCCGGGGTTGACACGCCCTCTCCCGATCCGTAGTGTGCTCCGAGTTGTCCGACGTGAGCGCCGACCCCGGTCGGTCCCCGGACAGCCATTCCGCAAGAAATACAACGAGCACGCGACAGTTGTCGCATGTCTTGGCGTGCGCTTATGCGAAATGAGGAATCCGCGTTCGAAAGGGCGCGACCCCGATTGGCGTCGGAGTCCAGGAATCCGCTAATGTCTCACTCGTCGGAACGGCCCAACGGCCGGGAAGGCAAGCCCCGCTGACTGGGAATCAGGCCCGAAAGGATCTGATAGAGTCGGACTCGCCGGAAAGGGAAACGCGAAAGCGAAGAACTGGAAAGCGAAAATCGCTTGACCCGCTTCGACCGGGAATCGGACACGAAAGAGTCTGATAGAGT